>CABQNX010000025.1 GCA_902465645.1 uncultured Peptoniphilus sp.
ATGGATTTAAGAAATGGACAACAAATAACAAAGAAATAAACTCATCAAATAATGATGGAATTTATGACTTTGCAAAAGATTATAAGTTTACAACTGATACAGAAATTTATGCCTTCTATGAAAAAAATGGAGAGCCTGAAATTAAAATAGACTTTGAAACTAAAGAGATTGTCAAAAACATTGGAGATAAGGTTTCTATAGAAGAGTATAAAAATGCTTTAATAGTTCCAAAAGATCCTAATGGCAAGCCACTAGTTGATGTTAAGGCTATAAATGTAGTTGAAGATGCAGACACAAGTAAAGAAGGTTACAGTCCTGCTAAGATACAAGTTGTTTATGACGATGGTAAGACAGAAGAAGTAGTAGTTATAGTAAAAGTTCTTCCTGATTATCTTGAACAAACTGATCCAAATAAGAAACCTGATGTGCCAGATAATTTTGTGAAAGTTGTAGTTGAGACAACAGACAAGGCAACTGAAGATATTACAAGAACTTTCTGGGTTAATCCAAGTAAAAAAGTTAGAATTCCAGTTGATAATCCAATAGGAAAAGAAGTAACAAAAGCTGATGGAACAAAAGATTTCACTTGGTTATTCACAGGTTGGGACAATGAATTAACTCAACAGTTCACAAGAGAAACAACAATTACAGCACAATACAAAAAAGATTTTGGAGATGTGCCAGAAGTTAAACCTATACCAGAAGCTAAGGGTGGATTCATCTACACAGACCTAGGCAAAAAAATTACCGAAGACCAATATAAAAAGGAAATCACATTGCCAGATGGATATAGTTTTGAAAGTGGAACAAGGCTCGAAATGGATGAGACAACTGCTCCAAACATCAACAAGAGTGGTCGCTACAATGTAGCATTTTGGGTGACTTATCCAGATGGAAGTTCTCAAAAAGTTGAAGTCACAGTATATGTAGGAGAAGCTCGTCCAGATCCAAAACCTGACTATCCAGATTACCCTGAAAAACCAGATTATCCAGACAGACCTTATATACCAATGTATCCTGAAGTAAGGTATGAAACTATTATTCAAGAAAAGATTGTTAAGGTTCCAATGCCTATTTCTGATGACAACTACTTCAAAGAAGTAAGGTATATGCAAGGATTCAAAAAAGAATTTAGACCTAATGATGGTCTTACTCGTGCTGAGGCTGCTCAAATTCTTGCCAACGCACTTGTTGAAGATGGCTACAAGTACAATCCTGACTTCAAGCTTCCTTACAAGGACATTGGAGAAGCTTGGTACACTAGGGCTGTTAAGATTGTAACTGAAGCAAGAGTCTTCGAAGGTTATGATGATGGAAACTTTAAGCCACAAGGCAAGATCACAAGGAACGAATGGATCGCAACTCTTAAGAGGTTCCAAGAACTTCCTGATGCTAGTGGCAACGATATGAAGCTAAGAGATAATCACTGGGCTAAGGCCGAAATCCAAGCTGCTTTCAAGGAAGGTTGGCTAAAGATTTACGCTGATGGACTTGCAAGTTACAAGGGAGATGAATTTATCCCAAGACAAGAGGTTGCAGCTGTGTCCAACAAGGCCTTCAATAGGATTGTCGACAAGACTTATATTGGAAAGAATAATCCAAGTCTAGTGACTTACAAGGATGTTAATCCATCTATGTGGGCATACGATGATATTCTTTGCGCAAGTAACACTTTCTTAGACAAGAAGGACCTTTATAGGGCTCACTGGGTTAAGGAAGATAAGAATCAATTTAATATTGACATCGATGGTTTCGATATAGTTCAAAAGAAATTTCAAAGAAACCCTAGATAAGTAAAGAGAGAAGGCTTGGTCCTTCTCTTTTTTGATCTTAGATTTTATTGTGAGATTAGTTTTTCTTGTGACTTTAAAAATTTTTGAAGATTTTTATAAAATTTAGAATGAGAAAAAATTATTAAAGTATAAACAAGTTTTGGCGACAAATTTTCTCTAATAAAAATAAAAATAGAAAATTAAATTACAAAAAACTACAAAAAAAAGAGAAGGTCTTATGTGGTTACCACAAAGTCTTCTCTTTTATTTATTCCAATTATTTACAAAGTCCTCAAAGCTTTCTCTGTCCTTGGATATTTCTTCTATGCTAGTATTTTTTTCTTCTAAGATTTCTTCTATTTCCTTCCTATAGAAGATGAAAATCTTATCTTTTAGTTCCTTATTTTTTTCTTCTTCAAAGTCCCTGCCACTTTCTACATAATATATCCTGTCTAGGTTTCCTATAAGGGCGAAGCTCTCGATGGCATTTATAAAGAGGTCCTCTCTTTTTATATTGCTTGTGTCCTTAACAAAGACCTTGAGTCCGTAGGGTGACTTGCTTGAAAGTATTTCAATGGCTCCCACCTCGAAGCCCTTTGGGTAGTCTTGTCTCGACACAATTTGTGAGACCTTTGAGTTGTCGCCGACAAAGTCTGTCTTGTAGTTGTAGAGACTATCTATTCTTTTATTTTGGCAGCCGCAAAGTACAAGGACTAAGGCCAAGAATATAAATATTTTTTTCAAACACATCACCTCTTTCATATATTATATCAAAAAAATAAAAAGTCACTAGGACTTTTTAAATTCTTTTATTTACATTATTGTTCTAAAAAATATTCCAAAAATCAAAAAGATTAAAAATAATAAGGTAAATTTGTAGTTCACTATTTTTCCTTTCGTGACTTTATTTTAGCATTTGGCTTAACTCATTGATGAGAGTTAGGTTAGTTACATCGTAAAGAAGTGGACTTACTGTTGCGTAGCCTTGACCCAAGAAGTGGATGTCTGAATCCTTTTCGTTGTTGTCCTTTGGGAAGCCCTTTAGTCTCATGTTGTAGCCTTCTCCTTCTTCTGATATGTCGTAGATTGACATGACGTCGGCTCCAACCTTGCAAACTTCTATCCCCTTTAGTTCTTCGTAGTCAAGGTAAGGTACGTTTATATTTAGGACTTGAAGTCTCTTTAGGTCGTCAAGCTTGTTAAAGACTTCTACTGCAACTCTTGCTGCTGTTTCGAACTTTGAGTGACCCTTCACCCATTGAGATGAAACCGCAATGGCAGGTATGTTAAAGAGGTTGGCTTCAATTGCTGCTGAAACTGTGCCTGAGTAGAGGACGTTTGTAGCTGCGTTAAAGCCAGAGTTTATACCTGAGAAGCAGAAGTCAAACTTTTCATCTAATAGGTGGACTGCTGCTCTTACGCAGTCAGCAGGAGTCCCATAGACGCAAAGGCTTTTCACATCTTCAAGGCCTTCTAGCTTTGTTTCTTGAACCATTAGTGGGCTCTTAAAGGTAATGGCGTGTGATTTGCCAGAGTTTTCAACATTTGGAGCAGCGATAGTAACCTTGTGGCCTTCCTTTATTAGGGACTTGGCAAGGACTTCTATGCCTTCTGCATTTATTCCGTCATCATTTGTAAGTAGTATGTTCAAATTATTCCTCCCTTTATTTAAAGTTCAAAGACTCTTGATGGGTCTGACCTTGGAGCCACATCAATTGTGTAGTCTGTGTTTTCTTTTTTGTGTTCTGATGCAAGCAAGTCATTTATTGTCCTTAGGGCCAGGTCTGGCAGGTTGTTGTCAGAAGACAAGTGGCCTAGGATGACTTGTTCTTGTTTCTTTTTTAAGATCATTGCAAGAACTTCGCCTGCATTTTCATTTGAGAGGTGGCCCTTGGTAGAAAGGATCCTCTGCTTAGTTGGATAGGGGTAAGTCCCATTTATTAGCATGTCGACGTCGTGGTTGGACTCTAGGTAAATTAAGTCTGACCCGTCCATTTTTTCCATGACATCTTGGTTGACCCAACCTGTATCTGTCAAGAGAGAAAGTTTCTTATCTCCCTTAACTACAAAGCCACAGCCACTTGCACAGTCGTGGAAGGTGGATATTGGCAGGATGTCTAGATCTTTAAAGCTGAAGCCCTTGCCATTCTCAAAGATAAAAGTATTCTTTGGGTCCAGCTTCTTAACAGTGGGAAGCATGGCATCAAGGGTCATCATGTTGGAGAAGACCTTTAGGTTGTGTCTTCTCGATAGGACCCCAACTCCCTTGACGTGGTCAATGTGTTCATGAGTCACGAAGACTGCATCAAGCTCTGATGGATTTACGCCTATCTTTTTTAAGTTCTCTTCAATTTTTTTGCCAGAAAGTCCGGCATCTATAATAATTTTTGTATCTTTATATTCAATGTATTGGCAGTTGCCACTTGAGCCACTTGCCAAAGAGCAAAATTTCATAAAAACCTCCACACATATTCTAACATAGGGATTTGAAATTGTTAAGCTTAGGAGTCTTTAGTAGTTTGATAGAACTGTGTATTCTCCGTCAGAAAACTTGACCTTCCAACCAGGTATGGCACGACCATTTACCGCACGAGTAATGTCTTCGATATAACCTTGGTCTTCTGGGTTGAAGTAGAAGCAGGGGATGATTTTTTCGATTGTCTTGTTGTAGTACTCTGTCTTATTTAATAGAGAGAGAAGGGCCCTAGGTGCAGGATACAAAAATATCTTTTGGTCTGACTTATCAAGGACATTGAGCCAAAGCCTGTCCATGGACATTACTCCTCTCTCATCAATAATGAAGTTGGTGTAGGAGGACTCAACTGGAATATTTTCAAAGACCTTGGTGTAGTTTAAAAAGTACTTGCCATCTTGCTCTTCGTAATAACTTAGGTAGATGTCTCTTGTGTCGTACTTCTTGTCCAATAAAAACTTAGTTGCAATTTTTTGTGCTTCATCTAGGTTTTTAATATTGTATTTCTTATCTTTTTTTCTGTTTTCATAGTAGACCCTTCGACCATTGACAAGGTTTATATACTCGTCGCCTAGGAAAATCTCGGCAAGGTCTGTACTCGGCCTTTCAACTGTGCCCTTGCCATCAAAGTACCTGTTCTTTATATCTTCTTCAGATGATGTCTCAAAGGAAACCAAGACTGAGGGAAGTTTTTTTCTCCTTCTTGGGATTTTTGTATCTAAGATAATATTTTTTTCTTTTAATAGACCAGTGACCTCTTTTACAAAGTCAATCCTTGTGGACTCATCTCTCATATTAAAATTTTTGTAATTGCTGTATCCAAAGAGGACCACATTGGCAACTACAAGGGCAATTATTAAGATTTTTTTAATTTTATTCCAATCCATACTATTTCACCATCATCAAACTTCCGTCCTCAACATCAAAGTAGTAGATCCTGCCCATGTAGGCCATTTCATAGACAAGTATAGGCTCTTGTGCTTGGAATCCACTAGAACTTAAGTAGACAAGATTTAAGTTATCTATGGCAGATAAGATATCCATAACAGGCTTGTAGTCAAAAGTCTCCATGTTCTTCCTGAGAATTCTGTGGATGCCCTCTATGTTAATTTTTTCTTTTTTATAAATTGGGTTGTCGTCCTTACGGATGTAGTATTCCCTATAATTTTTCACAAACTCAGAATAGACGTCAATCTCTATAAAACTGTGGTCCTTAGATGGAAGGACTAGGGGGATTTGACCGTCTTTTAAGTTGAAGAAGAACCTGTAACCCAAATTGTCGTTGTAGTCGCAGGGCTCGATCTTCTCGAGATAAATCCCAGAGCTTATCCCAGTCTTTTGGGCAATAAATTCCACGGCCCTGTCGAGAGACTTGTTGAGGTCACGAGACTTGACATCAAATTGTGACTCAAGAGAGTACTCGATTATCCCGTCGCTTGATAAGGACAAGTATTCATTTTCATAGACATAGGTATTTTTTCCGTCTACAGTCATTTCCCTAATGTAGTCAATGGGAATCCCCAAAAATCTCTCGGCCAAGTTGGACTTCATGCTCTCTTCCAAGTTGCTTAGACCAGAGACATAGGCAACCTTTTGTAAAGAGATGTAGTCTTCGTCGGGAATGTAAATATCCTTTTTTATCCCATAGGCCTCGTAGAAGTTGACAGCCCTTATGCCCTTGGATTTGACTTCTTTTAAGATTTCTCCTATATCAAAGTCCACCTTAATGTCCACAAGCTTGTAGAAGTTTTTGCTGCCAGAAATATAGATTTCTCCAAGATTTGAAATGTAAATGGAGTCCACACTTAGGTTGATGTCGTTGGAGTTTCTCTTGTCTCCAATTAGGTTCACAAAAACAGAACCTGAAAGGGGAGAATTAAATTTAAAAACTAGGGACTCCTGCCTTTGGAGGTTTAAATATTCTTCTGTATCAATGAGTTTTAAATTTTCTGAATTTGCCTTTTGAAGCTTCTCAGAAATATTTTCTCCCGTCATCTTCCAATAGGGTCCAAGATCTGTTGTCATGTAGTGGTCCCTGTCCCCAAAGTTTGCAATTAATCTTTGAGGAGTAAGAATCTCTTGTAAGAATTCATCTACGTCACCAATCTTCGCCTGATCTTCGGACTTTGTGTCAAAAGAGAGCCAGAGGTTCTTGGACTGGAAGACCAAGAGGAGGACAAGTCCTATTAAGATGAAGGTAGATGTTGGCTTAGGCAATTTCTTCATCATTGTCATCACCTTCACTTGCCTTAAAGAGGAGGGTAACAATAGTTCCCTCGCCAAATACAGAATTAATCTTTAGGCTGCCCCCAAAGGATTTTATCATCTCGCTGGCAATGGAAAGGCCAAGGCCTGTTCCGCCCATTTGCCTGCTCCTGCCCTTTTCAACCCTGTAAAATCTTTCAGATATCCTTGGGAGGTCTTCCTTAGGTATACCAATTCCATTGTCTGACACTTTGATTTCCACAAGGTCACCCATGTTCGTAGCATCAATTACAATTTTTCCATTTTCAGGAGTGTACTTGCAGGCATTGGAAATAATATTTGTGAGGATTTGGTCGGCGCCATTTCTCTCTGCGTAAATATCTTTTATGTCCATATCAATATTTAATTCAATCTTGTGATTTTTTTGAACTATTAAGATTGATTGAGACTCAATTGCTTCAGCAATAAACTCGTAGGTGTCAATAGGAGCAAGGCTAATATTGTCCTTGTTGTAGTCGATGTTAGAAAGATATAAGAGGTCTGTCACAATCCTAGACATCCTGGAGTTTTCCCTGTCAATAACCTTTAAAAAGTTTCTTTGTGAATCCTTGTCAAGATCACTATCAAGGAGGGTTTCTGTGTAGGATTTTATAGTTGTTATAGGGGTCTTTAACTCATGGGATACATTGGCAACAAATTCCTTACGCATAATGTCTAGCATGTGCTCCTTATCTACGTCTTGCAAAACAACAATAAGACCAGAGTTTATAAGGGCATCAGACTTGTAAGGTGCAAATTTAATTTTATAGAAGGAGTTTGCAATCTTTGTCAGTTCTTCTCCCCTAAGACTCTCCTCATTTTTGTAGTCAATATTATTAAGGTTAATGGACTTTAAGTTTATAACCCTATAAAAGTCCTTTTCTGAAATATTTAAAATCTTCTTGGCAATGGAGTTTGCGTGGATTAACCTGTTGTTTCTATCAATGGCAATTACACCTTCAGCCATGTAGTTAAAAATTGTGTCGAGCTTTGACCTTTCAAGGTCCATCTTCTCTATGGACTCACGCAGCTCCTTGGTTAAGAAGTTAAACATCATACCAAGTTCTCCAATCTCATCCTTGCTCTTGACCTCAATACTTTGGTTAAAGTTACCCTTGGCAAGGGCCTTGGCCTTCTTAGTGAGGGCACGAATAGGACCAGTGATGGAATTGGCAATAAAATAACCAAGTATAGAAGTTGTGATAAGGGAAATCAAGGTTGCATAAGTAATAATAACTTTTGAGTCGTCTATTACAGAATAGATTGAGTTTAGATTCCTTGTCATATAAATAATTGCAAGGATACTTCCGTCGCCAGATAGGATAGGTCTTGCAATGTGTTTTTCCACGTCTTTCTGGTTTTCGTATTCCACAATTTTTTCCCTGGTCTTGCCAGAAGCTGCATCCATTACAAGTTTTGGTTCAATAAATTTTACTGAGTAAGCATCTTCTGACTCCTTTGGAGAAATATTTTTTGTACTGGCGAGAATCTTTGGAGCCTTATCTGGTGAGATAATGTAGGCAGATTCTTCACTGGAAATACCCCAGTCTTTAAGCGTTGCGTCAAGCTGGGGTAGTGTTTCATAATTATTATCTTTAAAAAATGCCGATGTAGTTGTGGCAAGTGTGTCCATGGTTTTTACCATAGAGGAAGTTGCAGTCTCTATTTGCACATTTTCAAGCCTATCAATGATAAAGGTAGATGCGATAAACATGGAAATAAGAACTAGGACTACATAAATCAAAATAAATCTAGACTTAATGGAGTGGTTCATTAGGATTCACCATTGTCTGATGCAAAAAAATAGCCAACTCCTCTTTTAGTCTTGATGTACTTAAAGCCCTTCTTATCATCTTCGATTTTTTCACGGAGTCTTCTAACAGTGACATCAACTGTTCTTATGTCGCCATAGTATTCATACTCCCAAACTTCCTCAAGAAGCTCTTCTCTTGAGAAGACCCTGCCTGGGTAGGAAGCCAAAAACTTTAGGAGTTCAAACTCACGAAGGGTAAGCTCAATAACTTCGTCGCCTCTTATGACCTGGTACTTGCTAAGGTCAATTTCAAGATCCATAACTTTTAAAATTGAAGGGTCGTCATTTTTGTCTGGGCTGTCAAACCTTCTTAAGACTGCCTTGACTCTTGCGAGGAGCTCCCTCATGGAGAAGGGTTTTACAACATAGTCGTCTGCCCCAAGCTCAAGCCCCAAGACCTTGTCAACTTCATCTTCTCTAGCCGTAAGCATAATCACAGGAACATCAGATGTTTTTCTTATTTCCCTAAGGGCCTCAAAGCCGTTTAACTTTGGCATCATTATGTCAAGAATTATAAGGTCGTAATTATTTTCTTCTGCAAGGGCAATAGCTTCTTTTCCATTGCAACCTGTCTCAACAATATAGCCTTCCTTTTCAAAATTAAATTTAATAATATCAGATATTGCAGATTCGTCGTCTACAACAAGTATTTTCTCTTCCATTTAAAATCATCCTCTTTGTTAACTATTCAGTATCAACCCTGGTAAAAATTTCATCATTTCCCTTTTCAGAATAAAGGATAAGAAGGGTTTTAGTATCAAGTATTCCATCGATTTTTAAAATCATATCATAAAACCTTGTTAGGTCTGAAGTGTTTATGGTTTTAATCCTTAACATTATGCAGTGCTCGCCTGTAACCCTGTAGCATTCGAATATTTTAAACTTCTCATCTTGGATCTCCATGATCTTTGAGATAAGTCCCTTGAAGTCATTAGTGTTGACCTTGCAGAGGACATAGGTGTCCACGTTGTAGCCAATTTTTTGCCAGTCAACAAGGACCTTGTAGCCCTTAATGTAACCAGCATCTTCCATCTTATATATTCTTCTATGGATAGCAGGTCTTGTTAGATTTAATTTTTTTGAAATGTCTTCGTGGCTCATGCGTCCATTTTTTCTCAAGAGCTCAAGGATTTCAACATCAATTTCATCTAAATTGTCATTTTTTCTCATAAAAAATCTCCCCTGTTACGAATTGTACAATTTTATTTATTAACTGTAATTTTATTTTAACATAAATCACGAGAAATGAAATAAATTTAAACATTGTAAATATAAAAAAATATCTTTTTGATAAGGAGATAAAAAACTTTTAAAAAACTCGACAAACTTATACTTCTTTATAGACTTCTTAAAATAGTATATAATAATCAAAGGAGGCTCTCATGGAAAATTATCCCAAGCTTGGTTTTAGGAAGATGAACTTAGAAGATGTTTTTACTTTTAGAAATTGGGGACACAATGATTCGCTCCTCTTCTTGGAATATAATTTTATAGAAGAGTCTGAAGAAGATATAATAGAATGGTTTAAATGGAAGACTAAAAGGCCCCTCTCAGAGTATTTTGTAATAGAAAGTGATGAAAGAATAATTGGTTACTTGTCACTAAAAAATATAAATAAAATTTTGAAGAAGGCAGAGCTTGGTGTGGTCCTGGATCCCAACTACATAAATCAGGGGATTGGCAAAAAGATACTTGGCCTTTTTCTAACTTATTTAAAAGACAGAGGTTTCAAAAAAATA
The DNA here is from genome assembly GCA_902465645.1 of uncultured Peptoniphilus sp. Lineage (GTDB taxonomy): Bacteria > Bacillota > Clostridia > Tissierellales > Peptoniphilaceae > Peptoniphilus_A. Next base: position 10,042 of record CABQNX010000025.1, read on the forward strand.
ATTTTATTTGTTGCAGACTACAACAAGAGAGCACGAAGAGTTTATGAAGAGCTAGGTTTTAAAAGATCTTACAGTTTTCTCATGAAGTTTCCCAATGGGTCTTATGATGAAAATATACCTGACTTCTACGAGAACAAGTCTTCCTTTAAGATTATTTTAAATAAGACCTTTAACTACGCAACAAAGATGGACATAGACTTGGAAAGAGATTGGTGAAATATGTTTTTACTTGAAAAAAATAAATACGACCTTGGAGAGACTTCCATAGAGAATATTTTTATAAATGATTTTATGCCAGGAGCCAATGGAGAGTTTGTAAAAGTTTATCTCTTGGGCTACAAGTTTGCCAAGGAGGGGAGAACTGGTATTACTAGCGAAAATCTTGCCGACTATCTTGGAATCCTTGAGTCCGATGTCAATAGGGCCTGGGCCTATTGGAAGAAGATGGGCATAGTTGAGATAGAAGATGACAAGGTTAAGTTTGTAAACCTTAAGGAACTTTATATCAAGAATGTCTACAACTTAAAATCAGAAGAAAAGAAAAAGGACAAGGGTTATTCAGAAGTTGTAGAAAACCCAACCTATGCCAACCTTCTTACAAGGGCAGAGTTCCTCATGAGAGAGCCTATTGCTCCCATGAAGAAGATTGACATAATAAATTGGATTACGGCCTACAATATGCCAGCCGACTTAATAGAAGAAGCCTTTTTCTATACAACAGAGATCAAGGGGATTTACAACATTTCTTATGTTGAGCAAGTTGTGAGAAACTGGTCCAGAGACAATATTAGGACCATGGAAGAGGTTGAGCAGTCCTACATTGAGCATGACATAAAATATTATAGGTACAAAAAAATCATGAGATACATAGGTGTGGACAAGAAGTTTAGTCAAGTTGACTTTAACATTATTAATTCTTGGTTTGATGAATTCAAATTCTCAAAGGATTTGATCTTAGAAGCTTGCAAGAGGACTTCAAAGATTTCCAAACCCAATGTCAATTATGTTGATGCCATCCTTATGAAATGGAAAGAATTAGACATTAAGTCGCCAGAAGATATTGAGGAAAAAGACCAAAAGAAAAGGAAGAGAAAGCCCACAGCCTTTCACAACTTTAAGCAAATAACAGATAATTATTCAGAAGACGACCTCTTTGATGTTGCTATGAAAAAGCAAAGAGAGGGTTTTAAAAAGCTAGGTGTTGATTATGGAACTGACGGCAAAGATAAGTAATTATTATGAAAACTTGAGGAGAAAAAATTCTGAAATCCATGAGAAAAGGCTAGAGGAAATTTACAAAAAAATTCCTGAAGTTAGGCAAATCGATGGCCTGATAAGGGACATTGCCCTAAGAGCATCTATGGACCAGATTAAAAATCCCAATGCAGACAAGTCCCTTGAGGTATCAGAAAAGATTTACAATTTAAAAATAAAAAAGATGGACTTTTTGGAAAAGAAGGGCTATCCAAGGGACTACCTAGAAGAAATTTATTCTTGCAAGGATTGTCACGACACAGGAATAAATGAAGATGACGAGAAGTGCCACTGCTTGAAGAAGTTAATTGTCTCAGAGCTTTATGACATGTCCTCAATTTCCTATATGCTTGATAGGGAGAACTTTGACAAGTTTGACCTAAATGTATTTTCTGAAAAAGTTTATGAAAAATATGATATGTCGCCAAGGGAAAACATGAAGAACATCTTGGCAATTTCTAAAAAATATATTAGGGACTTCGATGAGAAGAATGATTTAAATCTACTTCTTTGGGGTCCAACAGGCCAGGGCAAGACTTTTTTACTAAATTGTATTGCGGCTGAACTTATAAAAAAGGACGTCATTGTAATTTATCAGACAGCCTATGAGATTTTAAAGACCATAGAAGATAGGAAGTTTAAAAATATTGACGACGACAAGTACAATCTCTATTTTGAGGCAGACCTTTTAATAGTGGATGACTTGGGGATTGAGTTTGTAAATTCTTTTACAACCTCAGAGATTTTTAATATTATAAATACGAGACTTTTGCGTGGCAAGAAGACACTAATTTCTACTAATTTGTCGCCAAAGGAATTGTCAGAAACCTACACTGACAGAGTATTTTCAAGAGTTTTTCAAAAATTCGTACCAATTAAATTTTTTGGGCCAGATTTAAGATGGCAATGAGATAGAAGTATTGAAGGGAGAAAACATGAAATTATCAAAGAGAATTCAAAATGTTGAATATTCAGCAGTTAGAAAGTTGACACCTTATGCAGATGCTGCAAAGGCAAGGGGAATAAAGATTTACGAATTAAATATTGGGGCGCCAGACATTGAGGTCCCAGATGTTTATTTCGATTCCTTTAAAAATGTTAAGAAGGGACCACTTCCTTATGCCCACGCCCAAGGCCTAGTTGAACTTAGGGAGGCAACTGCAAAATATTATAAAAACAGGGGAATAAATTTTGATGCCAAGGACATCTACATCACAAATGGTGCTAGTGAGGCCCTCTTGTTTACCTTCCAAACAATTTGTGACGAAGGCGACGAGGTCCTAACAACTGATCCTTTCTATACAAATTACATGACAGTTTTTGAGCAACTTGGTATTGAACTTGAAGCCTTTAAGACTGATCCAAAAGAAGGTTTTGCCCTTCCAGAAATTGAAGAAATTGAAAAGCATATTAATGACAAGACTGTAGCAATTTTGCTTTCAAACCCAACTAACCCAACGGGAGCTCTTTACTCCGAAGAAGAGATTATGAGAATAGTTGAGCTTGCAAAAAAACACGACCTATACATTGTTGCTGATGAAGTTTATAGGGAGTTTGTTTACGATGGCAATGCTTATAAGTCCTTTGGAGAAGTTGGGGGAATAGAAGAAAATCTAATTTTACTTGACTCTATATCCAAGAGATTTGGAGCTTGTGGGGCAAGAATTGGTTCCATTGCAACAAAAAATGATGAAATCAAGGATGCAATAAACAGGCTTTGCAACTGTAGACTTGCTTCTCCAACTCTTGAACAAAGAGCAGCGGCAGAATTATATGGTATAGACAAATCCTACTTCGAAGAAGTTAACAAGGAATACCAAAAGAGACGTGACGTAATCTATGAAGAACTTATAAAAATTCCTGGAGTGACTGTAGAAAAACCAAAAGGAGCCTTTTATGTCATGCCTAAACTTCCTGTTGACGACACAGAAAAATTTGCAATTTGGCTAATTGAGAACTTCCAAATTGATGGAGAAACTCTTATGTTTGCACCGGCTGCAGGTTTCTTCAAGAACAAGGAAGAAGGAAGGCAAATGGTTAGACTTGCCTTTGTCCTAAATGTAGACGATATAAGAAAGAGTATGAAAATTTTAAGAGAGGGCATGGAAGCCTATGCGAGGGAAAATGAATAGGGACAAGATTTTAAAAATTTTAGAGAAAATAATAATAATTTTAGTTACCCTTATAATGATTTCTGTCCTCGCGAATAACTATATAAGAGTGAGTCAGGGAGCCATAAACTCTGGCCTTAGGATGGCGCAAATTGTCCTATCAATTGCTATAATTATCCTAACTCTTCTTATGGCGATAATCACTAAGAACAAGAAACTTTTCTTTGTCCTTCTTGGTTTTTATTTATTGACAGGAGCCCTCTTCTATATATTTAAATCAGCAAATAGAATTTAAAAAATGAAATTATTTTTCACTTTAACGAGATAAAAATGTTATAATCACAATAAGAGGGGACTGCCTTTTGGCAGTTCCTTTTTAAAAATAGATTTTTCAAATTAGAAAGAGGAGAATTTATGAATCTATTATTAATAACGGTGATTCTTTTGTTGGCAATGATCGCCACAAAAATATCCAACAAGTCGGGCCTACCTGCCCTGCTACTTTTCTTGACCTTGGGAGTTATCTTCTCGGCCTTGGGGTACGACTTTAATAATTACAGAATTGCAGAAAATATAGCAACAATAGCTCTTATGATAATAATTTTTTATGGGGGTTTTGGTACCAATTGGAATATGGGACGTGAGAGGGCAAGGGAGTCAATTATACTGGCAAGCCTTGGAGTCTTTGCAACTGCAATTATAACAGGAGTCTTTTGCCACTATGTCTTGAAGTTTGGCTTCTTAGAGTCCATGCTACTGGGTTCAGTTGTGGCATCAACAGACTACGCATCTGTATCAAATATACTTGTATCTAAAAACTTAAACTTAAAATACAAAACAGCATCCCTATTAGAAATCGAAAGTGGATCCAACGACCCCACAGCCTATACAATGACTATGGTCTTCTTATCCATGCTACTCGGCAGCGACCTTTCAGTCCTAATAATGGTATTAAAGCAAGTGGTCTTTGGACTTGCTGGTGGTTTCCTTTTGGGATTTGTATTTATGAAACTTATAGAAAAACTCTCCCTTGACGAAGATGGACTTTTTTCAGTTTTTATTGCAACACTCATGATAGGGACTTATGCCCTAACTCAAACACTTGGAGGAAATGGATTCTTGGCCCTTTACGTTCTTGGAATTTACATTGGTAACCACGAATTTAAGAAAAAGAGAGACGTAGTCTTTTTCTTTGACGGCCTTTCAACAATTTTTCAAATTGCCATGTTCTTCTTATTGGGATTACTATCAGATATCCATTTAATTGGCCAAGCCCTACCTATTGGTTTTATACTTGCAATCTTTATGCTAATAGTGGCAAGACCACTTTCAGTATTTGGATTGATGACACCCTTTAAACTTAAGAAGAATCAACTTACAATAGTTTCTCTTGCAGGACTTAGGGGAGCAGCGGCAATTGCCTTTGCCATAATGGTGGTAAACAGTGGAGTGACTTTATCCATAGACATCTTCCACATAGTTTTTGTAATTTGTATTTTTTCACTCCTTATCCAAGGGACAGCCCTTCCCTTTGCGACTAAGAAGTTCAATATGTATGATCCAGACGACTCAGTCCTAAGAACATTTAACTATTATTCAGACAAGACAGATATTGGATTCATTAAAACTCAGGTTACAAAAATATCACCTTGGGTAAATAAAAAAATATCAGACATTGAACTTGCCTTTAACGTCATAATTGCAAAAATAGAGAGGGGCCACAAGAGTATTGTCCCAAGAGGCAACACCTACCTAAGAGATGGAGATATACTTGTCCTTGGAGGAGAAACTTATTTTGATTACACAGGAGAAGACCTTCTTGAGATAAAAATTTCTGAAACTCATGATTGGGCAGGCAAGAGGGTCAAGGACCTTCACATAAGAAAAGATGAACTCATAATTATGGTTCAAAGACCAGGTGGAGAGATAATTGTCCCAAGGGGAGATACCCTTCTAAATCCTGGAGACAGGGCAATAATATCTAGAGAAACAAATGAAATAGAAGATCCAGCAAAGTAAAGATAATTATAAAGGAGGAAATTATGTCACAAGAAAAAGAACTGAGAGAAGCTAGAGAAAGCCTATTAGACCTCAAAGATGAAATCGACAAAACTATTGAGCTTACAGAAAGTGCATCAAGGTGGGGAATCTTTGACCTTTTTGCAGATTCCGGAATAGTAGGCATGGTAAAGAGGGGCAAGATAAAAGACATCAACAGAGGCATTGACCGTGTGAGAGATAAATTATTAGTGGCAAAAAATGAACTAAATGATATTAGGATTAATCTCGACGATGAAATTTCTAATTCAACTTATGATTTTTTTGTAGATGTAATCTTCGACAACATCTTTACAGACCTTCGCGTGAACAGAGAAATAAAAGCAATTAGAGAAAATCTAGAAGACTTATCTGACAGGGTCGACGAACTTCTAAATAAAATTAATTAAAAAAGTCTTGACAGGAAAAATTAATGATGCTAACATTATAGAAAATTTTAAACCATTTGAAGAGAAGAGTAATCCATCTTGGAATTTTACAGAGAAGCCCGTTTAGCTGAGAGGGTCAAAGGAAGATGTGGATGAACATGGCCTCTGATGGGATTAGTCGATATTAGACTTTTCCGGGAGCTCCCGTTATAGAGATAGAGTATGTTGGTACTTGAGAGTGGCATTCCTTATGCAAAATAGGTGGTAACGCGGAAATAATTCGTCCTTATTGTTTTTTATAAACAGTAAGGACTTTTTTTTATACATTCTCAAGATAGATTTTAGAAAAAGGAGAAAGAAAATGACAAAAATTTTAGCACCAAGTAAGTTCGACGTAGTAGGATCTTTTTTGAGACCAAGAGATTTAAAAATCGCAAGAGAAAAGTTTTCCAAGGGAGAAATTTCGGGAGAAGAACTTAAAAAAGTTGAAGATAGAGAAATAGAAAAGCTTGTGAAAAAACAAAAGGAAGCAGGATTAAAAATTATATCTGATGGAGAGTTTAGAAGATCCTGGTGGCACTACGATTTCTTCTGGGGACTTGAAGGAATAGAAAAGTACACTTTGGCTGAAGATGAACTAATTCATTTCCATGGAGAAACCCTAAGACCTGACGGAGTAAAAATTGTCGGAAAAATTGGAGGTAAAAACCATCCCTTCCTTGACCACTACAAGTTTGTGAAAGAATTTGAAGATGAAAACACAGTGGCAAAACAAACAATCCCATCACCTGCCCAACTCCTAAGAACTGTCTACAAACAAATTGGAGAAGGAAAAATTTATGAAGATGAAAATGAATTTGTGGAAGATGTAGCCAAGGCTTATGGAGAATTTTTCCAAGAAATTTATGAATTAGGTTGCAGAAACTTGCAAATAGACGATTGCACTTGGGGTGCCTTAGTTGATGAAGATTCTACAAAGCTGTACGAAAAAGACGGAAAAAATGTTGAAGACCTTAAAAAGATTTACTTAGAAATAAACAACAAGGCTATAGACTACGCACCAGAAAGATTAAATATAACAACTCACATCTGTAAGGGCAACTACAAGTCATCCTTCCACTTCAAGGGAGCCTACGATGCAGTTGCAGATTATGTCCTAGCAAGAGAAAATGTGAAGGCCTTTTATCTTGAATACGACGACGAAAGATCTGGCGACTTCAAGGCCCTTGCCAAGATTCCTGAAGGCAAGAAAGTTGTCCTTGGGATAGTTACATCAAAAAGACCAGAACTTGAAGATAAAGAAGAACTAATAAAGAGAATCAAAGAGGCTGCAAACTACATTCCCCTAGAAAATATTTGCATCTCACCTCAATGCGGTTTCTCATCAACAGAAGAAGGCAACGCAGTGACAGAAGAAGACCAATGGAAGAAGATAGCCCTACTAAGAGAAGTAGCAGAAGAAGTTTTAATTTAAAATTTTGCAAACTATGTAAATTTTATAAACTACAAAAGACTAGGAAGTCATAAAGAAATATTAACTGACCAAAAAATACAAAGTATCATAAAATTATGACCTGATAAAAAACTATAAGCTTGCAAATAAGTATAGGTTAATAAAAAAGCAGGAAGTCATAAAAAAATATAAGATCATAAAGAAATGTAGACTGGTAAATAGATATAAAGTTGTAAAAAAGTATAGACTCATAAAAAATTACAGACTTATAAAAAACAACAAAGTAACAAAAATTTTAAGTTTATAATTAGAAAAGATTTTATTATTTAAATTAAAATTAAGGGTTATGACCACCCTAGTATTTTAATTAAGTTTATAAAAATATTTTCCTAAAAGAAAATTCCTTTTAAATTTATTAAAAATATTATAAAAAGATCTCCAGTTTTTGGAGATTTTTTTATTGGGTAAAACAAGATTTTTAATAAGAAAACAAAGAAAAAATACATTTTTAAATTCTCTATAAAATTGTATTTTTAGGGAAGAGTCTTGAGATAAAATTTTTACAAATCTAAAATCCTATTTCACTTAAAAGGAACGCAGACTTGTATTTGTAAAGGGTCAAGATTTTAACTATAAATCAATTTAAAGTAGAATAGGTCAAAGATGGGAAGGGAAAAATGTTTTTCTTATTTCTTAAATTCACTAGACGACCTATTTTTAAAAGGTTATAATTAATTTAATCATGCAATTATTTTTATGAGAGGAGACTTTATATGCAAGATTCACAAAAGAAAATTAAGTGGAATGCCCTGGCTTTCATGGCCTTCTCCACTTTATGGGGTTTTGGAAATGTTGTTAACGGTTTCGTATTCTTTAACGGAATCCAAGTAATATTT
>CABQNX010000026.1 GCA_902465645.1 uncultured Peptoniphilus sp.
GGTTTTGAGTCATTTATTACCCTTGATACTGTAGAAATTGACACATCTGCCATTTTTGCTACGTCTTTAATTGTAGATGCCATAACTTCCTCCTTATGGTACTATTATTCTCAATTTATTTTCCAAGACTTTAAAAGTCATAGGAAGCGTTGAAGCTTTCTCTCCATCAACATCAATTGTGAGATCTTCATCACTAGATATTTTTATACTTTTCGTCTTTAAGTACATTACCTTGTTGTGGTCAACATGTCTTCCGCCCATGAGGGAGGCAAATAGTTCTGGCACATCGGAAATCCTAATTCCCTTAAAAATCAGAACATCTAAATATCCATCAGAAATATCAGCTAAAGGAGCCATCTTTTTAAAACCTCCAACTGATGTGGAGTTAGTTATTAAGAATAAAAGCCCCTTCACTTTCCCAGTAAATTCTTCACTTTCCACATAAAAGTTTAAACTCTTTTGATTTCTTAAAATCCTTTCTTCTAAAAGAACCCTTGCGCCTTCAAGGTAATAAGCCATATTTCCTAGGGTCGCTTTTTTTTCAGATGGGACTGTATAAGCAATTTCTGTCAACATTCCTCCTGCAGCAACATTGATAAAGGCCCTTTCACCTGCAAGCCCAAGGTCAATGGTCTTGGTCTTGTAATTATTTATAATTTTGTAAAATGCATTTGGGGATGTCGGCAATCTCTGGGCATTGGCAAAGTCATTTACAGTGCCACTTTGTAGGATTCCAAGAGGAAGATCTCTTCCCGATAAATAAATTCCATTTACCACTTCATTTACCGTGCCGTCACCACCACTACATATTATAAAATCCTCACCAGAATAATCATAGGCAAACCTAGTACCGTCACCCTCTTTATGAGTAAATAGGAGTTCAATCTCATATTGGTCCTTACTCATCAACCTTACAAGTTCTAAAATTTTATTTAATGCTGCCCCCCTCCCAGAATTGGGATTGGCAATGATCTTTACTCTCTTCATTTTTTCCTCTAGTCCTGCTTATAAAAATAAAAGGAGACGAAGAATAACTCCGTCCCTAGCTTATCTTAGAAAAACTTCTTTTAAAGTTTTTGCAACTTCTTTTAAAATATAAAAATAGTCGATGGCGTTATTTGAACTAAGTGAAATAGTTTTTGCTGTATCAGAAATAACATCTGATATATTCATAACTGTATTTGACACCCTATAAGAAGTATCATCGACTTGTCTTGTAATACCATTAACTGTGTCTGAAACAGAACCAACAGTTGATACAAGTCTTGCGACTTCTGGTTTTACATCATTTACAAGATTTGTAGCGTCAGTTGAAATTGCGTTCACATTGTCAGAAATGTCCTTAGCATTGTCCATAATAGAAGGAACAGTCTTTATAGTGTGATCAATTTCTCCTTGGTTTCTCTCAACAATTTCATTAACATTTTTTAAAATTTTAAATACATTAATTAACACTAAGAATAGTGCAACAAGCGCAGCTATACCAGCCACGTAAAGTAAGAAACTGAGTAGGCCACCTATAGTAAATGCTTGATCTAACATCTTCTATACCCCCTATCTTATTTTCTTGTTTCTTTTTCTACCTTGTTTTTTGTTTCTTCAACAGATTCTTTTACATTGTCAGCTGATTTTTTTGCTTCTTTTTTAACGTCTTTTGCTCCTTCTTTTAAGTCGTCTTTAACGTCTTCAGCAGTATCTTTAACTTCTTCTGTTGTGTTTTTTACATCATATTTAATGTCTTCAGCGCCAGCTCTTACAACTTCGCCAATTGCCTTAGCTTTTGCCTTAGCTACTTCAACATCTTCATCAAATTCATATTTTTTAAGTGCAGCCTTATCTCTTAAGTCAGCATAAGTTTTTTTAGCTTGTTCGCCAGCTTGGTAAGCCTTGAATTCAATAGTATCCTTAGCATCGTTAGCTGCATTTAGAGCTTGATTAGCTGCTTCTTTAGATTTATTAGCAATATCTTCACGAGTTTTTCTACCTTCTTGAGGTGCAAAAAGAATTCCTCCAAGTGCTCCTAGTGCAAGACCAGTACCAACCTTAGAAATTTCTTTAAGTCTTCTTCTTCTAACTGCTTGGTTTCTCTTTTCTTCTAAATAATCAAATAGTCCCATAATAACTCTCCTTGTTTAATTTATTTGTTAATATTTTACCCCTTAAAGCTTAATTCAATCACATTAAGCTAAAATTATTGGAAATAAAATAATAAAATCTAAAATAATAGTAAAAACCGCAATGCCGACACCTAGTTAATTCACACCCGCCAATTATCATGGTGGGTCAAAAACTTGATAGCGCATTCTGACTTCCGCTCAAAGACGGCTTGTCATAGGACGCTGATACACAGTTTCCCGTGTTAAATTTGTCGGTTGAATTAAGTAGGCATTCTTCGAACATCGCAGAATTTACTTAAGTAAATTATAACTCAATGAAAATGTTTTTTCAATAAACTTCGGGAAAAAAGGAAAAATCCTCAGGAAGACTTGCAAAGACTTCCAGGTCCTTATTAGTCCTTGGGAGCTTAAACTTTAGAGAATATGAATGAAGAGCCTGCCTATTAATAAGGTCTGACTTAGATCCATAAAGTCCATCACCAAGAATTGGATGACCAAGGTGGGCCATGTGAACCCTAATCTGATGAGTCCTTCCTGTGTGAAGGGTCAAAAGGACTAGGCTCATATTTTTATGCTCACCCACAACCTTATAAGAAGTTAGAGATTTTTTGCCAATGACATAATTGACTTCACGCCTTATTCCATCTTCACTTGTGGCTATAGGTCCGTCAATTATTCCCTCTTTTTCATCTAGAATTCCCTCCACTATTGCAAGATATTTTTTCTCAACCCAATTTTTGAAGTCGCTGGAAATTTTATCTTGGGCAAAAGAATTTTTAGCGGCAACAACAAGACCTGAAGTGTCCCTGTCAAGTCTATTTACAAACCTAACCTTTCTCTTTAATCCCTGGTCTTCAAAATATCCCAAGAGATAGTTTAAGAGAGTCCCATCTGCATCATCCTTTGCTGTGTGAGTCACCATAAAAGGCTCTTTATTTACAATTACAAGGTCCTCGTCCTCATAAACTATGTCAAGATCCTTGTGTTCTATAGCTCCATTTGGATCTTCATCTTCAAACCTAAGGGAAATAATATCTCCCTTCTTTAAAAATTTATTTTTCTTATTTAACCTTGAGTTTAAGTAAATATTTCCACTTTTAACAGACCTTCTTATAAGTCGGGAGGAAAGACCTCTCTCCTTAAGAAAATCATTTACCTTAATTTTATCTTTTGAACTTCCATTGAATTTGAAATTTAAAAAATCTCTGGAATTTAATCTATACATTTTACACCTCTAGTCAATGGAACTTTATTCGTTTATAATATAAATAATGATACAAAAAATCAAGGGGGTTTATTCTTGTCAAAAATTATAAATATACTGACTAATGCAAATTATGAATCTAAAAAAACAGCAAATAATTTGCACAAGCTTTTAACAAAATATGGATATGAACCCTTTAATGGTTTCAAAAAAAACGCTGAGCTTTCTATTTGTATTGGAGGCGACGGATCTTTTATAAAGGCCATCCACAAGAATGACTTCCCAGACATGCCCTTCGTAGGAATAAACACTGGCCACCTAGGTTTTTATCAAGAGATAAAGCCTGAAGAAGTGGAAGAATTTGTAAAAGATTATAAAAATGGCAACTACCAAGTCGACGACATCAAACTAATAAGGTCTGATATCTACACAAAGAATAAGGTCTACAAGTTTTATTCAGTAAACGAAGTTGTACTAAAGGCTGCCCACTCAAAGACAATCCACATGAATGTCTTCATAGATAGAAACCACGTGGAAAAATTTTCTGGCGACGGGATTTTGGTTTCAACTCCAACAGGATCCACTGCCTACAACTTTTCTTCTGGCGGGGCCATAGTCTACCCAAGCCTTCACGTCTTGCAGATGACTCCCATCTCTCCAGTGAACTCTGCTGCTTACAGGTCTCTTGGCTCATCTGTCATTGTCCCAGGAGCCCACACAATTTCACTTGTTGTTGAGAAAAGGTACAAGGATTCAAACTTACTCTTAGTTGACGGGTCAGAATATTTCTTCAACAACTTGCACAGGGTCAACATCAGACTCTCAAACAAGACAATAAAAAAACTTGTCTTCTCAAATAATTCCTACTGGGATAATTTAAAAGACAAGTTCCTATAAGATTAGTCCTAGGTATAAGCCCAGGACTTTTTTATTTTTTTATAAGTTAAAATCTTTTGCTTCTGACTAATAAATTTTTTTAATTTGTCAAAATCTTTTGCTTCTGACTAATAAATTTTTTTAAAAAAGTTCATGCAAGGAAACTTTTGAAATCAAATATCTCGCAAGAGCTTTATTAATAAAGTCATAAAAAAATCTCACCCAAGCCTACAAGCCTAATGGATGAGATTTTATTTTTATTTATTTTTCTTTTGGATTGCTGCTTTCACAAAGCCATTAAATAATGGGTGAATTTTTGTTGGCCTTGACTTAAATTCTGGGTGGAATTGACAAGCTACGAAGAAGTCTTCGTCCTTTAATTCGATAATTTCAACTAGGTCCTTGTCTTCGTTTATACCAGAGAAAGCCACACCAGCTGATCTTATTTGCCCCCTGAATTGGTTGTTAAACTCGTATCTATGTCTGTGTCTTTCCTTAATTTTTTCTTCTCCATAAAGAGAATAAACTAAAGAATCTTTTTCAAGAGTGCAGTCATAGTTACCAAGTCTTAAAGTTCCACCAACATTTTTTATGTCCTTTTGATTTTCTAAAAGGTCAATAATTGGATAATTTGTGTCTGGATTTATTTCCGTAGAGTTAGCGTCCTTTAGACCAAGCTTATTTCTTGCAATGTCAATTAGGGCAACTTGCATTCCGTAACAAATTCCAAAGTAAGGGATGTGGTTGTCACGAGCATACTTTGATGCCATAATCATACCTTCAGTTCCACGTGAACCAAAGCCACCTGGGACAATTATTCCATCAAGTCCATCAAGTACACTTACATCTTTTTCTATATCTTCTGAATTTATCCACTCAATATTTACCTTGTAACCATTTTCGCAACCTGCATCAGTTAAGGCTTGAGTTACAGAAAGATAAGCATCGTGAAGGCTTACATATTTTCCCACAAGACCAATAGTCACTTCGCCCTTTACGTCCTTAAATCTCTCTACCATTTCCTTCCACTTGCCCTTGGAAGCTGGTCTGTCTTCTAAGTCAAGTTCCTTTAAGATATAGTCATCAAGATGTTGGTCGTGGAATACTAGGGGAACTTCATATATAAGGTCAACATTTGTAGATTGGATAACTGCTTCCACTGGAACGTCACAGAATAGGGAAATTTTTTCTCTCAAGTCATCTGTCACCACTCCATTGGACCTTACAATTATTACGTCAGTCTTGATTCCGTTAGACATAAGCTCCTTAAAGGAGTGTTGAGTTGGCTTTGTTTTTAATTCATCTGATCCAGGAATATTTGGAACAAGAACTGTGTGGACAAAAAGGACATCAGACTTTTTGTTTTCTGAGTGAATTTGTCTAATGGCTTCTAAGAATGGAAGGGACTCAATGTCACCAACTGTACCGCCAATTTCTGTTATTACAACGTCAGCCTTGGATTCCTTTGCAGCCTTGTAAACTGCATTTTTGATTTCATTTGTAATGTGTGGGATAACTTGGACAGTTGCTCCGTCATAGTCTCCCCTTCTTTCCTTGGCAATAACTCTTGAGTAGACCTTACCAGTTGTAATTGATGCACCCTTAGTTAACTCTTCATCAATAAATCTTTCATAGTGACCAAGGTCTAGGTCAGTTTCTGCTCCGTCCTTAGTTACAAAAACTTCCCCATGTTGGTAGGGACTCATAGTTCCTGGGTCAACATTTAGGTAGGGGTCGAACTTTTGCATAAAGACAGAAAGTCCTCTGTCCTTTAAAAGTCTACCAATACTTGCTGCAGAAATTCCCTTTCCAATTCCTGAAACAACTCCACCTGTAACAAATATAAATTTAGTCATACTTCCTCCTAGCTTAGTGAATTAAAAATATCTTCGTAAGATGGCAAAGTCATATTTTTTCTTGAGATTAATTTTTCCATTTGGTCTGCAATTTTTCGCGTTGCTAATAAGATTGTGGCAATATTTCTCTCAACATACTCTGCTTTTTCATAAATTTCATCTATTTTATTTGAATGGTCAAGGAGAAGTTCAATCTCATCTCCACATTCAAGTAAGTCTGTAATCATCTTGTCTATTTTATCATACTTAGTCCTTAGTTTTTCATTGTTTTTAAATTTTAAAATTTGAGATAGGTCTTTTAATTCAGCCATTCCCATAGGGATTAGGTCCTTGTGGATCATGGAAACCATAGTTTTGGCCTCAAGACTGTGATAAATTACCACTTCTTCGAGGTTTACTTCATAAGATGCCTTTATTTCCTTTTCAGTGTAAATCCCCCTCTTGATAAAAATATCATTGAAGTCAAAATCTCTCATTGCAACTAGGGCATCAAAATAAGTCTTGTGGTTGGCAAGTCCCCTTCTCTTGGCTTCTTCCTTCCAATCATCAGAATAATTGTCCCCGTCGCAAATTACCCTGTCGTGTTTTTCCATAACATCTCTTACAAGTTCAAGAGTCTTTTCTCTTAACTTAGCAGGATCATCTTGGGAGTCCTTTAACTTTTCATAAATTTTTTCAAGAGAGTCTGCCATGGCACAGTTTAAGGCAATGTTTAAGTCTGATCCAGTTTTTGAAGAACCAAGCATCCTAAACTCAAACTTGTTGCCAGTAAAGGCAACAGCTGCCGTCCTGTTCCTGTCGCTAGAATCCATTGGAACACTTAGGAGGTTGTAACCTCTAAAGGCCTTGTCAGAATTATTTTTGTACTCAATATCTTCCTTTATATCCCTGAATAATTCTTCCAGGTCAGACCCAAGGAAGAGGGAGATAATTGCTGGTGGAGCTTCGTCTGCTCCCAGCCTAAAGTCATTGGAAGTTGATGATGCACTTACCCTCAAAAGACTTTGGTACTTGTCTGTGGCCTCAATTATGGCAGCGACAAACAATAAAAAGACATTGTTATTGTAGGGGTCGTCGCCTGGGTCAAAGACATTTAGTCCGTAGTTTGTAACAATGGAATAATTGTTGTGCTTGCCAGAACCATTTACACCATCAAAGGGTTTTTCATGAAAGAGGCAGACCAAATTATTTTCTAGGGCAGTTTCTTTTAAGATGTTCATCAAAAGTTGATTGTCATCTATAGCCACATTTACATTTTCAAATAAAATTGCCATTTCAAATTGATTTGGAGCAACTTCATTGTGCTCAGCTTCAGAATAAATTCCAAGCTCATAAAGCTTTTGGTCCACTTCCTTGTAAAATTTTTCTACTCTTGCGGGGATTTGTCCAAAGTAGTGGTCTGATAACTCTTGTCCCTTTGGAGAAGGCGCTCCAACAATGGTTCTTCCGGTGCTCTTTAGGTCGCTTCTCTTCTTGTAAATCTCCTTATCAAGCAAGAAAAATTCTTGTTCAAGTCCAACCTTGACCCTCATCCTGTAGGCATATTCGTCCTTTTCAAATAAGTTGACGATCTTTGTTCCCTCATCACTTAAGATTTTTGTGGAGTCAATAAGGGGTCCCCTCTTGTCAAGTTTTTCTCCCTTATAGGACATAAAAATAGTTGGGATGTATAAGACACTTCCTATTACAAAGGAGTTTGCCGTAAGATCCCAATAAGTATAACCTCTTGCTTCAAAGGTAGACCTCATGCCACCAGATGGAAAGGACGAAGCATCAGGTTCTCCCTTTACAAGTTCCTTGCCAGAAAACCTGTTGATTGGTTCGTTATCAGAAGTCCTAGATATAAAAGCCTCGTGCTTCTTGGCAGTGTGGCCTGATAGGGGCAAGAACCAGTGGGCAAAGTGAGTTGCCCCATTCTTTAGGGCCCAGTCCTTCATGGCATGGGCAATGGCATCGGCAGTTTCCCTGTCTAAGTCCTTTTCATTTCTAAGTGCGTCCTTCCACTTTAAGTAAATTGGATAGGGTAGTGATTCCTTCATCTTCTTCTTGTTAAAGCTTTTTATTCCAAATTCTTCTATCATGCTTCCCCCTATTAAAAATAAAAACAAAAAAATGGCAATTAATTAAAATTGCCATTATGAAAAACCTGTGGTTTCTTTTTATTTTATTTCAATTTAAAAACTTTGTCAATAAAATATGGTCATTCAGAATCCCTTAAAAGGAGGACGTGAACATCAAACCATTGCCCATGAATAGACACATTAACTTCTCCACCAAGAAGCTCTGCTAGGTTCTTAACTATATTAAGGCCAAGTCCCGACCCTTCGGAGTGGCGTGACCTGTCAGCCTTTAAAAGTTCTTCAAAAAGTTCATCAGAGTTCATATTTACTTTTTCATCTACAATGTTCTTGACATAAAATTCTATAGTGGACTTGCTCTCAATTACACCTGCAAGGACACTTGTGCCTGGCCTTGCATGTTTGGCTGCATTGGAGAATAAATTTTCCACAATCCTCACGAAGAGGTTGACGTCAGTGTAAATTAAAATCTCATCACTTTGAGACTTGTAAGAAAAGTCCAAGTCCTTCTTCTCAAAGAGGGAATCGTAGTCTGCATAAATTTGCAAAATCATCTCGTTTAATTCCACTAAGGACTTCTCAATAGATAGGTTGCCTGTACTTGTCTTTGAGGCAAAGACCAAGTCGACGATTAGGTCCTTAAGTCTCGTAGAATTTCTCTTTAAAATGCTAATAAAATCCTTGGCCTCATCATCAAGGACCTCTTTCTTGGACAAGAGATCTGCATAATTAATTATTGAGGTAAGGGGAGTCTTTAAGTCGTGGGAAATATTTGTAATTAAATCAACTTTAAACCTTTCAGACCTAAAGTTTTCTTCTAGCCTAATCCTGTCTCGCTTCTTAAAGTCTTCCATTAAGACAGTAATCCTGTCCAAGTACTCGTTCTCAAAGGGCCCTGGGATTTCAAATTCATAACCATAGAGGATAGACTCAATTAGTTCAATGGAAAGTGTGTTTTGGGCAAACTGAACTTCAACAATAATCACTGCCCTTAAAATCATAAACAAGAGGACATTTAAGAGGACTATGTCACCACTTATTAAGCTATAAAAAAGTATGTACATTATTATTAGGGTCACATTTAAGGTACCAAAGAGCCTAAAATTTTTAAACCTCCTATACTTATAGAGGTTATAAGTAAAAATTGTGTCAAAAAGTTTTTTTCTCCTTATCTTTAAGATGACAAAAAGAAGAGTCACAAGCCAGGAAAGTATAAAGTGCTTGTTAATATTAAAGAGTTCAAAAATAATTACTGAAGACACAAAAATATTTTCGATAAACACCCTGTCTCTTAGGTCGACAAAGATATCTTTCAAAAAATCTTTAAAATCAGCTAGCATCACTTGCCCTCAATCTTGTAGCCCATACCGTAGACAGACTTAATTAAATCAGGCTTTCTTGGATTGATTTCAATCTTGTCACGAAGGTGAGAAATGTGAACAGAAATAATCTTTCTCACATCAACAGCCTCTTCCTCCCAAACTCTTTCATAGATTTCATTTGAAGAAAAAACTCTTCCAGGATTTTCTGCCAATAAATATAAAATCTTATATTCATAGGGTGTTAGGTTCACAAGATCATCTTCAACACGTACTTCTTTAGAGTCATCAAAAATTGAAACTCTGCCAATTTTTAAGTCCCCAGTCTTTATATCAGACGCCCCAAGGGAAAAATATCTTCTTATAAGAGAATTGACCCTTGCTGTAAGTTCCACTGCATTAAAGGGTTTAGTTATATAATCATCGGCGCCAACATTTAGTCCCACAATCTTATCTGTGACTTCACTCTTGGCCGATAATACAATAATAGGAATATTTGTCTCTTCTCTCATCTTCATAATAAGTGTAATCCCATCCATGACAGGCATCATTATGTCAATTATGGCAAGGTGAATTTCATTCTCCTTCATAATTTCAAGAGCGGCGGCCCCATCTTCTGCAGTGAAGACCTTGTAGCCCTCGGCCTTTAAATAAATTTCTATTGCGTCTAAGATATCTCTCTCATCGTCGCAAACTAATATATTGTAATCCATAGTATCACCTAATCTTATTTTATCATTTAATGAATTGTTATCATACGACTTTTACTATATAATACTCAAGAGGTGTTTAAGAAAATATGAATAATTTTATAGATAAGGTTAAAGACAATAAGGTCTTTACTTTTTTTGACAAGCTAATTTACAGGGTCCTGGACCATGACACCCTCTCTTATGGAGGAAGTCTCACATATTTTTTAGTCTTATCAATATTCCCCTTTTTAATTTCTTTAATCAACGCAATTAATTTTTCGGGAATTCTCGATCCAGAATATATTTATGGACTTCTAGATGTCCTTCCCAGTGACATCCAAGAAATTGTGACAAACTTTTTAAACGAACTCCACATGTCATCATCTGGGTCTTTCTTCACAATTTCCTTTGTCCTAGGTCTTTTCACTGCATCAACAGCAGTCTTTAAGCTCATGAAGATAATAAATCAATCCTATGGCTTCGAAGAATCAAGGGGTT
This sequence comes from uncultured Peptoniphilus sp., assembly GCA_902465645.1. GTDB lineage: Bacteria > Bacillota > Clostridia > Tissierellales > Peptoniphilaceae > Peptoniphilus_A. Next base: position 10,641 of record CABQNX010000026.1, read on the forward strand.
TTATAGCCCAAAGGCTAATGGCCCTTTTCTTTACAGTGGCCCTTATACTTATGATTTTTCTTCTTGTCCTTACACAAATCTTTGGACAAATTATATATGTAAATATCATGTCCTATCTGGGAATAGAAAATGAATTTTTCGACAAGGTCTGGTCAATTGCCAAAAATGCAATTCCACTTCTTTATATGTTAATAACCTTTGTCCTCTTGTACAAATTTTCTCCATCAAAATCTAGGGAGAATATGGTAACTATAAAGAGCGTTTTGCCAGGTTCTATCTTTTCAACACTTGGCCTAATAATTGCCTCACTGGGTTTCAACTTTTATGTGTCAAACTTTGGGAATTATTCCATAACTTATGGGTCTCTTGGGGGTATTATAGTGTTTTTAATCTGGCTCTATCTCATCTCAACTATAATTTTAATTGGGGCAGAGATAAATGCCACTCTTTACTCCATGAAGAACTTCAAGAGTCTTAACAACTGGCCAAGACACGACTCAATGCTAAAAAATTTACAAGACTAAGCTATTTCTGTGGCTGCAATTAGTGCAGTCACTTTTTTTATGCCTGCTTTTTTGGCAACTTTTGTAAGTTCAGCAATAGTTGCCCCAGTAGTTATTACATCGTCAACAATGATTATCTCTTCTGCATAAGATTTTACACGAAAGGCATCTCTCAAATTCTCTTCACGGTCTAACTTCTTTAAACCAACCTGAAATTTGGTGTCTCTTAGCTTTTCAAAAATATCTTGGCAGGATAAGTCTAAGTTTCCTGCAATTTTTTCTGCCAAAAGCTTAGATTGGTTGTAGCCCCTTTCCCCTTCCTTATTTTTGTGCATGGGGACAAAAGTTATGACTTCTTTATTTAAATTTTTATCCAAAATCTTCTCTGTCATTATTTCAGCAATTATCTCCCCATAGGAAACCTTCCCCTTGAATTTAAAGTCTATTATCAACCTTCTCATTATTCCAGAATAAGTTGAAGCAACTATTAGATCATCGAGGCCCTCAATGTCATAATAGTAGGCTGGTTCCCTATTAATTAAGCCAAGACACTCATGGCAAAGTCCATATTCCTCTAGCTTTCTCCCACACAAGGGACACTTATCCTCTTTTAATTTCATCTTGGTCCCTCAACTTCTTTGCAAGATTAGAATACCTCTTACGGGTCTTGTTGTTTTCAATCATCTTCACAAGATAATCACTTATCCCCACAAGGACAACGGCCTTTGACGCCCTAGTTATAGCTGTATAAATCAAATTTCTCGTCAAAAGCATGGGAGCAGCCCTATAAATTGGGATGACAACTACGGGAAACTCACTTCCCTGGGACTTGTGGATGGTCATGGCATAGGCAAGGGCAAGCTCGTCAAGATTGTCAGAATTATACTCAACACTTCTCACATCGTCAAAGACAACTGTGACCTTCTTGTTTTCCTTGTCGATTTTTGAAATATAACCAAGGTCACCATTAAAGACTCCCTTTTGCTTGTCCTCATAAAATTCATTTTCAACCTTAGATTCCAATTCATAATTATTTTTTGTCTGTAAGACCCTGTCGCCCAATTTAAATTTCTTCCCAAGGACTTCTATAAAGTCTTGGCTGTCATTTAGGTGGTCTTGGAGGGCGAGGTTTAAATTTTCTGTCCCATGGACCCCCTTCTTAGTTGGAGTAAGGACTTGGACATCTGATTGGCTGACGTTAAAATAATTTGGCAGCCTAGTCTTAACAAGGTCTTTGATGATTTCAAGACCCTTGGTCTCTCCCCTCTCAGAAATCATAAAAAAGTCACCGAGGTTTAAAACTGGCATGTCCCCCTTATTTATTAGGTGAGCATTTTTTACAATCATAGATTCTTCTGACTGCCTAAAGATTTCTTCAAGGTTAACTGACTCAATGACACCAGACTCCAAAATATCTGCCAAGACATTGCCTGCTCCAACAGATGGAAGTTGGTCCTTGTCCCCAACTAAGATCAAACGAGTTGGACTTTCAATGGACTTTAAGAGGGTTTCCATCAAAAGAATATCCACCATGGAAACTTCATCGAGAATTAATACGTCGCACTCAAGTTCCTCAACGTTGGCAAAGTCCCCACCAAAACCAATTTCAAGTAGCTTGTGGATGGTGAAGGCATCTCTTCCCGTCTGCTCTTTCATCCTCTTGGCAGCCCTTCCTGTGGGAGCAGCAAGCTTTATATCCTTGTCCATGGACTCAAAAATATCTATTAAGACCTTTAGGGTTGTTGTCTTGCCAGTCCCCGGTCCCCCAGTTATGACAAAGACTCCCTTGTTAATTGCGTCCTTGACAGCCCTTCTCTGAGTCTTAGAAAGTTCAATCTTCCTAAATTTTTCCGTCCTCCTGATTTTTTTATCAATATCAAATTTTTCATCAAAGGAAATATTTAAATCATTAAGCTTTCCAGCAACATAATTTTCTGCCGCCAAGTATCTGGCTATGTAGCAATTGTAATTTTCTCCATCTCTTTCAACAAAAAAGTTTTTCTCAAGCGTAAGAGTCCTGGCTACTTCATCGGGGTCTTCAAACTTTGTTCCAAGTATTCTCTCCCCAGCCCTTATTAGCTTGTCAAGGGGAAGATAAGTATGGCCGTCCCTGTTGGCAAGCATGAGGGCATACTTTAGTCCTGCCAGCTTCCTAAAGTCAGAGTCCCTTTCAATTCCAATGGACTCTGCAATTTCATCTGCCTTCTTAAAACCAAGTCCCCTCACCCTTCCAATTAGGTCGTAGGGATTTTTCATTACAATTTCAATGGACTCGTCCCCATATTCTTTGTAAATTTTTAAAATCACTGAGGCAGGAAGATTGTACTTGGAGAAGTGAAGGAAAATCTTTCTCATGGCATACTGCTTGTCGAGGACTTCCTTGATGTCCCTGTATTTTTTCCTTCCAATCCCCTTAATAGAAAGGAGCTTTTTAGGATGATTTTCAATTACATCAAGAGTCTCTTCCTTAAATTCATCTACAATCCTCTCAGCCATTTTCTCTCCAACATGAGGAATCATTGCCGAAGAAAGGTAAGAAACTATTGCAGCTTCACCTTCGGGCATGACTTCTTCAAGGTCTGTGAAGGCAAACTGTTCCCCATACTTGTTGTGGTAGGTGAAGTCTCCAGTAAATTTGTATTTTAAGTTTTCTTTGAAAATTGTGGCTGAACCAACAACTACAAGGTCGCCATCACTTGAAATTATTTTTGCAACAGTGTAGCCGTTCTCATCATTTCTAAAAATTATTTTTTCCACAAGACCTTCAAGACTAATCAATTAAAACACCTCGACAATATTGTATCAAGTAATGGGAATATTATACAGAAATATTTATTGATTACTTACACTAAAAAAGAGGTCCCTAGGACCTCCTTCTCAATAAAAATCTTCGTCTTTATTATTTTTTTGTCTTTCGTACTCATCTCTATAATTATCGTAACTATCTTTGAAGGAATCAGAATACTTTTCTCCGTAGGATCCTTCTATCCTTCCGTAGGGTTCATTGGGAATGATAATAGCAAGGACGATGTAAGCCCAAATGCTAAGACCTCCTGGCACAATTAAGAGAAAAGCTATAATCCTCACAATAGTTGAGTCCACGCCAAGATACTTTGCAATCCCGCCGCAAACTCCTGCAAGAAACCTATCATCCCTTGACCTGTATAACTTTTTCATTTCACACTTCCTTTATAAATCTCAAATCTTATCTATAAATTACCCCAGGATAAAGTTTTTATTCAAAATACATTAGCAGCTGGCCACTTTCCACCATGTCGCCTTCTCTTACTGTGATGTCTTTTACCTTTCCGTCAATGTTTGCAACAATGTTTGTTTCCATCTTCATGGCTTCAGCAATAAAGAGGCTGTCTCCCTTTTTAACTTCATCACCTTCAGCCACAAGAACCTTTACAATTTTACCTGGAATAGAAGATCCTACTTCTTTTTCATTTTTTGGATCTGCATAAATCTTTTCTTCACCAAAATTTTCTCCTGACTTAACAGTTTCGTCTTTAATGTTAATAGTTCTTCTTGAACCATTTATTTCAAACGTTAAGTTTCTTGTTCCGTCTTCTAATAACTTTCCAACTTCAATTAAAGTGACGATTAAAGTCTTACCTTCTTCAAGAGAAATTTCTGTGGACTCACCTTCCATTAGTCCGTGGAAGAAGACATCTGATCCAATTCTTGTGACCTCACCATTTTCCTTTATATAGTCAATGTAGTCATCAAAAACTTTTGGATATAGGGCAGAAGAAATTATATCTTCTTCGCTTGGCTTAATTCCCTTTTCTTCCAAGTGCTTTTTAATTTCATCAAAGTCTTCATCTTCGAGGAGTTCTCCAGGTCTTTTTGTTATTGCCTTTTCTCCCTTTAGAATCATTTCTTGTAGGTCCTTAGGGAAGCCGCCGTAAGGTTGGCCCATCATACCCTTAAAGTAAGTCATTACAGAATCTGGATAGTCTAAGTTCTTGCCCTTTTCCAAGATATTTTCTGGAGTGAGTTCATTTTTCACCATAAATATTGCAAAGTCCCCAACCATTTTTGATGAAGGAGTTACCTTTACAATGTCTCCTACCATTTCGTTGACACGCTTGTACATTTCCTTTACATCCTTAAACTTGTGACCAAGTCCAAAGGATTCAACTTGTGGCTTTAGGTTTGAATATTGGCCGCCAGGAATTTCGTACTTGTAAATTTCTGTAGTTCCTGACTTCAAATCAGATTCAAAATTTGCATAAACGGGTCTAACTGCAGCCCAATATTTTGAAATATCCTCTGCCTTGTCTAGGTCGATTTCTGTGTCCCTTTCAGTGTTTTTAAGGGCAGCTACAACTGAATTTAGAGCAGGTTGAGAAGTAAGCCCACTCATGGAGTTAACTGCTGTGTCCACAATATCAACTCCAGCTTCTGCGGCCTGAAGGATTGTTGCAACACCATTGCCAGTTGTGTCATGAGTGTGAAGGTGGATTGGAAGTCCCACTTCTTCCTTTAAGTTCTTGATTAACTTCTTGGCTGCGTAAGGTTTTAAAAGTCCAGACATGTCCTTGATTCCAAGAATTTGTGCCCCAGTCCTTTCAAGTTCCTTGGCAAAGTCTACATAGTATTTAATAGAATACTTGTCCCTGTACTCGTCAAGGATGTCCCCTGTGTAGCACATAGTAGCTTCAGCAATTTTCCCATTTTCAAGGACTTGGTCTATGGAGAGTTTCATTCCATCAAGCCAGTTAAGTGAATCGAAGACCCTAAATAGGTCTACACCATTTTTGGCAGATTCTTTTATAAACTTAACAACAACATTATCTGGATAATTTTTGTAACCAACTGTGTTGTTGCCACGAATTAGCATTTGCAAGAGCATATTTGGCATTTTTTCACGAAGTATCCTAAGTCTTTCCCACGGATCTTCATGGAGGAACCTGTAAGCAACATCAAAAGTTGCCCCGCCCCACATTTCTACAGAAAATAACTTGTCCATGTTGTAGTTTAGGGCCTCAGCAATTTTTACTAGGTCAATTGTCCTCATCCTTGTAGCCATAAGTGATTGGTGGGCGTCACGCATAGTCGTATCAGTTAAAAGTAACTTCTTTTCATTTAAGATGTGGTCCTTAATTCCATCTGGTCCCAGTTCGTCAAAAATTTGCTTGTAACCCCTGAAGTCCTTCTTTTCAAAGTCTGGAACTTGTGGGACATCAAAATTTTTCTCAAGGGCCTTAGTATCATTGACAACCCTATCTCCAATAATTTTCATGAGCCTAAGTTCCTTGTCCTTGGAAGATTTGATTTCAAATAATTCAGGATGCTCTTCAATAAAACCTGTATCGCAAGTTCCCTCTTCAAATTCCCTTGTATTTAAAACATTTAATAAGAAACCGATATTAGTCTTAACTCCACCAACCTTGAGTTCAGAAAGAGATCTTTTGGCCTTTCTTATGGTGTCCTTCCAAGTCCTCGCTTCAGTAATTACCTTTACAAGAAGTGAGTCGTAATAAGGCGAAATCACTGCACCAGTAAAGCCGTTGCCCCCGTCAAGCCTTACTCCAAAGCCTGAAGATGACCTGTATAAATTAATTTGCCCAGTGTCTGGCATGAAGTTGTTGAGAGGGTCTTCTGTTGTCACACGACATTGGATAGAAAATCCCCTGTGGTCAATGGCATCTTGTCCACTGATCCCAATTTCTTCACTGTCAAGCCTATAGCCCATGGCAACCAATATTTGTGACTGAACAATATCAATGTCAGTACACATTTCTGTGACAGTGTGCTCAACTTGGACCCTTGGGTTTACTTCTATAAAGTAGTGGTCTCCCTTGGAGTCAACTAAAAATTCCACAGTACCAGCGTTAGAATAGCCAATGGACCTTGCAATCTTTAGGGCATCTTGGCAAATTTCTTCCCTAAGTTCTACTGGAAGAGAAAAGGCTGGAGTGTATTCAATTACCTTTTGGTGGCGTCTTTGGATGGAGCAGTCCCTTTCATAAAGGTGAACTACATTCCCATGTTCGTCTCCCAAAATTTGCACTTCAATGTGTTTTGGCTTGTGAAGGTATTTTTCAATAAACATAGAGTCGTCGCCAAAGGCCTTCTTAGCTTCATTCTTGGCAGATTGGAATTTTTCCAAAAGTTCCTCTTGGCTCTGGGCAATTCTCATTCCCCTACCGCCACCACCAGCTGCTGCCTTGATCATTACAGGATAGCCGCAGGACTTGGCAAAGAGAAGGGCCTCTTCTTCATTGCGAATTGGCTTTTCAATTCCAGGAATAGTTGCAACACCAGCTTCTTTTGCAACAATCTTGGAGGTAATCTTGTCCCCAAGCTTTTCCATAACCTCTGGACTAGGTCCAATAAAAGTAATTCCCTCTTCCCTGCACTTTCTTGCGAATTCAGAATTTTCTGATAAAAATCCATAGCCAGGGTGGATAGCATCCACACCCTTTTTCTTTGCAAGACTAATTATCTCATCAATATCAAGATAGGCGTCAAGAGGTGACTTCCCCTTGCCAATCTCGTAAGACTCGTCGGCCTTTGTCCTAAAAAGAGCCAGCCTGTCCTCTTCAGAATAGATGGCAACTGAGCGAATCCCCATTTCTCTTGCTGCCCTGAAAATTCTAATGGCAATCTCTCCACGATTAGCAACTAAAATTCTTTTGAACTTTTTCATAACTTCCTCCCTTTTAGTTTTAGATATTATACAACAAATACAAACTAAAGTGTAGAAGTAATGTATGAAGAATTAGTCAAGAGAAATTTTCACTTGATAAATTTT
>CABQNX010000027.1 GCA_902465645.1 uncultured Peptoniphilus sp.
TAATAGACATTATATATATATATATATAATGCCAAGGAAAACTTTCACCCCCAATAAAAATTTTTAAAATTTTTCTCTTAGCTAATTTAACTTAATATAAAAAAAGGAATCAGTTTTTTCTGACTCCTTTGCTTGTTTTATTCATTTGATTTCAAGGCGTCTATTGCCTTTATCTTCTTTATCCTAAAGTGGAAGATTATCATTATAAGTGTATTTACAAGGGCTGTTATTATTCCTGCCAAGATAAAAGGTCTTGGGCTCAAGTCTTCTGGCAGCATGGCCATAAAGGGAACTACGATTTGGAGAACACTGTAATGGAGGATTTTTCCAACTCCTAATCCAATTATGATTCCTATTATTGCCAAGATATAGGTTTCCTTGTAAATGTATGAGGTTGTCTCTCTTGGATAAAAGCCAAGGACTTTTATTGTTGAGACTTCTCTTATTCTCTCTTCGATGTTTATGTTTGTGAGGTTGTAGAGGACTACGACTTCCAAAATTGTTGTCACTATTAGGATAATTATCTCAACCTTAGTTATTGAAAATAAGAATTGATTCAATACATCCTTCATGTCACCAACATTTCCTATGTTAAAGACGGACTTCTTTTCAATTGTCTTTTTTATAAAGGCGTCTTTGTCAAAGCCTTTAGGAACTTTTATTAGATCTGTGTTGGACTTAAATTCTGATCCTGTTACTTTTTCAAAGTAGTTCCTGTCCATGTATACATTGTGTCCAAGATAAAATTCACTGATGCCGGCAACTTCTACTTCGAATTCATTTCCATAAACGTCTCTAATTTCTAGTGGGTCACCAGCTTTTAACTTCTTGAGCTTGGATAATTTCTCTGTAATTATAACTCCTCTCTTTGGAAGTTCTAATTCTTCCCTTGTGTCTTTGTCAAAAAGAGAGACATAGTTTTTGAAATCTTCCTTGTCCCTTGGGACTATGACATTTACTGATTGGTCGATTTCATCGTAGTCAACAGTAAAGAGTTCTTCGTAGGTTTCTGTATAGTCCAAGTTTTTCTCTGCCAAGGACTTCTTGTATTCTTCGTAAGAGTCTTCATCTAGGTCCTTGTCATAAAGTATTGACAGGTCGTACTTCAAAATATTTTTAAATTGTAGGGTCTCAACGTCCTTTACTGATTCAGATATACCAAATCCAAGTACTAAGAGGGCTGCACAGCCCATCACTCCTACCACTGTCATGAACATTCTCTTTTTGGACAAGAATAGGTTTCTCGCTGTTACCTTTGCTAAAAAGCTCATCCTGTTCCAAATAAAGGGGATTTTTTCTAAGAGAATCCTGTTTCCCTTAGAAGGTGCCTTTGCCCTCAAGAGGTTTGCTGTCTTTTCATCTAGATTTTTATTGACACTTATCATGGCAGCTACGCTTGTGAATAAAAATCCAATGGCGATGGCGAAGATAACTCTTAGTGGGAAGATATTTATCAATAGTTTATTTTCAAAAATTGTCTTTGTTGAGTAGGCGTTTCCAATTATATAGGTCAAGATGTAGGAACCAGAAATTGCTCCCAATATTCCACCAATTAGGGAGGCCAGGGATCCATAGAGGAAGAACTTCCTTCCAATTTCTTTCTTGGTATAGCCCAGGGCCTTGTAGGCTCCAATGACAAGCCTGTTTTCGTCAACCATCCTAGTCATAGTTGTGAAGCAAACTAGAAGGGCAATGGCAAAGAAAAATATTGGGAATATAAATGATAAGCCGTCAACTCTCTTTGCGTAGTCAAGATAGGTGTTGATGTCTGTTGACAAGTGTCTTGGGGTTATTGTGTAGCGAGGTTGTTTAATTAAACTTAGATATCTTCTTCCATCGGCAATTTTTTCTCTTGCGTCAGAAATTTTTTCTTCAGCCTCTTGGGACTTGTCCTGGTATTCATCTTCGCCCTTTTTCAAATCTTTTTCTGCCTTGTAGAGTTTTGACTTGGCATCATTTAACTGGTCTTTACCAGTTTTTAATTCTTCATCAAGTCTTTCTTCGCCCCTGTCTAGTTCATCTCTTCCAGACAAGTACTTTTCCTTGGCTCTTGAAAGTTTTTCCCTGCCTTCAACATAATCATCATACTTTTCCTCGTATTCTTTTTTTCCAGACTCATAGTCAGCAGTCCCCTTATTTAATTTTTCTTCTGATTCATTTAATTTATTTTTTGCCTTTTCTAATTCTTCTCTGGCTTCTTGAAGTTTTCTCTTGTTTTTCTCGATTTCATCCTTGCTTTTGGCATATTCGGCCTCTCCCTTTTCTGCCTCAGCAATCCCATCTTCAAGTTGCCTCTTTCCCTCTTCAATTTGCTTCTTGCTGGCATCAAGAGTGGCCCTGCCGGCCGCAAGTTTCTTTTCATTTTCTTGTATAGTAGCAATACCAGCCTTGCCTTCCTTTAATTTTGCCTTTAGGTCGGACAAGCTGCCTGTGATTCCACCAGGGACTTCCTTATTTATTTCTTCCACTGCCTTGTCAATTTCTTCCTTTGATGTCTTTAGGAAGTCCAACTTTCTATTTAAGTCAGCCTTATTTTTTTCCAGTTCAGATTTTTTCCCTTCAAGTCCTGCAATTTGTCCCTCTATATTTTTTCTATCTTCATCTGAAAGGTCGGGATTATTTAAGGAGTTTTTTAAAGTAGAAATTTGTCCATCAATTTGTGAAAGGCCACTATCGACTTGCTTTATTTGGGAAGAAGTTTTTGCAATTTCATCTTCTATTGTTGGAAGTTTTTTTACAAGATCTTCTCCAGCTTCCAAGGCCTTGTCTAGGGCGTAGATTTTTTCCACAGCATCTTCATAGGAAGAAGCCCCCATTTGGGAAACTAATTTATCTTTGCCAGCCTCAAGCTTATTAAGGCCATCCTGGTATTCTCTTTCTCCCTCTTCATACTTTTTCATACCATCAGCAAGTTTTTTTCTAGATTCTTCAATTTTGTCCCAGCCATCATCAAGTTTTTTTCTTCCATCAGCTAGCTGGTCTTCTCCCTGCCTTAGGGCTTTTTCTGAAGCTTCAACTTCTCCAAGTCCTTTTTGGTATTTTTCCTTGCCCTCTGTCAGCTTCTTTCTTCCAGAATTTAATTCAGTCTTGGCATCATCAAGTTTCTTCTTGCCATCAGATAATTTTTCGTAGCCATCAATTAACTTTCTCTCACCGTCATCTATTTCCACAGATGCCTTGTAAAGCTTATCCCTATTTTTTGAAATTTCCGACTCTGCCTTGTCCTTTTCCTCATTGTACTTGTCAAGGCCTTCCTTGTAGTCGGACTTACCATTGTTTAGGTCTTCTCGCCCCTTGACTAGCTTGTCCTTAGCATCAGATAGCTTAGTTTCTGCATCGGTAATCTTTCCCTCAGCGTCAGTGATTTTATCTGAGATTTCTCCCTGGATTGAGGCAAGTCTTTCCTTAGGCCTAGACTTCAAATCAATTTTAAGGTCCCTCTTCTTCTTGTCCATGTAGTCAACATAGTCCTTGTCAGAAGTTTTTAAACCCTCAGTCCCCAAGAATTTTATCTTGGCAAGAGTTGGATCACCAGAAAAGTTGCCATCGTCGATGTAAGCAAAGTAGGAAATTTGTCCAAAACCTCTTTCAGAATACGTTGCATTGTTTTCTTGGAGAAAGTCCAGGGAATTTGCAAAGCCAACAACCTTAAAAGAAAGTCTCTTTAGGTCATTGTCCTCATCATCGTCGTTGTCTTCTTTAAAACTTATTGTGTCCCCAATTTTGCTCCCAGCCTTTTTCATTCTGGAGTCCAAAATAATTTCATCAGGTCCTTCAAGGTCTCTTCCCTCAACTATTTCTGGTTTGGAAATTTCATAGGGCATGTTTAAAACTTTTATAACAGTTGGGTCTCCCTCAAGAAAGACATCCTTGTCGTAACCGAATTCAAGCTCCTTGATATCCTCTTGGTCCTCGATAATTTGCCGGTCCTTAGCTTCAAGTCCAATGGGAACGGAAACCTTTAGGTCCTCTTGATTTAATTTTTCAATTTTATCATCAATTGTGTTCCTCATAACCTTGCCTGTGGAAATAAGTCCAATCAAGACAAAGACTCCGAGGAAGACAATTATCATTATTGAAATAAATCTCGGTAGAGAATTTTTTATCTCCCTGAGATTATCCTTGTCGCGAGCTTTCACCCTCCACCTACCATTCTATATCCATTATGTCCCTTGGGTCGTCGTTGATAAAAACATCCTTGACCTTGGCATCAGAAATTTCAATTAGCCTGTCTGCAGAATTTTTAATTGCTGAGTTGTGAGTTATTAGAACCACAGTTGTGTCTGTTGTCCTAGTAAGGTCTTGCAAAAGTTTTAAAATTTGCTTGCCTGTCTTGTAGTCAAGGGCACCTGTTGGCTCATCACACAATAAAAGTTTTGGGTTCTTTGCAATAGCACGAGCTATTGAAACCCTCTGTTGCTCTCCACCAGATAATTGTGACGGGAAGTTGTCCATCCTATCGCCAAGACCAACTGACTTTAAAACTTCAACTGGGTCCTTGGCATTTTTTACAATTTGACTTGCAAGCTCAACATTTTCAAGAGCAGTCAAGTTGGGAATCAAATTGTAAAATTGAAAGACGAAGCCCATGTCGTAACGCCTGTAAGTTGTCAGTTCCCTTTCACTATACTTTGCAATATTTTTGCCATCAACTATGAGGTCACCAGATGATGCTGTGTCGAGACCCCCTAAAATATTTAGAAAAGTTGACTTGCCGGCACCTGATGCACCTAGAATTATTGCAAACTCATTTTTTTCTATTTCAAAATTTAATTTATCATTTGCCATGACAGACCTTTCGCCAATCCTGTAAACTTTTGAAAGGTCCTTAACTTCGATAAAAGCCATAATATCACCTGGGCTTATTATATCAAAAAATATATTTTTTTTAATCATTAAGTCTGATTTAAATGTTTTTAGCTTTTATAATTTTTTGTTTATTAATTAAAAAGCAAATCTTTTGTTGTAAGAGATTATTTTATTTTGTATGCTTATATTATAAGTAAAAATTATTATATGTATTTTAAAGATAAAGGTGATTTAGAATGAATGACAAAAGCAAAAAAATTTTAAAATATATAGCTATTTATTTAATAATCTATCTACTTTATAAAGTATCTTATGCAAGCAGAAGTCACATAGCTTTTAATGTATTTGACGGAAAAAATCATACTCTTAATTATTTCATAAGCTTACTTACATTTAACATACTGGGAATATTTTTAATAAAAAAGTCTATAATAGGACATAATTTTTATCTCATTTTAATTTCATTTAATGTCATAGATGCAATAGGTGCATCAGGTGATATCGCTTATTCTCAAAATGACAATTATTTATTTTTTATAATTCCATGTATATTTATCATCTTTGAATGTTTTCAATATTATAAAGAAAACAAAAAATTAAACTCAAAATAAATTTTTATAAAAAAAATCCACCGGCTACGCCGGTGGTTTTGCTTTTGCGGTCCAAAGGAACTTTTTTACTAGCTGCGCCTCAAGGACGCTTATGGTTTACCACTTGCAATTTCTACTTGCTAACCCCTAAAGGGGTCAGTATTGTCCATGGTTATCTGACCACTTAATTCATCTTCTTTAAGTTGGTTGTGAATATACTCTTTTATTGCTTTTGTATTTTTGCCTGCTGTATCTACATAGTATCCTCGGCACCAAAATTGCCTTCCTCTATATTTGTATTTTAAACTACCCCCATTTGTCATATATCATTATGCTGCTTTTCCCTTTTAAAAATCCCATAAAACTAGATACACTCAATTTTGGCGGTATCTCTAGCAACATGTGTAAATGATCTGGACAAACTTCTGCTTCTATTATGTTAACACCTTTCCAGTTGCAAAGCTCTCTTAATATCGCACCTATTTCCAATCTTTTACTTCCATAAAATACTTTCCTTCTATATTTTGGAGCGAACACTACATGGTATTTACAATTCCATTTTGTGTGTGATAAACTATGTGTATGATTTAAATTCATAAAAAACCTCCTGTTATTTTTGTGTTCTGGTAAACCACATATTTATTTTAACATGGAGGTCTTTTTATTTTTTGTTTTTCATCGCTAAAGCTAAATTGAACCCCTGGTCCAACCGAGGGTATTCTAATTACAAAAAATGTCCACTAGTGAGCGTTAATTTATAATTTGTTTTCAATTTACTTAAAAAATATTCCAACTATTTTATCATCCTTATTAAAACTTATTCTAAAAAGGACATCCTTCTTTTCATACTTGACCTTTTGTAAAATAGTAGAATAAGTTAATCCTGTATTTTTATCCTCTTCATAGATTCCCTTAGCGTCACCGAATTCTACAAATTTCCCATTTTCATCAAGATTTTTATAGGCTTCTTCCAAAATTTCTTTTTCAAATCCCAGTGATTTTTCTGTCAAATCAATAAATTCATCTGTTTTTCTCTCATTGATTAAATTTATGGCAGACTGAGCTTCTTTCTCATACTTATTAAAATCCTCATCTGACATTTTTTTAGTCTTAGAACTACAGGCAACCAAAAGTAATACAATAGCTGTTAAAGTTAAAATTTTAAATTTTTTCATTTCTATTCCCCCCTAAATTAATTTTAAAAATGAAAATTAAGATGAATATACAAAGCAAAGTCCAACTTCCGTACAAAATCAAATTACTAAATCCAAAAATGTTCTTTAATATTATAAAATAATCAAAAAAACCATGTAAAAAAATCGCTAGAATTAAATATCTGTATTTTTCCATTCTATTAAATCCAAGCCATATTAATACAGTCATACCAATATGAAAAATCACCGCTAACAATCTTTCATATAGTCCTAAAAAAATTTCAGACCTAGTCATTAGGCTTAAACTGCTATAACTCACAACAATAACAAATATTACTTCTATAATTCCATGACCGAGTCCAAAAATAATTGCATCTGACTTGCTATTGCTTTCTTTTAAAAACTTATCCTTAAAAATAAATCTTCCGCCCTCTTCAAAGAGTCCAGCACTTAGTGTGATTAAAAATCCATAAAAAAGTGGATAAAGACTTTGAAAGTTGTTGAGCCATAAATTATTATTCAATAATTTCAAGAGAGGCAATCGCAGACACAGCTGTGATAATGCAAAACATATCATTCCTAGCAAAAATAATTTGAAAAATTTTTTCACAATTAAAACTCCTTTCTATTTAGAAGTTTATCTAAATAGAATTTTATCATCATTGTTTTATTGTGTCAATAAAATTTCTTTGCTTTTAAATGCAAAATAAAAACGCCCACTAGGAGCGTTAATTTATAGTTTATTTTCAATTTGAAATTTATTTATAAGCTTTTGGAAAATTCTTATTATCTCCAAGTAAAGAATCAATACATTTTTGCTTGTCTTAGTTTCTTATCAACTTCTCTTTTCTTCATTGTCTCTCTCTTGTCCCAAAGTTTCTTACCCTTGGCCTTGGCAATTAGGACCTTGACCTTGCCCCTCTTTAGGTAAACTTTTAGGGGGATGATTGTGTAACCATCCTGAGTCTTAACTTTTTCAAGTCTTAGGATTTCATTTTTGTGCATCAAAAGTTTTCTCTTCCTCATGGGATCCACATTATAAATATTTCCCTGCTCGTAGGGTGAAATGTGCATGCCTGATACAAAAATTTCTCCCTTGTTGATGTCGCAGTAGGCATCCTTGATGTTGACATGGCCTGCCCTTATGGACTTGACCTCAGTCCCAACAAGTTCAATGCCTGCTTCATAAGTGTCCTCTATAAAATAAAGATGGCTGGCTTTTTTGTTGTTTGCTATTGCATCGTTTTTTTCCTTACTCATCTTCATCACCTACCATTTTAAAATCAATGTTGCCCATGTTGAGGTCAACATTTACAACTTTTATTGTCACATCGTCGCCAATGTGAAATTCTTTTTTCGTCCTGTAGTCGATGGCCCTATAGTTGTCTTGGTCAAACTCGTAGTAGCCATCCATGGTCCTGTAGCCCACAAGTCCTTCTATAAGGTTATCTAATTCCACAAACATTCCAAAGTTTGTGATAGAAGAAATCCTACCCTTGTAGATTTCTCCAATTCGCTCAGACATGTATTCAGCCATCTTAATGTCTTCCACTTGTCTTTCGGCCTCTTGGGCAACTTTTTCCGTCTTAGAAACTTGCTCTGCTATGTCTGGCAAGATTGCTTTTAAGTTTGTTATGTCTCCCTTGGAAAGTTTTCTCTCAATTTTCTTCTTAATAATCCTGTGGATCGTGAGGTCGGCATACCTTCTTATTGGAGAAGTGAAGTGGGAGTAGTGGTCAAAGGCCAAGCCAAAGTGAATGTCATTTACTTCAGAATATCTTGCCTTTGCCATGGACCTTAGGGTCATAGTTGAGACAAACATCTCTTCCTTAGTCCCCCTTGCCTTTTCTAGAACCTTTTGCACATCTCTTGGTTCAACTTTTTCATCAAAGTTAATCATATATCCAAGAGGTCGCAAGTAGGAGTTGAGTTCTGAAATTTTTTCATCCTTTGGTCTCTCGTGAATCCTGTATAAAAATGGAATTTTCTTAAAATAATATTCTTTTGCCACACAGACATTGGCCATAAGCATAAAGTCCTCGATGAGTTTGTTGGCAGTCCTCCTGTCCCTCTTGTGGATATTTTGTGGCCAACCTTCCTCGTCAACTTCTATTATGACTTCTGGTATGTCAAAGTCTATGGCTCCACCCTTTTCTCTCTTGTCTTCCAAAATTTTTGCAAGTTCATACATCTTGTCTAGGGTCTTCTCAAGTCCCTTAAGAGATTGATGGGAAATATTTTTTTCTAAGTAGTCAGAGACATTTTCATAAACAAGTCTCCTCTTAGAATTAATTACAGACTCAAGGATATCATATTTTACTACTTGGCCTTTCTTATCAATTTCTGCTAGGACAGATAGGGTTAACCTGTCTACACCTTCATTTAGGGAACAAATTCCATTGGAAAGTTCAAAGGGCAGCATTGGTATAACCTTGTTTAAGAGATAAACTGAGTTCCCCCTCTTGAAGGCTTCTTCGTCTATAGCAGAGTATTCTTCAACATAGTGGGACACATCGGCAATGTGAACTCCTAAAATGTAGTTGCCGTTTTCCGCTACTTCAAGAGAAATTGCATCGTCAAAGTCCTTGGAATCGGCTCCATCAATGGTAAAAGTTATGAGGTCTCTTAGGTCCCTTCTTCCCTTCAAGTCCTCTTCTCTAACCTTTTGTGGAAGAGCCTTTGCTTCTGATAAGGCAGCCTTTGGAAATTCCATGGGAAGGTCAAGGCCTGCAGCCACAGAAAGAATATCGACGTCAGGATTATCTGGATATCCCAAGACTTCTACAATTCTTCCCTCAGGTTTTTTATTGGCCTCTGGCCATTTTTCTATTTTTACAACAACCTTTTGACCGTTCTTCGCCCCATTAAATTTCTTCTTTGGAACATAAATATCCATGGCCATCTTGCTCTCATCTGATACTACAAAGCCAAAGTCCCTCTTATTTTGAAAGACTCCAACAAATTTTGTGTTTACCCTCCTCACAATAGAGAGGACCTTGCCCTCTGGCTTGTCACCAGAGGACTCCCTATATCTTCTGACGATTACTTCATCGCCATTTAAGGCTGAGTTAAGGTTGTTTTTTGATATATAAATATCTTCGTCAAGATTTTCGCTTATCAAAAATCCAAAACCCTTGGCATTTGTTTGAAGTTTTCCAAAAAAGAATTTGTCATTGTCCACAAGTCTGTACTTCTTCCTGTGGTCCATGAAAATTAGGCCCTCGTCTTCAAGTTCCTCTAGAATCCTATTAAATTCCTTTTTCTCCTTGCTCTTAATTTTAAATAACCTAGCAAGCTCATCTTTTGTCCTTGGCTTTGACTTTTCAATAAGTTCTAAAATCTTTTCTTTAATCATTAAATCTTTGCTCCATAACTTGTCATATTAAATAAATTTGAATCAATGGAATAGTTATTTGCGGCTCTCTCACTGTGTCTTTCCTTGCCAAGTTCAATTAGCCTTGTGATTAAGTCTTTAATCATAAGTCCGTCAACCTCGTAGAGGTAGAAGGCAATGGAACCTGGAAGGGTGTTGATTTCATTAACATAAGCCTTGTCGCCGTCAACTAAGAAGTCAATTCTTGCAACACCTGCACCGTCAATTGCTGAGAAGGCTTTTTTTGCAAGCTCCTTAATTTCCTTTTCAAGCTCTGGCTTAAGTTCTGCTGGAAGCTTTTTGTTTTGGTGCTTTTGAGATGATTTAGCTCCCTTAGAACCAGAAACATACTTGTCTTCATACTTTAAAAGGTCCTTAAAACCAAGGGGTTCTTCTGCTGCAGAAACCCTTAGGTCATCTTCATAACCAAGGACTGCCACGTTAATTTCCCTTGGGTTAACAACAGCTTCTTCAACAATAACTTTTCTGTCGTAGTGGGCTGCAACCTCTAAAGCTTTTGAAAGGTCAAGGGCATTTTCAACTCTTGAAATCCCTATTGATGAGCCAAGATTAGCTGGCTTAACAAAAAGTGGGAAGTTTAGGTCCTTGCACTTTTCTATTACTCCCTTTAGGTTTTTAAGTTCCTCTCTGAAGAAGTACTTGTATCTAGTCATTGGGATGTCTTCTGATTCAAAGACCTTCCTCATAATGACCTTGTCCATGCCAACTGCAGCAGACATAACTCCGCAACCAGTGTAAGGCATGCCCATAAGTTCAAAAAGTCCTTGGGTACATCCATCTTCACCAAAAGTTCCGTGAAGGGCAAAGAATATGCCATCAATTTTTTCGTAAACTTCTACTGAATCGTATTCTGCCTTAAATAACTTCTTTGGATTGTGTTTTACATAATATAAGTTTTTGTTTCCATATTCTGGTTTAAAGAAGACTTCTACTCCATCATGGAAGTCTTGGTCTTTGTAGGCCTTGAAGTTCTTTAAGCTTTCTCCTGACAAGAACTTGCCATCTTTTGTAATATAAATTGGAATAGGATTGTACTTGGACTTATCCATATTTTCAATAATTTGCATTCCTGTAATAACAGAAACTTCGTGTTCAACGGATCTTCCTCCGAAGATTACACCTATATTTTCCATTTTTTCACTCCTCATTGTAATTATCAGGAAGGTCATTTTCAAAGAGAACGACATCTCCCGCCATTGAAATCTTTGCGAGAACCTGAGTTGCCTCGTCTAGTGAAGAAACCCTGTAAATTTTTTCTTCATCAAAGTTTTTATCCTTAAGGCCTTCATAAATTGGAAGAGTTCTCTTTTTGCCAACTAAAATTGCAAAATCAAGGACATCTGCCATAACTTGACCTATTTTTCTATTTTCTTCTTCTTCCATATCTCCAAGCTCAACCATGCCTGGTGTTATTATTATCTTCCTGTGGTCCTTAAATTCTCTCAAAACATCGAGAGCAGCCCTAAAGCCCACTGGGTTTGAGTTAAAGGCATCGTCAATAACTATGGTGTCATTTGATGATGGAATAAGTGAAAGTCTGTGTTCCACTGGCTCAACCTTGGATATTCCCCTTTGAATTTCCTCTAGGCTAAGGCCCAAGACATGGGCAGCAGTCGCTGATGCAAGAAGGTTGGAGATGTTGTGAACTCCAAGAAGTCTTGTGGAGCACTTAATTTCTCCTGCCCCCTTGATGTGGAGGACAAATTCTGATCCTTTTTCATTTACTTTTATGTCATCTGCATAGACATCTAGCTTGTCAAAGTCCTTAGTTCCATACCTATAAGTCTTTTTCTTAGTCTTATCTGCAAGGGGTTTGACATAGTCGTTGTCGTAGTTGAAAATAGCAATCCCATCTTCTGGCAGGTCTTCAATTAACTCGTACTTTGTCTTTTGTATATTTTCAATTGTCTTAAAAAGGTGCATGTGAGTTGGCCCAATAGCAGTTATTATCCCAATATCTGGTTGGACAAGTTCTGCAACCTCGTGGATTTCTCCAGGAACCTTGGCACCTAGCTCTGCAATGAAAACTTCCCTGTCACTTTCAAGTTCATTGTTGATGATTTTTGAAAGTCCCATAGAAGTGTTAAAGGATGATGGTGTGTTTTTAACCCTTAGGCCTTCAGATAAAATTGTGTCTGAAATAAATTTAACTGAAGTCTTTCCAAAAGACCCTGTTATTCCAAGGACCTTTAGGCCATCTTCTTCCTTGAATTTTTTGATTTTTGCCTGAGCTGACTTGTAAAAGCCCATATTTATCTTATCTTCAGTAGGTTTTGCCCACTTGTTTGTCAAAATAAGTAGCCTATATTGGTAAAAGTAAATTAAAAATGACAAAATCAATGTTGCTAAAATTGAAATCACATAGGATCCTGATCCATCAAAAAGACCCAGCGAAAAAACAACTACAAGAACAAAGGCAATATAATTTACAAGCTTGTGCTTCTTTAGAAGTCTCTTTGCCCTGTCAGTCCAAACTATGGGAGTCTTTTGATTTTTGTCTAGCTTATAAACTAGCTTGTTCATCTTTTCCTTGTTGTTCTTTAAAAATGTCTTGTATTCATCATTGTCGTAGCCCTCTAACTGGAGCATGTGAATGGGAAAATTACTCCTAATTAGGGAATAATAAAGTGCCACACATATAATTACAAAATCTATTAAAAAAATTGGCAGTCTCTGTAAAAAATATTCCATTAAAATCTCCTAATCTAAAAACGAATTAAT
The DNA here is from genome assembly GCA_902465645.1 of uncultured Peptoniphilus sp. GTDB lineage: Bacteria > Bacillota > Clostridia > Tissierellales > Peptoniphilaceae > Peptoniphilus_A. The sequence goes on from CABQNX010000027.1 coordinate 12,669, forward strand.
AACTGCATTAAACTGACCGAACTTGTCAAGGTAGGAATAGTGTCCAGCCCCCTCTAAGACAACTAGGCCAGAGTTTTTTATCTCCTCTTCAAATATCTTACCCATGTAGAGGGGAGTTGCATCGTCCTTATCTCCCCAGATGAGGAGGGTTTCTGCATCAATGTTTTTGAATTCTTCCCTTGTGGACTCATTAACAACCTTTACAAAGCACTTTCTCATAATTCCATCTGCTGCCTGATAGTCATCGGACCCGTGTTTTTTATAAAACTTGACCATGGCCTCTTCATTATTGCCATGAGTTAGCATATAGAATTTTTTTGCTGCCTTAAAGGAATAGACCTTGGCATAATAAGATAGCTTTCTCTTGGGAAGGACTCCCGATGCATCGATTATTATAAGCTTTTCAACCCTTTCCTTATTTCTCGACCCTAAAATCGTAAGGGTCTTTCCACCAAAGGAGTGACCAACAAAGGTCGCCTTATTAATGTTAAAGTGGTCTAAGAACTTTAAGAGAAATTCATAATAATCATAAGTCCCCATGACTTCTCTTGGGTTTTCACTGTCCCCAAAGCCTGGTGCATCATAAGCATAAACTGTGTAGTCTTCGGGGATTGCATTAAAAATAGGCATAATTGACTCAATATATGCACCCCAACCGTGGAGAATGACAAGGACTTTCTCGCCGCCCTCCTTCTTTATATATGCAGTTTTTATCCCGTCTATTTCAACAAATTCTTTAACTATTTTCATCTTCATCTTCTTCTATAAAAATTATTGAGCCCTGGTCTTCTTCATGGGAAGTATCTTTTTCATCCCTAACAAAAATTGAAGAAGAATCCTCATATCCTGGGCTAGTCACATCTTCTGTAAAATCAATTCCAGAAGTCTTTTCACTTAGGTCAAGGCCCATCTTTAGTGAAGAAATTCTTGACTCTAGCCTATCGATCTCCTGCAAGGTCTTGCCAACATCGAGATCAGACCCCTCTCCCCTAAGGGACTTGTATTGGTGCCTGCCAAGCTTTTCAAAGGCTTCGCTAAGTTTTCTCTCTTCGTTTAAAAGTTCGTATCTCAACCTTGCTGTCTTTTTAATTTCTTGTGATTCGTTCACAAGTTTTTTCTTTAGATAATTTAAATTTCCAGCTAGGTCATTTAAATTGCCATCAAGACTGTCAAAAAATCCCACAATATCACCTCGAATCTATGTTATTATACCAAAAATCTCTAATCTTTTAAATACTGCCCTTGTTTTCTTTCCCCTTAAATGGGTAATAAAAGATTGGAGGGATAATATGGAAAAATTAACTTTATATGTAGGAACAACTTGCCCATTTTGTAAAAAGGTAGAATCTTTTATGGAAGACAAGGGCATTGACTCTGTAGAAATTAAAAATATAGACGAAGACAAAGAAGCACGTGAATACCTAATTGAAAAGGGCGGCAAAAAACAAGTGCCTTGCCTATTCATTGGTGACAAGCCTCTTTATGAATCACTAGATATTATTAAATATCTAAAAGAAAACGTGGCATAAAATTTATAGCGAAAGAAAAGACAGAGATTGGATCTTATTTCAATCTCTGTCTTTTTTATTTCTTCTTCTGTTTTTCTTTCTCTTTTTTCGCGATAACAATATATTTTTTGACTTAGAAATAGTGTAAGAATTTAAAATTAAATTAATAATATTGCATAGGATTATTATCTTTATGGCAAAGATCCTTGGCATAAAATAGCTTGTAACAAAAATCAAACTAATAATGCTAAAGATGTCCACGAAATATTCCACATACATAGTCATGGAAAAAATTGTGTTTTCTGAAAATTTCAAGTTGACAGAAAGCACGTTAATAAAAAATAAAATCATGACAAAGGAATAAGTAACTATGGAAATATTAATGCTGGCAGTCAAAATGTAAATCTGTAGCATAAAAAACATAGAAAACTTAACCATGAGAAGTCCAATTTCATAAACTTCAAGCTTTAGCTTTTGAGATTCGTAAAGCTTATCAATGTCCCATTCTTCCATTAGGGCATTTAAAATCTTTGTAGTCTTAATCTTTTCGCAGATCCAAGATGGCAAAAGACTCAAGATAAAAATGCTAACTACTAGACTCTTTAAGACGTCAAACAAACCTGTCCCTTGAAAACGTCTAAAGTAGTTAAAGGTAAAGACTATAAGTCCAATAAGGGCAGAGATTGATAAAATCTTTAAAAATGCCTTAAAAATTTCATAGTTCTTCCCACTTATGAGAAAATTGCCTGGTTCGCTATAGGCTCCTGCAAACTCGTAGGGGTTTCCCATCCTATTTAATTCTTTTTTTATATCTTCTTCCGTGTAAATTTCTGGAAGTCTATCTCTCAGTATATCTAAAAAATCCTCTTTGGCAGCTTCTTGCTTGTCATAGGGGATGTATCGTTGCAAATAATAAATATATCTATCGACGAGTTCATGTTCATTTAATTTCATAAAATCATCCTCGTTTATATTATAAGTTAAATATTGGTTCTTTTAAATGAATAATATTAAATTTAAAAATTATTTTGACTTTATCTCTACAAGTTATAAATTTTAATTTTTTTGTAGATTTTTCAAAGGTAAAGTTCTTAAACTTTAAAATTTTATATAAATCAAAAATTCCAATAAAAAAAGTCCTGTTACCAGGACTCTCTTAATCAAGCACATAAACTTTTACATTTCTTCTTCCAAACTTTCTAGCTTGGGCATTTGTGCTGTAGAATAGGTCAATTCTATTTCCCTTAATTGCTCCACCAGTATCTTCTGCTGTAGCATATCCGTAACTTGCAAAGCCGTCCATACTTTCGATGTAAAGCTTTGAGCCTAGTGGTATAACCTTAGGGTCAACTGCAACTGCCCCAACTCTTGCTCTTGTTCCCATAGCAGTTTTTGAACCTGCTGTAGGGTCGTAAGCAGTAGCTTGCATAACAATTACTCTCTTAGCTGACTTGCCATTAGGAGCAGCACTTCCTTTTTTAGTTCCAACTTCAACAACTTCCTTTACAGGATTCTTTGTAATTTCACTTTTTATAACTTCAGTGGATTCTAAATTTCCATTTACATAAGTATTCTTAAGGTTTTCTAGCTTTTCTCCAGCTTGTCCCTTAGTGATTACATTTTTTTCGCCTTCAAACATTTCATTGTTTTCACGAGTTTCTGTTTCAAAAGGAATTTCTATCTTGTTTTCTATGTTTTCTTCAACAACTCTGTCGATTTTGATTTCCATTCCTTCTTTAGCAATTTCGTCAAGTGGAAGAGAAACCCTGTCAAGTTTGTTTAGTTTAATGCCAAGATTTTCAAGTACATCAGCAACTGTGTAGCCATTAGCTTCAGCAATTAGTGTCTTGTTACCATCTTTTATGTGGTAAGACTTTGGTGAAGTAATCACAATCTTTGAATCCTTAGTAATCTCTTCATCAAGGCTTGGGCTTACAAGGTCCTTGTTCTTAAGAACAATGCCTTCTTTTTCCAAGAAGCTGCCTACTGTCTTTTCGTATGTAAATACTGTCTTTGTTTGTCCGTTGATATTTAGTTCAACGTCTTTGCCTAGAGCCGTGCTAAAACCCATTGTTAGGATTGACACAAGAGCCAAGGCTATAAGTATAAATTTCGCATTTCTAAAAATGTTCTTTTTATTCAAAAATATTACCTCCATAAATTCAGTTACAAGTTTGTAAATTTTGTTACTACTTTGTAACCTCTTCTAACCTTTAAAGAGTATATTAAAAAATTTAAGATTTGTCAATTTTTCTGTAACTTTTTTGTAAATCTCTCGAATATTGGCTTGGTTAAGCCATTCTATAATTTGAACAAAATAGATATATTTTAAATCAAAAAAATTTATAGGCTGAAAGCAAGTAATATAGCCATCCTTCTCCTTATATTACATTTTTATTACAAAAAATCTTGATATTTCTATGCTTTTTTGTCAATTTTTGAATAAAAATCTATTATTTACACCTAAAATTTGTCTCGTAAGTCTTTTACAATTTCTAATTTATTAACCAAGTAAAAAAATATTTTCTTTCTTTTATTCTTAACATATAAGCTTTTTTCTTTTTAAT
>CABQNX010000028.1 GCA_902465645.1 uncultured Peptoniphilus sp.
AAAAATTATTATCAACTTATAATTTTCTAAGCTTTATTTTTAATAAATTTTAAATTAAGACATTAGGTTTTCTACAAATCTTCTTGCCATCTTGGCAGTAAATCCCCAGATAATTTCATCTTCATATTCATAGAAGAGGACTTCTTCTCTCCCCCTCTTAAACTTGTAGTTGACTCCATTGGGTATCAAGTGATAAGGAAATTCCTTGTTCCTTTCAACCCTTAAATTGATCTTATAGGACTTTGGTTTAGTCTTTAAAAAATAAGAAAGGGGAACTGTAAAAACTTTTTCCACCTCATCTTCAGATGGAGAAATTTTATCAAAATCCTTTTTGATTTCTCCAACAAAGGTGTAAATAATTGCAGCGTAGGGATTGACCACAAAGTCTCCCTCAGAATAAATTTCAATTTCCCTTTCTGAAATCAAAAGCTCTTCTGCAGTCTCTCTAACAGCTGCCTCTCTAGGACTCTCTCCCTTTTCAATCCTTCCCCCCGGAAAAGAAATTTCACCAGGTTGGTTTCTAAGAGTGAAGGCCCTCTTCTCAAATAAAAGTTGGATATCCCCGTCTCTTTTTATAAGGGGAATCATAACGGAAAACCTATTTTTTACATCAACAGGCAGAGGCTTCCTTCCTTGGACCTTGGCTTTAATTTTTCTTAAATTTAAGTCTTGGTCAGTTGACATTTTCTATCTCCCTCATAAATTCTTCTACTGTGTAAACTCTAAATCTGTCAATTTTCTTCCTATTACCCTCTTTTTCCAGAAGTTTATATAGGAGCTCATCATACCTAAAGTTCTCTGACATCTCCAAGTCTTCTGCAAGTTTTGGAGCATAATCCTCAAAGATTGTCCTGGCAAGCTTATTTTCGCTTTCATTGATCTTATCCTTTAAGAGCCTGTAAATATACTTTAAGCTCTCTTCTTCATCAAGGGGCATAATATAATATTCTTCACCCCTGAGGCCCTTAACAGCACGAAAGGCATCAAAATAGCCAAGTTTTATCAAGTCATCGGCTCTGTTCTTGTCAAAGCCAAGAGAAGACCCTAAATCATGACTTGGCTTAATAATATAATTTGCCCTCTCAATATTTTTAAGAGGAGTCTTAGAAAGTCTAACTAAGACAATGTCAGTGTCGTCATCAATCATCTCCATGGGAGCTGGTGATGCAAAACCTCCGTCAATAAAATACTTGCCGTGAAGACGTTGTAGCTTGAAAACAGGAAGATAACAAGAAGCAATAATATAGTCCTTTAAAAGTCCCTTTTCAATATCTTCCTTAAATAGTCTATCAACCTTGAGGTCAGACACATTTACTGTGCAAATTCCAAAGTCCACATCAGATTCCCTTAGTTTATCTTCATCTATAAATTGATCCACCAACTTAAAGAGAGGATAAGGTGACCTAGTTAGCTCTGGAATCCTGATATCATGTTGACGAAGCTTTTCCACTATTTTTGTAAGAAGATTTTCGTCTCTCTCTATTTCTTGTAATTCATTTTCAAAAGCCGAAAAATCCAAAGACTTCCAAGCTTTAAAACATTCATAGGCATCCCCTTGGGCAAACATAGCCCCATTAAAGGCACCTATGCTAGTTCCAACAATTTTTGAAAAGTCGAATCCCATTTCCATGAGGGCGAAGTAGGCGCCTACTTGGTAGGCACCCTTAGCTCCTCCACCTTCGAGGACTAATGCCCATTTTTTCATTGTGCACTTCCTAATTCAGATGTACAGTGTGGACATCTAGTTGCATTAATATCAATTTTAGACTTACAGAAAGGACATTCCTTTTCAGTTGGATCTGGAGCTTCCTCTTCCTTCTTGAATTTGTCTGTAACTTTTGCAATTTGTTTGATCATTAAGAAAATAACAAAGGCGATAATCAAGAAGTCAAAAACTGATTGTAAAAATATTCCGTACTTAACTTCAGCAGTTCCCACTGTAACAGCAAGATTTTCAAAGCTAACGCCACCAAGTATGATGCCAATTAAAGGCATTAAAATATTTTCAACAAGGCTTGAAACGATTTTACCAAAGGCACCACCTATGATAACACCCACAGCCATGTCCATTACATTTCCACGTGCTATAAAGTCTTTAAATTCATCAATAAAGTTCTTCATTCTTCCTCCTTTAATTAAAATAATAAATCAAATATAATTTCTTACTGATATTTATTACCCATATCGAAGATAAAAAAACTATAAATAAAAAATCCCAAGCCAAATACATGGCTTTAGACAATTTCTTCTATAATATATTATTTTTATCTTTAAATTTGTTTTAACTTAACCTTATTCTTCTTTATAAGTTCCATGGCATAGTCGTCTACCCTATAGGCTTCGTGGTAAATTATTTCTCCTATGCCTGCTTGTATAAGGGCCTTAGTACAATTGAGGCAAGGGAAGTGTGTTACATAGGCCTTGGCTCCCCTAACTGATATTCCTTCTTTTGCACAATACAAGAGGGCATTCATCTCTGCATGGATTGTTGCTATGCAGTGGCCGTCACGCATTGTGTGGCCGACTTCGTCACAGTGGGGGTTGCCTGTCACTGATCCGTTGTAGCCTGTTGAGACTATCCTGTTGTCAGAGTTCACAAGGACGCAACCCACAAAGGCCCTGTCACAAGTGGACCTTGTTGCCACCATTTCTGTTATCTCCATAAAATATTCATCCCAAGATTTTCTCATTTTGCCTCCTTTGCAAGTTGATCCACAAGTTCATTGTACTTGACCCCAGAGTGGGCCTCTACTTTTATAAATTTTACTTCAAGCTTGTCCTTTATGGAATCATAAAAATTTTTGTAATAAATTGTTCCTTCTTTATTGGTCTTCCAAAAGCCTAGAGCCCAAGACCTTATGCCCTCGTAGTCGTAGTGTAAATATATTTTTTTCTTGCCAAGTTTTACTGCTTCTTCCATGGCACGCATGGCTCCCTTGATTTCTCCTGACACATTTCTCATCTCTGAATCCTTGAAGAATCTCTTTGAGTAAGTATATTCTTCTTCATCGTTAAACATGTAGACTCCATAGGAGTGGGACTTGTCCTTATTCCTGTAAGACCCGTCAACATAAACTACAAGTTCATCTTTTTCTGCTGATTCTTTCTTCTCTTCTTCTATCTCATTTATAAAGGCTTCTGCATCTTCACGAGTGGAAAACTTTTTGAAACTTGCTCCCTTAAAGCCCATAGTTTCTCTCTTGCACTCATCCCAAGTGTGATAGATGCCAGGATTTCTTCCTATTCTAACTGCGTAATACTTCATATTCACCTCAAAATTTTGTCATTTGTCAACTATGTCTACTTATTATATAATTAGAAGTAATTAGAAGTCTACACTTTTGGAGGTAAAAATGAACAAAGAACAATTTGAAAGAATGAAAAATGGCAAGGGCTTTATTGCTGCTCTTGATCAATCTGGTGGATCAACACCAAAGGCCCTATTAAATTATGGTGTTACTGAAGATGCTTATTCAAACGAAGAAGAAATGTTTGACAAGGTTCACGAAATGAGAAAGAGAATTATAAAGGACGAAGCCTTTACATCTGATAGAATTTTAGCTGCAATCTTATTCAAGGTCACTATGAATTCTAAGATCGATGGCAAGTTCACTGGTGACTACCTTTGGGAAGAAAAGGGCATAGTTCCAATCCTTAAAGTTGACGAAGGTCTTGATGTAGAAAAAGACGGTGCTCAACTTATGAAGCCTTTTAAACACATTGACGAACTTCTAGCAAATGCTAAGGAAAGAAATATCTTTGGAACTAAGATGCGTTCTGTTGTAAAGGAACTTAATGAAGAGTCAATTAAAAAAGTTGTCGAACAACAATTTGACTACGCAAAGAAAATATCTGCAGCAGGTTTTGTTCCTATTATCGAGCCAGAAGTTGACATCCACGCTAAGGACAAGGCTGAAATAGAAGAGGTCCTTAAAAAATATCTTGTGGAAGAACTTAAAAAATTAGACAAAAACACTTATGTAATGTTTAAGTTAACTCTTCCAGAAAAGGAAAATCTTTACGAAGACCTTTACGACTTTGACCAAACTGTTAGGGTTGTTGCTCTTTCTGGTGGTTACTCAAGAGATGACGCCAACGAAAAACTTAGAAAAAACAAGGGCGTAATTGCTTCTTACTCAAGAGCCCTTACTGAAGGTCTTAATGTAAATCAAACTGATGAAGAATTTACAAAAATGCTTGATGATTCTATTGAAAAGAATTACTCAGCTTCAGTTGAAAAATAAATATTTTAAATTATTAAATCTCCATTTGTTTGGAGATTTTTTTTCTACTATAAAACGATTTCATTTTTATTTTACTTCTTGCTTTTACAAGTTTATTGACTTCTTCCTGCTAGTGATATAAACTATTGCTTAGATAATACATGTTATCTTGGAGTTCTGACCGCTCATCAAGAAAGAAATTTTTAAAATTTTGATAACCGGGGTTCTCTATAGGATACTGTCCGCTAGTCGACTTTTGTCGATGACCGGGGTTCCTCTATAACTTTTTTTATTTTTATATGGAGGTTTTTTTATGAAAAAGTATCAATTAGACGTACCTACACCACATTCCTACACTTATGTTACAAAGAATATTCCAAATGTAACTGTGGAACAAAGAGAAAGAGCCCTAAAGGCTACTCACTACAATGAATTTGCTTTCCCTGCAGGAATGTTAACTATCGATATGTTATCTGACTCAGGAACTACTGCCATGACAGATGTTCAATGGTCTGCAATGTTTTTGGGTGATGAATCTTATGGAAGAAACAAGGGCTACTATGTTCTCTTAGATACCTTTAGAGATGTCTTTGAAAGAGGCGACGATCAAAAGAGAATTATTGACCTTGTGAGAACTGACTGCGACGATGTTGAAAAAATGATGAACGAAGTTTACCTTTGCGAATATGAAGGTGGACTATTTAACGGTGGCTCTGCACAAATGGAAAGACCTAATACTTTTATCATCCAACAAGGTCGTGCAGCTGAATCTGTTTTATTTGAACTCGTCAAAAAAATATTAAATGCAAGAGAACCAGGAAAGATTTATACTATTCCTTCAAACGGTCACTTTGACACTACTGAAGGTAATATTAAACAAATGGGTTCAATTCCAAGAAACCTATACAACAAAAAATTACTTTGGGAAGTTCCTGAAAATGGTCACTATGAAAAGAATCCATTTAAGGGCAACATGGACACTGAAAAATTAGAGGAACTTATCACTAAGTTAGGACCTGAAAATGTGCCACTAATTTACACTACTATTACTAACAACACAGTTTGTGGTCAACCAGTTTCTATGGCAAACTTAAGAGAATGTTCAAGAATTGCTCATAAGTATGACATACCTTATATGTTTGATGCTGCTAGATGGGCAGAAAATGCTTACTTCATCAAAGTTAATGAAGAAGGTTACGCTGACAAATCAATTCCAGAAATCGCAAAAGAAATGTTCTCTTACTGCGATGGTTTTACTGCATCACTTAAAAAAGACGGACACGCAAATATGGGTGGCGTTCTTGCCTTTAGAGACAAGGGTCTATTCTGGAAGAAGTTCTCTGACTTTAACGAAGACGGCACAGTTAAAACCGATGTAGGTATCCTCCTAAAAGTTAAACAAATTTCTTCTTACGGCAACGACTCCTATGGTGGAATGAGTGGTAGAGATATTATGGCTCTTGCTGCAGGTCTTTATGAAGCAGCTAAGTTTGATTATCTTGATGCCCGTGTTAAACAATGTGAATACCTTGCTCAAGGTTTCTACAAGGCTGGCGTTAAGGGAGTTGTACTTCCTGCAGGTGGCCACGGTGTTTATATCAACATGGACGAATTCTTCGACAACAAGAGAGGACCAGAAACTTTTGCAGGTCAAGGCTTCTCTGTTGAATTAATAAGAAGATATGGAATTAGAACTGCAGAACTTGGTAACTACTCAATGGAATATGACCTAAAGACTCCAGAACAACAAGCTGAAGTAGCAAACGTAGTTCGTTTTGCAGTAAACAGAAGTCAACTTTCTAAGGAACACATGGATTATGTGATTGCAGCTGTAAAGGCTCTTTACGAAGATCGTGCTACTATTCCTAATATTAGAATAGTCAAAGGAAAGAATCTTCCAATGCGTCACTTCCACGCTTTCCTTGAAACTTATGAACCTTCTGAAGACGAAAAATAAATTTCTCTAGATCTTTTAAATATAAAAATACAATGCGCCCCTCCATTGAGGGGCAAATTACCCTTTAAGGAGAAAAATTATGGATAACAACTTAAAAACTCGTGATGGTTTTAAAAGCAAATGGGGCTTTATACTAGCTTGTATTGGCTCCGCAGTTGGTATGGGTAATATTTGGAGATTCCCTATAATGGTTTCAACTTATGGTGGGATGACTTTTCTCATTCCTTACTTTATCTTTGTAACCTTAATAGGATCTACAGGAGTAATTTCCGAAATGGCACTTGGCAGGTCAGCCGATTCTGGACCAGTTGGCGCCTTTGGAAAATGTACAGAACTAAGATGGAAAAATAGAAAACTCGGCGAAATTATTGGACTTATTCCAGTCCTTGGTTCCCTAGCCCTAGCAATAGGTTACACTTGTGTAATGGGATGGATTTTTAAATACACATTTCTATCACTATCAGGTGGACTTTATAATATGGGGCAAGATATGGATGTAATTGGTGGAACTTTTGGACAAACAGCATCTGCCTTTGGTGCAAATATCTGGATAGTTATAGCTGTACTTGCAAGTTTTGCTATTATGGTCATGGGAGTATCTGGTGGAATTGAAAAAGCAAATAAGATTATGATGCCTGTTCTCTTTATTTTATTTGTTGGACTTGGAATTTACATCTTTACTCTTCCTGGTGCAGCTAATGGATATAAATACATTTTTACAGTAAATCCAGAAGGACTAAAGGATCCAAAAGTTTGGATATTTGCCTTTGGACAAGCTTTCTTCTCCTTATCAGTTGCAGGAAACGGAACAGTAATTTATGGTTCCTATTTACCAAAAAACGAAAGTATTCCATCATCTGCAAGAAATGTAGCAGTTTTTGACACAATAGCAGCTCTACTTGCTGCCTTTGTAATTATCCCAGCAATGGCAACAGCAAATGCACCACTTGATACTGGCGGTCCTGGACTTATGTTCATCTTCCTAGTAAATGTATTTAACGGAATGGCTGTTGGAAGAATCGTAGGAATTATTTTCTACGTCTGTGTACTTTTCGCAGGTGTATCTTCAATAATAAATCTTTACGAAACACCAGTAGCTTACTTGCAAGAAAAATTTAATTTCTCAAGACCTATTGCAACTACAACTATTCATATAATTGGTTGTATAGTAGCAATATTTATCCAAGCAATAGTAAGTGGTTGGATGGATGTAGTTTCAATTTACATTTGTCCACTAGGAGCAGCACTTGCTGGCATAATGTTCCTTTGGGTTGCAGGTAAAGATTATGTACTTGCAGCAGTAAATGAAGGTTCTCCAAAGGGCATTGGAGCTTGGTACTACCCACTTGCAAAGTATGTATATGTAACAGCTGCCATTGTTGCCCTAATAGCAGGTGCAAGACTAGGTGGCATTGGTTGATAAAATTTTGTAAACAAAAAAGTGTTGGCTTTTGTAATAGCCAGCACTTTTATTTTGCTTATCTTTTCTTAAAAATTATCTTTTTTATTTCTAAATTCTATAAATTCATCCAAGTCCCTTGCCAAGAAGAAAGGATTTATTTTTTTCTCTTTCCCAATTGTCGTAGGAAGAGTAATCTTGTCATCTTCTCTAAGCTTCTTTACCCTTTCATATTCCCTGTCCAAGTCATCACTCGAGATTACAGACTTGGCAAATTCTAAATTGGCAAGAGAATACTCATGAGCAGGATAAACCACGGTGTCGTCAGCTAGGTTTTTTAACTTCTTAAGTCCTTCATAAGCTTTTTTATAGTCCTTAGTGAAGACCCTACCACAACCTGCTAGAAAGAGGGCATCGCCACAGAACAGGTTACCATCAACTAAATAAGAAATTTGATCTTCAGTGTGACCACCTGTTGAAATAACTTTGAAGTCTTCACCAAGAATATCAAAGACGTCTCCATCCTTTAAAGTCACGTCATTGTATTCACTAGTTTCAATAGGTCCATAAACCTTGGCTCCGTATTTAATCTTAAGCTCGTCAACACCACCAACATGATCCATGTGCTTGTGAGTTAAAATAATATAGTCAAGATTTCTGCCCTTCAAATAATCTATAACAGGACCTGCATCGCCAGGATCCACAACAATAACCTTGCCATCCTTCTCAATAGTCCAAATATAATTGTCGTTAAAAGCTTTAATAAAATTAATATTCATAAAACACCTCATAGTATTCTTACTCTTATTGGTGGGATTTAAACAAGTATAGGTTTAAAAAGAAATGTTTCGTGATTTAATAATGTGCTATAATAAAATTATAAAATGTTAGGAGGTCCATATGAAAAGATCTTTACTTATTCTTGCTTCAATATTTTTAATTGGCGGGATAATATATTTTTCGCAAAGTCAAAATTCCAAAGAAAATTCAACAAGTCCGAGAAAACTAAGTTCCGACACTAGAATATATAAAAGTGATGACAAGGGTACCTTAAAAAGATACAATGAGAAAAATTACCAAGATGGTTACTACTTATTGAAAAAAAGAATATTTTCTAAGAGTAAGTCTAATGAATTTGATTTGTGCCTAATTTTTGATATAGAAAACCAGAAAATAGTTTCTGTGAAAGATGTCTACTTAGAAACTGAAGGCAAGGGCTTCCAAGGAACTGTTTATGTAGAAATCGTCAGTGATGGAAAAAGTTTGGTCTACGATATTTTCGGAGACTTAAGTGAGGGACATTTGGAAAGACCAATCTTAGATATAAAGGATATGGGAAGAAAGATTTATGCATCTTTTTCATCTTTAAGTAAATCTAAATTCCTTGATCATGTGGACGAGACTGGCGCTATATTTTTACCTTTGATGTTTTAAAATTTATATGAAAGATAAAGAAAGTAGTCTTGTGCTTTTAAGACTACTTCCTTTTTTATTTAATTTGTTTTAAGATATCCGACTCGCTCGACCTCAGTTTGAAGATGAAAAAAGACAGTCAACTTTGTGACTGCCTTTCGAGGTTTTTTCTATATTTACTTAATCCGACTCGCTTGAAAATTCTCCTTATTCAGTCGAATTGGCTGAGACTTGATCAAATTTCTAAAAGAAATTTTGATAAGTCTGCCCGCAGATTTTTGCTTGTCAAAAATCTGTGTTCATTTATTCTTGCTGGATAAGATTTTTCATCAACTCATGCGTCGCTCACGCTTGCATTCGCTGTGAAGACCGTAAAAAAGTAGCCTTATGGTTTCAAGACTACTTTTTGTTTTTTATTTAAGTTGTTTCAAGATATCCGACTCACTCAAAAATGTTCCCTATTCGGTCACATTTTTTTCGTTCGCTGGATAAGATTTTTCATCAGCTCATGCATCGCTATCGCTCGACCTCGTAGTGAAAACCGTAAAAAAGTAGCCTTATGGTTTCAAGACTACTTTTTGTTTTTTATTTAAGTTGTTTCAAGATATCCGACTCACTCAAAAATGTTCCCTATTCGGTCACATTTTTTTCGTTCGCTGGATAAGATTTTTCATCAGCTCATGCATCGCTATCGCTTGCATTCGCTGTGAAAACCAGAAAAACCGAGACTCGTCTCGGTTTTTCTTATCATTACATCATACCCATGCCTGGATTCATTGGAGGCATTGCTGGTTCGTCTTCTTTTATGTTTCCTACTGCTGCTTCTGTTGTCAAGATCATTGATGCTACGCTTGATGCGTTTTGTAGAGCTGATCTTGTTACTTTTGTAGGGTCTACTATTCCAGCTTCTTTCATATCCACGTATTCTGACTTGTAAGCGTCAAAGCCTATTCCTCTTTCTTTTGTCTTTACGTGTTCTACGATTACTGAGCCTTCTAGTCCTGCGTTTTCTGCTATTTGTTTTAGTGGTTCTTCTAATGCTCTTAGGATAATGTTAGCGCCTGTTTTTTCGTCGCCTTCTAATTCATCAACTACTTTTGCAACTGCTTCTATTGAGTCGATTAATACAGTTCCACCACCTGCAACGATACCTTCTTCTACTGCTGCTCTTGTTGCTGCTAGGGCATCTTCAATTCTTAGTTTTCTTTCCTTAAGTTCAACTTCTGTTGCTGCCCCAACTTGGATAACTGCAACTCCTCCAGAAAGTTTTGCAAGTCTTTCTTGTAGTTTTTCTTTATCAAATTCTGAATCTGTTTCTTCAATTTGGTTCTTAATGTGGCTAATTCTGTTTTCAAGTTCAGATTTTTCCCCAGATCCATTTACAATTACTGTAAGTTCTTTTTCAACTCTAACCTTTGAAGCTGATCCAAGCATTTCAACTGTTGCATCTTTAAGATCTTGACCTAAATCTGATGAAATAACTTGTCCACCAGTTAAGATTGCAATATCTTGAAGCATATCTTTTCTTCTGTCGCCATAGCCTGGAGCCTTTACTCCAACTACGTTAAGTGTTCCCCTAAGTGAGTTAACAACTAGAGTTGCAAGTGCCTCACCATCAATGTCATCTGCAATAATAAGAAGTGGTTTTGATTCTTGAAGAACTTGTTCTAGTAGAGGAAGAATTTCTTGGATATTTGAAATCTTCTTATCTGTAATTAAAATGTATGGGTCTTCTAATTCTGCAACCATCTTGTCAGAATCTGTCACCATGTAAGGAGATAGGTAACCTCTATCAAATTGCATACCTTCAACAACGTCTAGGCTTGTTCCCATTGATTTTGATTCTTCAACAGTGATTACTCCGTCGTTTCCAACTTTTTCCATTGCTTCAGAAATAAGCTTTCCAACTTGTTCGTTAGCAGCTGAAATAGAAGCAACTTGTTCAATAGCTTCTTTAGATGAAACTTCTGTTGAGAAGTTTTTGATTTCTTCAATAGCCTTATCAACTGCCTTAGCGATTCCCTTTTGAAGAACCATTGGGTTTGCACCTGCTGCAAGGTTTCTCATACCTTCTCTAATGATTGCTTGTGCAAGAAGTGTAGCTGTTGTAGTACCGTCACCTGCAACGTCATTAGTCTTAGTAGCAACTTCCTTTAAAAGTTGTGCACCCATATTTTCAAATTTATCTTCACATTCAATTTCTCTTGCAATAGTAACACCGTCGTTAGTAATAAGAGGTGTGCCGTATTCCCTATCTAAGATGACATTTCTGCCCTTAGGTCCAAGAGTTACCTTTACTGTATCTGCAAGAGTATTAATTCCCTTTATTAAGCCTTTTCTAGCATCTTCTGAAAATTTAATTTCCTTTGCCATTTTATCTCTCCTTATTCAATAAGTTTTATTCAATAACTGCCAAGATGTCTTGGAACTTAATTATAGTGTACTTTTCGTCGTCAAGTTCAATGTCATTTCCTGCATATTTAGAGAAAATAACCTTGTCTCCAACCTTAACAAGTCCCTTCATTTCTTCGTCTGTATCTAATTTGTTGCCAGTTGCAACAACTTCTGCGATATTTGACTCTTCCTTAGCTGAAGAAGGAAGAACAATACCGGAAGCAGTAGTTTCTTCTTTTTCAATCTTTTTAATGATGATTTTATCATCAAGTGGTCTTAACTTCATTTATATAAGCCTCCTAAAATCTGATTTTATTTTTTTAGCACTCACATGCCTCATCTGCTAATACATATATGATAACTCAAAGGAAAGATTTTTTCAAGTAGTTGGGGGAGAAAAATATTTTAAAAGCTATGCTTTTATTTGTCTTGTTTAAAGAGAAATCTTTAAAATTCTTTTTAAAAGCTGAAGCTTTTATAATTGCTCTTGGAGCTGGTGCAAAACCCATTCGGCACGCAGGGGGCATCGTGAAGTAGATGATTAAAGACTTCGTCTTTAAAATCTAAAAAAGATTTCATCTTTAAAATCTTTCTCTAAAACCTAAGGTTTTAATCCTTCTCTTGGAGGGGATTTAGGGCGTTTCGATTCGCCCTTATCCCCTCCAAACCTCCCCTTATCACCCCCAACGACCTAGCAGGGGCTCGGCCCATTACTACGCAAAAAGCCCTCCGACTAAAAATTTCAAACTACTCGCTTCGCTCGCTCGAACAGTGAAATTTTTTTGACGTCTCCGAACTTTTTGCTTACTGTCTTATTAGCTTGTGGTTTATTGGCTGAGATTATTTCCTTATAACATTTCAACGAGCTGGGGCATTATTGCCAAGGTAACAATTGAAGACAAAGTTATAAAAAGATTAAGCTTAATCCTTTACTGGTTAAGCTTATTTTATTACTTAAGAATTATTTGTGAAGTTATAACTTTTTATGACTTCTCAAATAACTACAACTTAATAATTAGTTATAGGGTGACAACTTTTCATGACTTATTTACTAAAACTAACTTTAAGATTAAACCGTGAGCTAATGGTGTTGCATATAATGAGCAAAAAAATTGGTTATGCGTTAAAAATTTTCAACTGTTTGAATTCGCGAAGCGAATGAGTTTTGAAAATTTAGCATGACCGATTTTTTTGAACTCAACGTACGTGGGGTGAAGGGGGTGGTTTGGAGGGGCAAGGGGCCTCACGATGCCCCTAAGCCCCTCCAAGAGCAATTATAAAAGCGTCAGCTTTTAATAAAACTTTTAAAGAGAAATCTTTTTCTAAAATTTCTAAAATCTTTTTTTACTTTTTCCCATCCCCCTCAAGCTCCAAGAGCTTCCTCTTTACATCTAAACCCCCAGCATATCCTCTTAGACTCCCGTCACTTCCTATTACCCTATGGCAAGGTATTATCAAGGAGATTGGATTGTGACCTACTGCTCCTCCAACTGCCTGGTTGGATACTCTCTCGTACTTGCCACTTTTAAGTAATTCTTCCCCCACTTCTTTATAGGTCCAAGTCTTCCCATATGGAATCTTAAGCAAGATTTCCCAGACGTCTTTTCTAAACTCACTTCCACTTACTTTTATTGGTGGAGTTAATCCTGGATCCTTTCCAGCAAAATATTTATCCAACCAATCTTCTGTAAGCCTTAGTATTTTAAATTTTTCTTCATCAAAATCATCTAATGATTTTAATTCAACTAATTGAATCTCTTCATCTCTTAACTTCTCTTGAAATTCGTTTTGACTCTCTAGATAAAGACCCAGCAAATTTTCTTGATCAAATATTATTAAAATTTCTCCCAACAAAGATTTATAGATTTTTTTATAAAGCATGAAACCTCCAAAAAATTATAAAAAAAAGGAAACCCCATTGGATTTCCTTATACTAATTCTATAATTGAAATTTCTGCGCCGTCTCCACGTCTTGGACCCATCTTTAAAACTCTAGTGTATCCACCGTTTCTGTCAGCATATTTTTCTGCATATTCGTCAAATAATTTTGTAACAACATCTTCTGAATAAATATATGCTAAAGCTTGTCTTCTTGCGTGAAGATCGCCTCTTTTTCCAAGTGTAATCATACGATCAGCAATTTTTTGAACTTCTTTTGCTCTTGTGTGAGTAGTTTCAATTCTACCTTCAGCTAAGAGAGAAGTAACAAGGTTTCTAAGCATTGCCTTTCTATGACTTGAATTACGGCCAAGTTTTCTATTTTTTGCCATAATGTCCTCCTTATTCTTCTTCAGGTTTGAGGCTTAAGCCTAACTCGTCAAGTTTTTCAGTTACTTCTTGGAGAGATTTTCTACCAAGATTTCTAACCTTCATCATTTCACTTTCAGTTTTATTAGTTAGTTCCTCAACACTATTTATGCCTGCTCTCTTTAGGCAGTTGAATGATCTTACTGATAAGTCTAATTCTTCAACTGTCATTTCGAGAACTTTTTCCTTTTGATCCTCTTCTTTTTCAACCATCAGGTTGATTTCACTGACATGTTCTTTTAGGCCAATGAAGAGTTCAAGATGTTCTGTTAAGATTTTTGCTGCAAGAGATGTTGCTTCGTCAGCCTTCATTGAACCATCTGTTGTAACTTCAAGGATTAACCTATCGTAGTCTGTTCTTTGTCCAACTCTTGTGTTTTCAACTTTCCAGTTTACTTTTTCAACAGGAGTGAAGTTAGAATCCATAGGTATAATTCCAATTTCAGTTATTTCATCTTTTTTAAGTTCAGAAGGTTCGTAGCCTCTTCCCTTTTCCACCATCATTTCAAGATAGAAATCAGCATCATCATTTAGGGTTGCTATATGTTGATCTGGATTAATAATACTTACATGTGGTGCGAGTTCAATGTCAGAGGCTTTAATCTCTCCCTTGCCCTTTTTTTCTATTACTAGTTTTACAGGCTCATCTTCAGTCATCTTTAAAACAATAGATTTAATGTTTAAAACTATTTCAGGTACATCTTCCAATACTCCTGGAATTGTATCAAATTCATGTTCAACGCCACGTATATTGATAAAAGATACAGCTGCGCCTGGTAGAGAGGAAAGTAACACTCTTCTTAAGGAATTTCCAATAGTGATACCAAATCCAGCTTCTAAGGGTTCAACGACAAACTTGCCATATAAACCCGATTCATCTAATTCTTCAATACTAATCCTAGGTTTTTCAATTTCAATCATGGGTACCCTCCTTCTCGGTCAATAGTTTAGACTCTTCTACGTTTTGGTGGTCTACATCCATTGTGAGGAATTGGAGTAACATCTTTAATCATTGTTACTTCAAGACCTGATGCTTGAAGAGATCTAATTGCAGCTTCTCTTCCTGAACCTGGACCCTTAACATATACGTCAACGCTCTTTAGTCCGTGTTCTTTAGCTTTTTCAGCTGCTTCTTGTGCTGCCTCTTGTGCTGCAAAAGGAGTAGACTTTCTTGAACCTCTAAATCCAAGTTGTCCAGCACTAGCCCAAGATATAACATTACCGTTAATATCAGTAAGAGTAACCATAGTGTTGTTAAATGTTGAAGCTATATGTGCTTCGCCTTTTTCAATATTTTTACGTACACGTCTTCTAGCACGTGTAACTTTTTGTTTTTTTGCCATTTAAGTCCCCCCTTACTTACTCTTAGAAACAAGTTTCTTAGGACCTTTTCTTGTCCTAGCATTTGTCTTAGTCTTTTGTCCTCTTACAGGAAGACCAGCTTTATGTCTTCTTCCACGGTAGCAGTTAATTTCACGAAGTCTCTTGATGTTCATAGCAACATCACGACGTAAATCACCTTCTACATGGTACTTATCAATTTCTTCTCTAATTTTAGCAAGTTCTGCTTCTGTAAGGTCTTTAACACGAGTGTCAAAGTCAATACCAGCTGCAGTTAAAATTTCTTGAGATCTGGGTTTTCCAATACCGTAGATATATGTGAGTCCAATTTCAACTCTTTTTTCTCTAGGTAAATCAACACCGGAAATTCTAGCCATAATTACCTCCCTTATCCCTGTCTTTGTTTATGTTTCGGATTTTCACAGATTACCATTACTTTTCCGTTTCTTTTAATTATTTTGCACTTTTCGCACATCTTTTTTACAGATGGTCTTACTTTCATTTAAATGCCTCCTGACTCTGGATTATTTCTTTCTCCAAGTTATTCTTCCTCGAGTAAGATCATAAGGTGAAAGCTCAACTGTCACCTTATCACCAGGAAGAATTCTAATATAATTCATTCTCAATTTACCTGAAATATGAGCGAGTATGATATGTCCATTCTCAAGTTCAACCTTGAAATGAGTATTAGGAAGAGCGTCTACAACAACGCCTTCTACTTCAATTACATCTTCTTTAGCCATATTATTAAGGATCCTCCTTTAGCTATAAGGTAATAGTTTCTT
>CABQNX010000029.1 GCA_902465645.1 uncultured Peptoniphilus sp.
CTGCCGCTCGGGGTTGTTGGCAAAGGCCCCTGCCAGGTCGTTGAAGGTGTTGGGGGTGGCCCGGAGGGGGAAGGACCAATCGAAAGGTCCTAACCCCCTCCGGAAAGGGAATAGTAAAGCTGGGCTTTACAAAAACATTTCTAAAGATGAAATCTTTTATAAAAAAATAAAAAAGCGTCAGCTTTTAAAATAATTTTTTCCCAAGCTTTTTTAAAAAGCTTCCCCCTTTATATCCCTCCAAGTTTTATAAAATATCTCTACAAATTCTTTTATTACTTCATCCTTCAACTCATCTTCTTCTATTATGTGTTTAAATGTTTCTTCTAATTCTTTTGAATCTTTAATTTTAAAGGTATTTTCATTTATCTTTTCAAGTTCTATTTCAAATTTATCTTCACTTTTAATGTTTTTTTGAGTGTCGTCTTTTGTTTCTTCTTTTGATTTTTTATTCTTCTTATTTTTATATTCCATGTGGTAATCCTCCAGGGCATTCATTGCCTTCTCATCTTTGACGTGATTGATATTAAATAAAATTTCATAGTAGAGTTTATCTACAGTATTTTTATAATCTTCTTCTAACTTTTCTCTTTCTTCTTTATTTGAAGATGTTAAGTCCAAGTAGAGGGCGAGATTCTCTTGCATCTTATGTAACCACTCTATCCTCTCCCTAGTTACTATTTCTTTATAAGTTTGCTTCTTATTGAAATAAAAACCAGCTAAGACTCCGTTAACACCTATAAGAGCTGCTAGGACTGTCCCCACAAGACTTTCGCCTAAGATTTTATAATGCAATATCATCAAGAATAAAATAACAATAAATAAAAGGTTAAAGCACAAAACACCTATCATAACTCGAAAAAACTTTTCTAAATTGCTTTCGCTAGAATCTAAATATAACTTTTCATCCATACTACCACCTCTTGACATGATTTTACCAGAAAAAGATTTTATGTACAAAAAGAAAAACCCGAGGTTTCCCTCGAGTTTTATCTTTAATTTTAATTAGTTAGACTAATTAAGCTTGTTTAGATCCAGCTTGTGGATTGAAAGCTTTAATAGCTGTATCAAGAGTAGTTGTAGCTTTCTTCATAGCTTCAGTATCTTTTGTTAATTCAGCTTTTGCAGCAGTGATAGCATCATTAATCTTTTTTAGATCTTCTTTTGTTGCCCATTTATCAGTTTTAGCTACATCTGAACCATCTTTAGATTCTTTAACATCTTTTACTGCTTTTTCAGCTTCAGCAATTTTAGCTTGAAGATCTGCCTTAGCTTGAGCTTTTTCAGCTTCAGCTTTTTCAGCTTCAGCTTTCTTTGTTGCAACTGCGTCTTTAACATCAGCTAATTTTTTAGCGTGATCTTTGTAATCATTATCAAATTTAAATTGATCTGAATTTGAAAGTTTTGTTAAAGCAATATAATCTAGTTCTTTTTGAACATCTTTATAGTTTTCAACAGTAACTTTGTTTGCTGGAGTTAGTTTTTCAACATCATTTAGATAAATTTGAAGAACAGTTTTTCCTTCTTTAATAGCAGGGAATCCTGGTTTATTTAATCTAAAGTCATATCCCCAGTCTCTATTGTCATATTTCTTAAATTCAACTTTGAATTTAACGTTTTGACCTTTACCTAGTAAATCAGCATTTTCTTTGCTTACTTCAAATACTTTTGTAGTCTTAGCAAGTCCTGCATCCCAGTTAGCTTCTTCAATTTCAACTTCTACAGTGTAAGGATAAGCAGCATTATTAACCTTTGTAACAGTACCTACTACAGTATTAGCTTCAATACCTTGAACAACGTTTAGTACAGAACCTGATTTATCAAATAGGTCTCTTGTGTCTTTTGTATCATCAAGAATTGATACGATTTCGATGTCTCTAGCGTCTTTGTTGTTAGCAGTGAATTGTAGGTAGTCACCCTTAGCTAAATCTTTGTATTGTTTAGCGTTAAAGATGTCTGCATCGCCAACATAAAGAAGAGTTTCGTTTCCGAATCTGTCTTCAACTTGGATTTCATCGTTGTCAAAGATTTGTGCAACTTTAACTACAGGGAATGCTTTTTCATCGCTGTGGTCAAGAAGTCTGTCGATAACGTCTCCACGAGTTTCGATAACGTCAAGTAGGTCACCGTAGTTTAGTGGGAAGTTAGCTTTGTTAAGAACGTTGTCTCTGTCATAAAGTTTTCCATCAGTATCTTCTAGAGTAGAAGAGAACTTAGAAGAAGAAGAGTTAATTACTCTGTATCTATCTCCATCATTGTCTTTAGATACTACGTTAAATACGATAACTTTAGCAGTGCTTCTTTCAGAATCGAAATGTTTTACAGCTGATTTGTGATCATCTGTGTCAAATCCTGCATAAACATTAGGAATCTTATAGTCTTTTCCATAGTTGTGGAAACCGATTAATGAAAGTGCTTCATTAATGTCTTTAACTTCTCTCATAATGTTGTTGTATGGGTTAGCAACATAGATTTCAGTTTTGTCGTTAACCTTTAGGTTAGCTAGTTCGTTTCCATTAGCTTTGTGGAATTTGATATAGTCTGCTTTAGTCTTTGAACCGTTAAGAGTTACAGTAGCATATGCTCCGTCAACTTTCTTTTGGTCAAGATCTTTTAGAGATTCGATGTTTTTGTAGTATTTTGTTTCTACTGTAGCGTCAGCAACGCCTTCCCAAATGTGGTTGTCAGTGTCAAGAAGTTCTCCTTCTTTGTCTGTTCTTGCAAGCACTTCTGGGTTACCAAGTTCGATAATGTGAGTTACTTCGTTCTTGTCGTTAGTAAGGATTCTTACTAGAGATCCTTTGTAAAGATCAAGGTTGTTAAGGCTGTTAACTTTAACGATTTGTTTTCTAACGTTAATACCATCAACGATTACTGTATCACCAGTGATAGTGTATTCTTTTTCGCTATCTTGGTTAAGAGTAAGTTTAGAGTTAGTTAAGTTAGAAACAATACCTCTTGTTTCGTTAGCTGGAACTCTCTTGAATTCTTTCATTGCATATAGAGCATTGTAAACCATAGTGAATGCATCTGCTCTGTTAGCTGCTTTGTTAGAATCAACAACGTTTACGTCGTCAAGAATTCCTAGTTGAGCTGCCCATGTCATCCATGAAGTTGCCCATTTAGCGTTTTTAACCATGTCTGCTGTAAGGTCTTCTTTAACAAGAACTACTAGCATTTTAGCTAATTCAGCATAAGTTACGTCGTTTTCTGGCTTGAATGATCCATCAGGGTATCCTGCTAGCATAGCAATTCCGTTAGCGTCAGATGGAACTGTAGTTCCTACTGAGATAACTCCGTTTGCCCAGTGTTTAGCATCTACGTCTGAGTAGATTTTCATTGATCCTTGTAGTTGTTTTGCTAATTCTTCATTACCGTTAGCAAGTACAAGTAATCTTGTGATTTCGGATCTCTTGATGTTTTTATCAAGTCCGTAGTTTCCGTCTTCGTAGCCTTCAACAAGTTTTTTGTCGATTACGTATTGGATTTTGTTATCTTTTCCAACTACTTTTTCAACTTTTTCTCCAGCTTCAGCTTTTTTAGCTTCTGCTTTCTTTGTTGTTTCGGCGAAGACACTTGAGAATGTTCCTAGTACCATAACTAGTGCTAGTACTAGAGAAATAATTTTCTTGTTCATTTGTCTTTCGACCTCCTTAAAAATTTTGTAGATTCTACAAAAGTCTCAAACTTTTGTCGCCGAGACTGAACTATCTCGACTATATAGAGGTCGACAAATAAATATCGCCTTTTGGTTTTATTTAGTTGTCATGTTCCTCTTGTGTCTCTATTATACACTAGAAATTTGCTTTGTAAAATTACAATTACATTACATAAAGTATATAGATTGTAATGCTTTGGGTTTTTCCCTAGCTATGTTGTGATTGTGTTTTACTTGGCGCTTTTCTGCGCTAATAGAGGCGGTCATTTTTGACCGTATGTAGAATTATAACAAAAGGGTTACAGGATTGCAATTTTTATTTTCTTTTCTTTGGGAAAGAAAGGAAAGTGAAAAAGAAGGTTTTAGTTAAAGAAGTTTTCTTTAAGAATCTTTTTTGCAAATTTTTTGTAAAGCCTAAGGGTTTTTTATTTCTTTTTTTGATTTCTTTCTATAGTAAGGAAGAAAAATAAAGACTTCGTCTATAAGAATCTAATAAAAGATTTCATCTTTAAGGAGTTTGTGTAAAGCAGAGCTTTACTATTTTCTTCCGGAGGGGGGGTAGTAGACCTAGTAAAACTTGTTAAAATCTGACGCTTTTATATGTCTTATTGGAGGGGCTTATACCCATTCGGGCACACAGGGGGCATCGTGAAATTGTTTGAAAAGACCTTTGTCTTTATGAATCTATTTCTAAAGCCTAGGGCTTTGATTCTTCTCTTGGAGGGGACTTAGGGCGTTTCGATCCGCCCTTATCCCCTCCAAACCTCCCCTGACCACCCCCAACGACCTGGCAGGGGCCTTACCCTCTAATACGCAAAAAGCTCTACGACTAAAAATTTCAAACTACTCGCTACGTTTCACTTCGCTCGCTCGAACAGTGAAATTTTTTGACGTCTCCGAACTTTTTGCTTACTGCCTTACAGCTTCTACGGCATATTGGCAAAGATGAATGCCTGACAACTATAACTACAAGCTGGGCACTCTTGCAAAGTTAATTATTTTCCACAAGACTTTTTATATATAGGATTTTAAAAAGATAGTTTATATGTGTTACTTTTCTCTTGACAATATGTCTTATACACCATATTATATTGGAAAAGTTTGGCAATAATCTTAGAGAACCTTTTTCAAAGAAGTTAAGTGATGGTATTTTTGAATTAAGAACAAAACAATCTAGTAACATAACTAGGATCTTTTATTTTTTTATATTTGATAAAAGAATAGTTTTAACCAATGGTTTTGTTAAAAAGAGTAATAAAACTCCAAGATCTGAAATTGAACTTGCTATTAAATATAAAAAAGATTTTGAAAGGAGATTTTTATGAGAGCTTACAATGATTACAAAAAGGAAATTTTAAAAAATGATGAAATTAAGTCAGAATATGATGCACTTGCTCCGGAATACGACATTATAGAAGCCATGATTATAGCTCGTAATAATCTTAATCTAACACAAAAGGACTTGTCCGAAAAAACTGGGATTAATCAAGCAGACATCAGTAGAATTGAAAATGGTACAAGAAATCCAAGTCTAAAAATGTTAAAAAAACTAGCAAGTGGACTTGGAATGCAATTGAAACTTGAATTTAAAGGTTAATTTTTATTTTAAATTTTTATATTATATCAAAAAAGCTACGATTTTGTTTTCATTTTCGAAAACAGCGTAGCTTTTTTGATTTGGCAAGTTCTTTTAAGGCTTTGTCATACTTATCCATAAGCTCACCTGCTATATTGTCTAAGTTTTTATATGCTTCTTGGGATTTTTCCATATTTGTGTCAGGTCCATCAGCCAATCCTTTAAAAGCATCAATGTGTTCTTCAACAAATTTTTTAGCTTCTTCAAAGACTTTATCTTCTTCTTTATTAATTTTTAATTTTTCTTTATCCATGTTACACCTCGATATTTATGAAGATGGACTTGGCATTTAAAAGGCAATTTTATTTTAGAAAAATAAATTTATTCTATTTCCTCATCTTTAAGAGGAGCAACTGCATCTAATTTTACGCCGAATAATTTTTCAAAGTCCTCTTATGAGACAAGTTCTTCATTTTTTGCTGATTCTAGTCGTGAAATTGCAAGCTTTATGTCCATTTCATCTTCAAGTGAGTAAATTTCCCTATTTTTAAATGAATTCTCTTCAATTTTTCTAGTTTTTTTCAAAAAATCACCTAATTTTTTCTTTAAAAGCTCTCAAATTCGAGAGGGTTTTAAGTCTAACTTTGAAACTCTTATTCCTTGTCTGTTTTGGAAGAGATGCTTGCCAGCAGGTCTTTGACTTCTTGGAAGGATAGGCTGCTGCCTTCCATTTTTAGGGACTCGTAAGTAAATCTAAGTGCAAAATCTTCTTCCTTTTTTTGAATTTCTTCTGGTGACATTTCTTTTTTCTCTTCCTTTAACTTTGAAATAGCCTCGTCAAGTTGATTTAACTTATCCATATAAACGCTCCTTAGTATTATTTTACTGTCCAGTAGCCATCTTTAGCACTGCCTACATACTTTATTATTTTTTTATCTGTTAAAACTTTTAAATCTCTTTCAATAGTTCTTTCAGAAACTTTAAATTCTTTGGATAAATCATTGGCAGTTATTTTAGGGTTATTTTTTATTATTTCAATAATTTTTTCACGCCTATCACTTGGTTTTAATTTTTGACCGACACTTTGACCGCCATTTTGCCCGACACTTTGACCGTCTTTTTGGGTGATATATTTAGTGACATTTTGGGTGACATTTTGAGTGACATAATTTAAGTTTTTTAGAATTGTAGTAAAAGAAGATTCTGTTGACTTAAACTTCGGTTTTAATTCTTCTTTATAATTTTCTTCTACTTCATAAGCTTCTATAATTTTTCTAAGTCCAGATCCACGTCTTTCCATTAAATCCATTCTAGCAAATACATCTGCTATTATTGGATTTCTTCTTGTAGAAGATACGTTTAATGGATTGAGATCTTGCACAAAAGTCCCATCATACATACCACCAGGAGAATATATTTCTAACCTGTCATCATAAATATCTACATGGACTTCACTACCTACTACAGAATAATCTCTGTGAATAAGTGCATTTACTAAAGCTTCCTGCACTGCTCTTTCAGGATATTCTGGATATTCTATTCTATAAACTGGACCTTTCTTCCACATCTTTTTTGAATTTCTTTTTACAAAGTCTAGACTTGCTTTTAAAAGATAAATTATATTGCCTTCAAATTCTATATCATCTAAGGCATCCATTCGACCATTGGCTTTAGTTAATCCATTCCATCTAGTACAAAATACCCTAGACTGATAAACTTGATAGTAATCTGCAAAGAGTGCTCCTGCAATTGTTAAATTGTTCTCATCATTTACAAGTCCAAAAGATTTTAAATCTTTTTCTTCAAAATCTTTTCCCGTTCTTTCTTTGTATTCGATTCTAAGTTCCTTAAAACTTACATTTTCTAGTTTTTTCTTTGATTGAAGTGAATCGTAACTTATATGTTCTCCTTTTAGCGATAAATTAAATAAGTCTATTCGATTTGCAGACACACTTTGATTTCCTACTCTTTTATAAGCAGTTCTGCTTCCTCCATCAACTACAAAATATGGTGTGTTTTTCCCAGCAAATATATTTAAAATCAATATGACTTTTCCATCAATTTCCTCTATTTCCATATCAAATTCTGGATTCGGATCCATTTTAGTTTTTATGATTTCAGAAATATTTTCAGAAGTATCTTGATAGTCTTTAAGTCCAAGAATTGTATTATCTTCTTTAACTCCAAATATTAACTTCCCACCTCGACCATTTGCAAAGGCTGATACAGATTTTAACCAAGACTTTGGCTTTTTTATTTCTAATTTTTCTTTTTTGTCATATAGATTTGTTTCTCCAAGATAGTCTTTTAAGTTCAATGTATCTCTCCTTCACTTTTTTCTAAAAATGGTCTTACAATTTTTTTATTTATTATTTACCTATTTCAAAAGATATAAGCTTTTTATAGGTCCTTAATTCTTTTCTCTGCTTCTTTATAGACTTTTGAGTCAGCTCTCGCCCCTATTATAATTATCAAAACATTATCTTCACGTTTTTCTAATTTGTAGACGATTCTAAGTCCTGAGCTTTTTAATTTTATTTTCATAAGTCCAGCTAATGATGAATCACTTTGATTGCCTAGTGGTTTCCCGTATCCGCCTTCTGTATTGGGTAGTGGATTTATTAATATTCTTTTTATTGCTTTATCTACTATTTTTCTTTGTGAACCATCTAGGGCTTCGTAATCTTCGACTGCCTGCTTAATAAAAGATAACTTGTACATCATTCAAACTCGTCTTCACTAAGTGGTTCAATATCATCAAAGTTCATATTAAATGCTTTTTCAATGTCTTCTTTTGAAATAGTATCAATTTCATTCACGGATTCAAGCCTTGACTTGGCAAGCATTAAATCTCTTGCATCTTCTAGTTCATCCATTAACTTTGAGTACTCTTCTGGCGATAAAAGGACACACTCAGGAGAATTGTTCTTTAGGACAACTTTGGATCCATTTGACTTAACATCATCAAAAATTCTACCTGCAAGACCTCTATTAAAGTCAGAGATAGAAACTGTTCTATTAGAAATTTGTTTAATAAAGTTCATATTATCACCTCATAATAAGTATAACATAAGAGTATGAAAATCGATATATTTATAGATAAAATTGTCGTTAATAATATCATCATTTATAAAAAATAAAGCTTAATCAAAAATGATTAAACTTTTTCTTTTTATAACTTTTTATTTATTTGTTACGTTGGCAATGATGCCCCAGCTTGTTGAAATGTTATAAGTTCGTAAAGTTTGCCAATATCCCGCAAGCTAATAAGGCAGTAAGCAAAAAGTTCGGAGAGCTTTTTGCGTATTAATGGGCCGAGCCCCTGCTAGGTCGTTGGGGGTGTTAAGGGGAAGTTTGGAGGGGATGCCACCCAGGCACAGGTAAGGGCGATCGAATAAGCCACTCGTGCCCGAATGGGTATAAGTCCCCTCCAATATTGAATCATAAAGCTTGGCTTTACAAAACTTTTTTAAATATGAAATCTTTAGAATTTGAATTCTTTTCCATATTTTCTTAAAAGAAAAAATAAAAATCTTATTTTTGCATTAATTTTTGAAACTCTTCTTTTAAAGACACTTTTGTCTTTATACCTAATTCCCCAAATACCTCATCCAACTTCTCATAAAGTTCTAAGAAGTTGTCGTAGGATATGTTATTACCCATGTGGCCTATCCTAAATACTTTTTCGAATATGTCACCTGCTCCCTTGGAGATTAGTATTCCCTTGTCTCTCAAGGCTCCTATGATGTCTTCTGCTATATAGCCTTCTGGCACCATAACTGCTGTCAATGTATTGGACCTGGAGTCTTTGGCATAGAGTTCGAAGCCTGCTTTTTCAAATATTTCTCTTGTGACTTCTGCGTATTTTTTGTGAAGGGCCAGTGAGTCTTTTTCGAATAACAAGTCTAATGCCAAATCTAAGGCGTAGGTTAGATTTTCGTTCATTGTGTATGGGAAGGCAAATCCATCGGAGTAGGCGTAGTAGTTTTCAAAGTTCATATAATATGAAGGAACTGGTTTCTTTCTATCTCTTATGGCCTTCTTTGCCCTCTCTGATATTGTGACAAGTGTTAGTCCTGTTGGGGCTGAGATACATTTTTGGCTTCCTCCCAGGGCTATGTCCACCTTATAGTCGTCAAAGTCAAATGCTTCTCCCCCCATGCCTGACACTGTGTCTACTATTGTCAAGATTCCGTAAGAATTCAGGAGCCTGCAAATTGTCCTGACTTCGTTTGTGATGCCTGATGGGGTTTCGCAATGGACCATGGTTGCCACCTTGAAGTCGTGGTCTTTTTCTAAGAATTTTTTTAATTTTTCTATGTCAAAGCCTCTTCTAAAGTCGTCTTCATATATGTAAGACTCTCCTCCGTAGAATTTTACGAAGTCGGCAAAGCCTGCTCCAAAAACTCCGTTGTTAAGAACAAGAACCCTGTCGCCTTCTTCTACTAGGTTACATATTGCTCCCTCTAGTCCTATCATTCCTTCGCCAAGCATGATAAAGGATGTGGCTTCTGTCTTTAGGAGTTTGGAGATTTTCTTTTCTACTTGTCTGTGCTTCTTCTCGTATTCTGGGTCTATGTCCGGGTTGGTAAGGGACTTTCCCATTACTTCCATTACTCTTTTATCTATTGATGTTGGGCCTGCGCAAAGTATTTTCATTTTTTACCTCTCTTTTTTGCAATTTTTGTAAAAGTTTTCTTGTGTAAATTATATTATAAGGGACAAAAAAAACAAGCTGCCCTTTGACAGCTTGCTCTTTTCTTTTATTTTTCTTTAATCTTTTAATCTTTAATTCTTAAAGATTGGTGAAACTTTTTTATAAACCAACATCATTATTGCTGATGTTGTGAAGCCTTTTATTAGGTTAAAAGGTAGGACTGAATAAATCATCATTGAGAATAGGCCTGTGATTCTTGGTGTGATTGCTGCTCCCATTCCTATGATTGCATCCATTGGCATTACCTTGCCGTATAACGGGAAGACTACGAAGTAATTTGAGATCATTGCAAGGGCAGTCATAGCAAGGACTCCTAGAGTCAAGGACACTACTGCTCCCTTGTATGTCTTGTGCTTTCTATAGAAGTAGGCTGACACAAAGGCAAAGCTGCTGGAAATGATGAAGTTTGATAGTTCGCCAACTCCTGCTGTCATTGTTCCCTTAAAGATGATGTGCATTATGTTTTTTATAGCTGCGATTATGATGCCATAGGCTGGTCCCATTGTGAAGGCCCCCAATAATACTGGTAGGTCTGAGATGTCTAGCTTCATAAAGGGTGGTGCTACAAAGGTAAGTGGTAGTTGAAAATACATTAGTATAAATCCTATCACTGATAGCATTCCAATTTTCGTCATGTCTTTTGTTCTTAACATAGAACTTGAATTTACTTTGTTCATTTTACCTCCTGTTGGGGCATAAAAAAACCCCGAACCTTCGGGGCATGAAAGTTTAAATCATTCTCTCATCCAGACTTTACTGTCGGTATTGGAATTGCACCAATTCGGCTTTCGCTCGCGGACTTTACCGCCGGTTGGGATTTGCACCCTTCCCTGAAGATTTAAAATATTTTTTATTTATTTCTTAATTTAATTATAACATTTGTGAATTTTTTTGCAAGGATTAAGTGGACTTAATTTATGTTAAATTGATGAAAGCTTAACTTTAATAACATATTAAAAAAGTTTTTTTAGAACAGGACTTTACGAATCAGTCTTGGAGGGGCTTATACCCATCCGGGCACACAGGGGGGGGCATCGTTAAGGATATTATTAAAGGCTTTATCTTTATAAATCTTTCTAAAGCCTAGGGCTTTAATTCTTCTCTTGGAGGGGACTTAGGGCGTTTCGATCCGCCCTTATCCCCTCCAAACCTCCCCTGACCACCCCCAACGACCTGGCAGGGGCCTTACCCTCTAATACGCAAAAAGCTCTACGACTAAAAATTTCAAACTACTCGCTACGTTTCACTTCGCTCGCTCGAACAGTGAAATTTTTTAACGTCTCCGAACTTTTTGCTTACGACCTTATTAGCTTGCAGCATATTGGAAAAATTTATAACCTCATAAGACTTCAACAAGCTGGGCACTCCCTATAATTCATAACTTAATAAAGAATTGTAAAAAAATAAAGCTTAATCAATAAAAGATTAAGCTTATTTATCAAGAGTTTTCTTATTTTTATTATTGTCCTTGTGCTTGGACTTGTTTGCCAACTACTACTTGGCCCCCAGCATCATTTATCCTTTGGCTTGCTGAGTTATAAACTATAACTGGCATGCCAGTAAAGGTTTGTGGGAAGAGGTTCTTCATAACTCCTGGTGGAATGTTTATGCAGCCGTGTGATCCTCCAGACCTATAAATATTTCCTCCAAAGGATGATCTCCAACTTGCGTCATGAAGGCCTATGCCTGACCAATTTATTGGCGCCCAGTAGGAAACTTTTGAACGGTAATCTTCTCCCGTTAGGTACCTATCTCTTTCACGGGACCATATCCTATCTGTCCCTGTTGGTGTTCCGTTCCCCCTATTTGGGTTGCCTGTAACTACATTGGTTTCAAGTTGCATTACCCCGTCCTTGTAGTACCAAAGTTTTTGTCTTGCAAGGTCTACTTCTATGTAGGTCTTGCCAATATCATCAACTTTTCTTGAAACTGCATCTTGCCTATAGGCTGGTTTTACTGTGACAGGCTCTTCCTTGGCAAGGGCTTCTTTTACAATCTCCCTTGTGCCTGGTCTATCTGTCAGCCAACCGTAGATACCTCCGTCCACCTTCATTAGACCAAGACCTGTGGAGTTAAAGATCCTGTTTGTCCTGTAAGTGTCGTACTTGGCAGCAAGTTTTTCCACAAAGTGTGCAATTTTTTCTTCGTCAAGGGCAAGGGTCCCGTCATCAGTCTTGGAGTACATGGCAATTACGCCCTGACCTGTCACTTCTTCCTTCCTATCGTCAAAGTCAAAAGTTATTTTTTTCTTGTAGACCTCTTTATAGGAAGCAAGTTGATTTTTTATATATTCTGAATCCTTAGTTATATTTGGCTCTTGGTAAAGATTTTCCTCTTCAAGGTCAAGTTCTTCCTTTTTGTCTCCAAAGTGACCTAGAATGGCATTTTTAAATTCATCCATTTTTATAAAGTTGCCGTGGACTTCATCTTGGATTTTAAATTCTCCATCTTGGTAGATGACTTTCGCATCTTGTGACTGGTCCTTTTGACCCAAGACTGGCTTAAGTTTTTTTATTTTTTCATCAAGTGCCACTTTGTTGTACTGCAAGTCACGGTCCACTTGGTAGTGCTTAGGCACAAGAGATGCCACTGGCCAATAGAAGGCTGTCTGGTCTATGGATTCACTTCCTATGGAATCGACGTATCCGAAGTCCTTGGCAGCGATCTTGTCGTTTAAGTTCTTGTCCTTGGAAATTATTTCAAGTTCAAAGTTTCTTGAAAGGTCTTCGTAGGTCTTTTTAAGTTCAGATTTTTTTACAAGTCCAAAATCTCTTCCATTGATGTAGGTTCTTGGCATGTATCTGTCGCTAAAGAAGAAAAGTCCCACCATGTATATAGAAATTATTAAAATTAATATTAGTGCAAAAATTATTTTAAAAGTTTTTTT
The DNA here is from genome assembly GCA_902465645.1 of uncultured Peptoniphilus sp. Lineage (GTDB taxonomy): Bacteria > Bacillota > Clostridia > Tissierellales > Peptoniphilaceae > Peptoniphilus_A. Next base: position 12,836 of record CABQNX010000029.1, read on the forward strand.
CATAATTCCTCCCTTCCTTATTATACTCGATAAATTTTCTTTTTATGTAAGATTTTTTAAATGTAAAGTATTTGTAAATATTCTTTTGCTTTGATTTTTTATCTAATAGAATGTAGAATTAGTTTTAGTATATGATTTAAGAGGTGAGCCAATGAAAGATGAAGAATTGCTATCAAAAAAACGATCAATTGAACTCTGGGACAGTAATCTAATAAATGAAATTGAAGTGGGGACCCTAAAGGGACTGCAAGAGATCCACAGATACTTGTTCCAAGATATATTTGACTTTGCCGGAGAAATAAGAAAAGTAAATATTTCTAAGGGAAACTTTAGATTTGCCCCTGTTTTATTTTTGAAGGAAAACTTGAAAATAATCGAGAAGATGCCGGAAAATAATTTTGATGAGATTATAGAAAAATATGTGGAAATGAATGTGGCCCATCCCTTTAGAGAAGGAAATGGAAGAGCAAGTAGGATTTGGCTGGACTTGATCTTAAAGAAAAATTTAAGACTCTGTGTGGACTGGTCAAAGGTGGATAAGTTTCAATACCTAAGTGCCATGGAAAGGTCTCCTGTCAATTCTCTTGAGATAAGGCACTTGCTTAAGGCTGCCCTTACAAAAGACATAGACAGCAGGCAAGTCTACATGCGTGGCATTCAAAATTCTTACTATTATGAAGACCTTTATAAATATGATATAGAAAATTTAGATGAATAAGAAAAACCTGCTTGAAAGAAAAACTCTCAAGCAGCTTTTTTATGTAAAAGTTTTTTTGTATATTTTTATAAAGTTCTTCAATTGTCTAGAGAATTTATAATCTAAAAATGAGCACAAAAAAACTCACAAGCTAACTTGTGAGTTTAATGTTGGTGCGGGAAAGAGGACTTGAACCCCCACTCCATTGGAACTAGATCCTAAGTCTAGCGCGTCTGCCAATTCCGCCATTCCCGCATGAAGTTTAACAACAAAACTTATTATACGCACTTTTTAATATCTTGTCAAGACTTTTTTTAAAGTTTTTAAATATTTTCTGAGGAACTTTTCTCCCTCTCTCAAGTGCTTCTTTATTATAACAGGTGAATTTAAAAAAATCTACAATATTTTTAAAATTTTTTTATTTTATTTTTACATTGGCTAAAGTAACTTTGTATTTCCTTTTGAACTTAACTGTACTATAATAAATGGTTAATAAGAAAAATTACTTTCTTATTTACTCAAATGTAATGACAAAAGGAGGAAGAAAGATGAAATTAGGTATTATTGGAGCTGGAGCTGTTGGCGAGATCGTGGCCTACACTTCTGCCATGAGGGGAATTGCAAGTGACATTATAATAAATGATGTCATAAAAGAAAAGGCAATCTCACAAGCTATTGACTTAAACGATGGAAGACTTTTCTATCCAAAGGACGTTAAGTTTAGGGCTGGCGAGTATGAAGACATGGCCGACCGCGACGTCATAGTAGTTTGCTCTGGCAAGATCCCCGAAGAAGATAGACTTCAGGAGCTTGAGCTAAACAAAAAAGAAGTTGCTGATTACACTAAGAGAATTGTTGATGCAGGCTTCAAGGGAATTTTTGTCGTTGTGACAAATCCTGTAGACATTATCACATATGAAGTTTATAAAGTTTCTGGATTTGATGACTCAAGAGTTATTGGATCAGGTACATTTTTAGACTCAGCAAGACTTCAAGTTGTAATTGCCAATAAGCTTGGCATCTCACCAAAGTCTGTCAACGCAACTGTCCTTGGCGAGCATGGCGAAAGTCAATTTGTCCCATGGTCACAAGTTATGATTGATTCTATGCCTTTTGAAAAATATAAGGATCTTCACCCAGAACTTTTTGAGGACTTTGACAAGGACCAAGTTGAAGATGACACTCGCCGTCGTGGTTGGGACATCTTTAAGGGCAAGGGATCCACTCAATATGGTATTGGCAACACAGTAAATAACATCTTGCAAGCAATTGCCAATGATGAAAAAATTATTTTAAAGGGATCTGCACTAATGGAAGGTCACTACGGCCTTGAGGACCTATACATCTCAACTCCTATTAGGGTTGGCAAAGATGGTATTGAAAAAAAGTATGAACTTGACTTAACAGAAGAAGAATTGGGTAGACTTAAAAAGACAGCTGGTGTGATCAAAGACCACATTGCCAAGTTAGACCTGTGAGATTATAAAATTAGAAAGAGTTGATTTTGTGAAGTTCAATGAAAAGTTTAGACAATTTATGATTGGAAGGTATGGCCAGGACCAATTGGGTAGGTTCATTACCTTCCTGGCCCTTGTGCTTTTAATAGTAAACCTCTTTGTGAAGAAGGCAAGTCTACCTACTATTGCCCTAGTCCTTATAATTTATTCCTATTATAGGGTTCTCTCACGAGACATCAATGCAAGATACAAGGAAAATCAAAAATTCTTAGACACTATTGAGCCACTGAGAAGTAAGTTTTTCACTTCAAAGAAGAGATATGACAATAGAAAGACTCACAAGTACATCAAGTGCCCTTCATGCAAATTCAAGATGAAGGTCCCAAGAGGCAAGGGCAAGATAAGAGTCACTTGTAAGTCTTGCGGCAACAAATTCATAGTAAAATCTTAAAAGTTCCCTTAGGGGGACTTTTTGCATTAAAACCTGCTAACAAAAGTCAAGCATAACCTGAAATTAATTTCAGGTTA
>CABQNX010000030.1 GCA_902465645.1 uncultured Peptoniphilus sp.
ATGTAGAGATAACTTTGGACTTGTTAGAGGAAAAATTTTAATTAGTTTTAACTTAAATATAAAAGAATTTATTAAAAAATTAATTATCACAAAGGGGTCAGGTAACTGGCTCCTTTTTGTTTTAAATTTTATTGTTCAAAATACTAGACAAAAAATTACATACTTTAAAAGAAAAATTTACAAGAATTTTACAATTTAAGTTTAAGATGATTGTGAATGATTATGAGGAAGGATGGGATTATTTATGAGACACGCAATAGTAGATATAGGATCCAACACAATTAGGTTAATCGTCTTTGACGCTAACGAAGAGACTGAAGAATTAAAAAAAGTTTTAAATAAAAAATATACTGCTGGACTAATAACTTATGTGCACGATGGAGAGCTTTCTGGAAAGGGAATAAAAAAACTTATAAAGACCCTTGCAAGTATAAAAAATATTGTAGAAGAACTAAAGGTTGACACTTTCTCACCCTTTGCTACAGCATCCTTGAGAAATTTAGACAACACTGAGGAAGTCTTGGCAAGAGTCAAGGAAGAACTTGATATTGATATTGATGTCCTAGACCAAGTTGAAGAAGCTTTTCTTGGAAATGTTGGAATAAGAAGTGAAGTAGAAATTGAAAGTGGACTTTCAATAGATATTGGTGGTGCCAGTACAGAAGTTGTTTATTTCGATGAAGAAGGACCTAAGGAATTTCTAAACTTAAATATTGGTTCACTCTTACTTTACACTGCAAATGTATCGAGAATTTTGCCAAAGAAAAAAGAAATGCGTGCTATTAAAAAAACTGTTCTTCGTGAAATTAATTCTTTTAAATTTTCTACTAAGACAGACAAATTAGTTGGAATTGGTGGATCAATTAGGACTACAGGAAAAATCATTGAAGACTTTTGGGGAGGAGATGACAAATCCTTTAGCTTAGATGACCTTGATAAATTAATTGAACTTATTGAAGACAAGGACACAGATATTATTAGGTCAATCTTGAGCATCAACCCAGCCAGAATCCATACAACTGTACCTGGAATAATTATTTTAAGAACTTTTATGAAAAAGTTTAAAATAAATGAAATACAAGTTTCTGGAAATGGACTGAGAGAAGGTTATTTAATTTATAAAGTATTGGGTGGTAATGATGAAATCGTACTTTCAAAATAGAGAATTATCCTGGCTAAGATTTAACGAAAGAGTGCTTCTTGAAGCAACTGAAAAAGAAGTCCCTGACCTGGAGAAATTAAAATTTATTAGTATTTTTATTTCAAACTTAGATGAATTTTTTATGGTTAGGGTTGGCTCTCTTCATGACCTATCTTCCTTGAAAAAAGAAGTAAAAGATAACAAGACTGGTATGAATGCAGAAGAGCAAATTCAGGCAATTTTAAAAACTCTTCCAAAAATATATGAAGAGAAGGACGAGATTTTTAAAGAAGTAAGTGAGAGCTTAGAGAAGGTAAATATAAGAAACTTATCCTATGAAAATTTGGATAAAAGTCAAAAAGATTTTGTAGATGACTTTTATATTAATAGGATTGATCAACTTGTGTCTCCTCAAATAGTTGATATAAATCATCCCTTTCCATTTTTAGAAAATACGAAATTATATGCCATTGCACATCTAGAGAAAAATGGAGAAAAAGTATTTGGTATAGTTCCAGTTAGAAGAACTTATCCAAAATATTTAATCTTGCCAGGAGAAAACTTTGAATATATTTTAATGGAAGATATAATTCTAAATAAAATTGATGAAATTTTTAAGGATTATGAGGTCTTATCAAAAAATATAATTAAGGTAACAAGGAACACTGACTTTGTTGATGACAGGGATACCTGGGAAGAGTTTGACGACTACACTGAATACATGAAGACCATCTTAAAGAAGAGAAAGAGATTAAATGTTGTGAGGTTGGAATCAGAAGGAAGTCTTCAAAAGCCAAGTCTTAAATTTCTTTTGAAAAAGTTGGACTTAGATGAGGCTGCATATTTTCCTTCAGACACACCCCTAAATATGAAATATGTCTTTGATTTAATTGATGAAGTGCCAAAGGCTATAAAAAGTGGTCTCCTCTATAAGGAATTAAGACAATACAATCCTAGCGATTTTTCTTCCAGCGTGACAGAAGATATTAGATTGAAAGACAGGATTTTATCTTATCCCTATGATAGCATGGATACTTTTATATCTCTTCTTAAAGAAGCAGCTAATGACCCTGAGTGCAAGTCCATAAAGATAACAATTTATAGGCTGGCAAAAAATTCTAAGGTTGTTAGATACTTAACAGAGGCAGCACAAAATGGAAAAGAAGTCACAGTTTTTGTTGAGATAAAGGCGAGGTTTGACGAAGAATCAAATATAAATTATGCAAATATTCTTTATGAAGAAGGTTGCAACATTATCTACGGCTTTAACAAGTACAAAATGCACTCTAAAATTTGCCTAATAACTTACAAGGACAGTGAAAGTGGAAACTTAAATTACATCACACAAATTGGGACAGGAAATTACAATGAATCCACTGCAAAACAATACACTGATTTTGCCCTAATGACTGCCAATAAAGAAATAGGACTTGATGCAACAGACTTCTTTAAAAATATGTCCATTGGCAATTTAGATGGGAAGTACAAACATCTTCTACAGTCACCAACAAGCTTAAAGTCAGGACTTATGCATCTTGTAGAAAGAGAAATTGAAAAGGGAGAAAATGGCTACATCCTTTGTAAATTCAATTCTCTAACAGACAAGGACTTTATAGAAAAATTTGTTGAGGCGTCTCAAAAGGGCGTAAAAGTTGATTTAATTATTAGGGGAATCTCTTGCCTTCTTCCTGGAATAGAAGGCAAAAGTGAAAATATAAGTATTAGGTCTATTGTTGGAAGATTTTTGGAACACCCAAGGGTTTATGTGTTTGGAAAGGACAAGAAAGACATGTACATTTCTTCTGCCGATCTTATGACAAGAAACACTGAAAAAAGAGTGGAGATTGCAACACCAGTCTTAGATGAAGAGATTAGAATTAGGATACTAAATTATCTTGAAATACAAATGCAAGATAATGTTGGCGCTAGGACTATGAATAGTGATGGAGAGTATGAAAAAATTGAAATTCAAGGAGAAAGAATTTCATGTCAAAATTACTTTATAAAAAAGTGTGAAGAAAAGAACTTTGCTGCGAGAAGTAAAGTCGAAAAAACAACTATTGATAAAGAAAAAGTTGAATATGAAAAAATTAACAAAAAGGACTCTTTCTTTGGCAAGATCTTAAAAATTTTCAAAAAATAAAATTTTAAAAAATTTAAAACTAGTTTTAGACTTCTAGGTACTTCCTAGAAGTTTTTTTACTAAAGTTTTACAGGCTTTTATAAAGTTTTATATATTTCTTTTATACTATCTATTTAATATTATAGGAGGAATTTATGAAAAAAATTTTTTTAAAGTTAGGACTTGTTTCAGTTACTTGTATATCATTACTTGTGCCTGCCTTTGCCGCAGAGACTCATCAAAAAACTTATAGTGACAAAGACTTTGTAAGGGAACTGTCTTCATATTCAGTTGGAAGCGCCAATGCTGATGGAGGAGTTGCTGAAATTGTGACTTACAACAAAGAGGATAAAGTTTTTTATGTAGTAAGTGGAGTGACGCAAAGTATTGACCTTGTAAAAATTAATAGTGACGGAAGTACAAAGCTTCAAAAGAAAATTGAAATTGGGAAAGTTTTAGAAGGCCAAGACATAAATGCGGGAGACATGACTTCAGTTTCTTATTCTGATGAGAAAAATCTACTTGCAGTTGCAGTTCAAGATAGTGTTTATGATAAAAATGGTCACATAGTAATATTAGATAAAGATGGGAATTTTGTAGAAGCTTATGAGTGTGGAGTTCAACCTGACATGGTCACTTTCACTAAGGACGGCAAATATATTCTATCTGCAGATGAGGGAGAACCAAGAGAGGGCTATGATAAGGGTGCTATTGATCCTAAGGGCAGCGTAACTATTGTTGATGTTAAAAATAAAAAAACAAAAAAAGTTGAATTTAATATTGATAGAGATGAAGCATTAAATAATGGTGTTCTTTTAAAGAAAAATTCGGATCCAGCAGAAGATCTTGAACCAGAATATATTGCCATTTCTGATGATAATAAAACTGCCTATGTTTCACTACAAGAAAATAATGCTATTGCATCAATTGATATTGAAAATGCAAAAACAAATTATGTGAAAGGTCTTGGATTTATTGACCACACTTTACCTGGTAATGAAATTGATAGTGTCAGAGGAAAAGACAGCAATGCAAAAATTGACATAAAAAATGATGATTTTCTTGGAACTCCAATGCCAGATGGCATTGCCTTTGTATCAAAGAATGGGAAAGATTATATATTAACTGCAAATGAAGGTGATGCAAGAGAATGGGGAGATTATGAAAACACAGACTCCAAAAAATTTGACAAGAAAAATGCAGATAAGAAGACAGAATATCTTGACCCTGAAAAGACAGATGGACTAGTTCAAGGTAGAACTCACTTACTTGGTGGCAGATCTTTTTCTATTTATGATGCAAGTGATTTAAGAAAGGTCTACAACTCTGGTTCAGATTTTGAAAAAAATACTGCAAGAATTTTTCCAGATTTCTTTAACACAGATAACGATGAAGACAAAGGCCCAGATGAATTAGATGCAAGGTCAAATAAGAAGGGACCGGAACCAGAAAATATAGCAGTTTTAAACATTAAGGACAGGACTTATGCTATAGTTGGTCTCGAAAGAATTTCTGGAATTATGATTTATGATATTACTGATCCTCTTAATCCAGTTTATAAAGATTATTTTAACAACAGAATTTTTATTAAGTCAGTTGATAAAGATGAAAAAGTTGGTCTTGAAAAGAGAGGAAATATTGGACCAGAAGGTTTATGTACCATAGAGGCAAAGGACTCACCAACAGGCAAGTCTTTAGTGTTAGTGGCAAATGAAGTTTCAGGGACAGTTCAAGTTATTGAATTCTCATATCCTAAGGATGAAGATAAAAGTGGAATTACTTGGACAGAAATCGAAGATAATGCTGGGATAATTGAAAACAGAAGTAATGATTTAATATCAAGAGACCACAGAGAAAAGACTTATCCAGTATTCGTAAATTATTTTAAAGACAAAAAGAATAAGAATACAAATGAATTGGAATATAAAACATCTCAAGAGTCAAAAGAAAAGATTTATAAATTTTTTATAGGAAGAAATGAGTATGAAATTATAAATAATGGTGAAAGTGAAAAAGTAAAAATTGATGTGGCTCCAAGAATTGAAAATGAGAGAACACTTTTACCTATGAGACTTATTGCAGAAATACTTGGAATTGATGTCAAGTGGGACGAAGATAAGAGGTTAGCAATATTTACTAAGGAAGATAGAATTGTGAAAGTACAAATTGATTCTTCTGAAATAGAAATAAATGGTGTAAAAGAAAAATTATATTCAAAAGTAAAAATCGAAAATGATAGAATACTAATGCCATTAACAAATATTTCTAAAGCCTTTGGTCTAACAAATGGAAATACAGATGACGGAGTAGACCAAAATATTGAATGGGATAATAGTGAAAGATCAGTCACAATAAAAAACAATAAAAATAAAATTATCTATCCTACAGAAGAGTGAGAATCTTTAAAAATTTCACTTGATATTCACTAAAAACTTTTGATGAATATACAATTTTTCACTACAGTTAAGGCAATTCTATTTGTTGTAACTATAGTTTAGAGTGACTAATGAAGTTTACAAAAACTATTGACAATTAAAATCTAAATTGATAATATTTAATTGTATGAGAGCTCATATCATGAGTGAAAGTGTGCCTAGGGATCCGGGCTTTGCCAAGGACCGAGCGGTACTGGTACTTCTTATGAAGTATCACACCTTAGGGAAAAAAGCCCAGAGGGGTAGGTTTTACGAAATCTGCCTCTTTGGGCTTTATTTAATTTACTGGAGGAAATTATGAAAACTATTTACCAAGGAAAAACTAAGAATGTTTTAGAAGAAGACGGAAGATGTTACCTACAATTTAAGGATGACATGACAGGAACTGACGGAGTTTTTGATACTGGTGGAAACCAAGTAGCTGGTAGTATTGAAGGTGCAGGTAAAGAATGTTTAAAGGTTACTAAATACTTCTTTGAAAAAATCAATGAAGCAGGAATTAACACTCACTACATTTCTTCTGACCTTGACAATAATTTAATGGAAGTAAAAAGAGCAAGTGTGTTTGGTAAGGGTCTTGAAGTTATTACAAGATTTAAAGCTGTTGGATCTTTCTACAGAAGATATGGCCTTTATGTAGAAGAAGGTGCTGACCTTCCAGAATATACTGAAATCACTTTAAAAGATGATGGAAGAGACGATCCACTTATTACTAAAGAAGGACTTGTTGCCCTGGGTATATTAAAGGCTGAAGAATACGATACAATCGTAGAAATGAATAAGAAAATTGCAAATATTGTAAAAGATCTTTTAAAAGAAAAGGGACTAGATCTTTACGATATTAAATTTGAATACGGTAGACTTGAAGGATCAGACGAAATCGTCCTAATCGACGAAGTTAGTGGTGGAAACATGAGAGCTTACCATAATGGAGAATATGTAGAACCTCTTAATGTTTCAAAATATCTAGAAATTTAAGGAGTTAAAAATGAGAGTATCAATTATAATGGGTTCAATTTCTGACAGAGAAATTGCAGACAAGATCGTTGCAAAATTAATGGAATTTGGGATTGAATATGAAGCCAAAGTAATTTCTGCTCACAGAGCCTTAAAAGAGTTACAAGAATATGTAAAAAATGCTGAATATGAAAGTCAAGTTTTCATTTCAATAGCAGGCAAGGCTGCCCACCTTGGTGGAGTTATAGCAGCTCTTACTACAAGACCTGTTATTGGAGTGCCTGTTAAGAGCTCTACTCTTGACGGACTAGATGCACTTCTTTCCACTGTTCAAATGCCAAGTGGAGTACCTGTTGCTACAGTTGCTATTAATGGTGGAGAAAATGCTGCAATCCTTGCTGCAGAAATTTTGGCTGTATCTGATGACAATTTAAAGGAAAAGCTAAGACAATTTAGGTCTGATATGTCAGAAAAAATTGCAAACACCGAATATATTTACGAAGGATAAAAGGAGCGGAGATGGCAATTAATTATAAGAATGCAGGCGTAGATGTTGATGCCGGTCAAAGAGAAGTTGAATTAATTAAAGGTATTGTTAAAAAAACTCAATCCAAGGATGTTTTATCATCTCTTGGTGGGTTTTCTGGTTTATTTAATCTAGATCTTGATGGAATTAAAAATCCTGTACTTTGTAGTGGTACAGATGGTGTTGGTACTAAAGTTATCTTGGCTCACATGCTTGATAAACACGATACTATTGGTATTGACTGTGTGGCAATGTGCGTAAATGATATTTTATGCCAAGGTGCTAAACCACTTTTCTTCTTGGACTATATTGCAACTGGCAAGCTAGTTCCTGAAAAAATGGAAGAAATTGTAAAGGGAGTTGCCGAAGGTTGTATCCAATCTTCTGCATCACTTATTGGTGGAGAAACTGCAGAAATGCCTGGAGTTTACCAAGAAGACCAATATGACCTAGCAGGTTTTGCTGTTGGAGTTGTTGATAAGGACAAAATTATCGACGGATCTAGCATCAAGGAAGGGGACATAGTTTTTGGCCTTTCTTCCAATGGTATCCACTCTAATGGTTATTCACTTGTTAGAAAAATTGTATTTGACCACTGCAAACTTGATTTAAATGAAGAAATTGATGAATTAAATTCTACTCTAGGGGAAGAACTTTTAAAGCCAACAAGAATTTATGTTAAGGAAATTCTTGAACTTTTGAAAATTGTCGATATTAAGGGAATGAGTCACATAACAGGTGGAGGATTCTACGAAAACATTCCAAGAATGATTCCAGATGGACTTTGTGCAAAGGTTGATGCATCTGTAATCGAAACTCCTGAAATCTTTAAACTTTTAAAGAAGTGGGCAGATCTAAAGGATGAAGACATGTACGCTACCTTCAATATGGGCGTTGGATTTACTCTTGTTGTATCAGAAGAAGACAAAGATAAGGTTGTTGACTTCTTTAAGGATACTGACTTAAAACTTTATGAACTTGGAAAAGTTGTGGCTGGAGAAGATAAAATTGACCTTAGCCTCTAAAAATATTGCAGTTTTAATTTCAGGCGGTGGCACAAACCTACAAGCCATTATTGACAATACAGAAAATAATTATATTAACGGAAAAATAAAAATTGTCATTTCAAATAGAGAAGATGCTTATGGCTTAGTCAGAGCAGAGAAGGCGGGGATTCCTGGCTTCTTTATAAAAGATGATGAAGAACTCATAAGCAAGTTAAAAGAAAATAAAATTGATTTAATTATTCTGGCAGGATATCTAAAGATCTTGCCAGAAAAAATTACCAAGATTTATGAAAATAAAATAATAAATATACATCCATCACTAATTCCTGCCTTTTGTGGCAGGGGTTACTATGGATTAAAAGTACATGAGGCCGTCATATCAAGAGGTGTTAAATACACTGGTGCCACAACTCATTTTGTAAATGAGGGGGCAGATGAGGGTCCTATTATAATGCAAAGAATTGTTGAAGTAGAAGACGAGAGTCCAGAAGAACTTCAACAAAAGGTTTTAAAGATTGAGCACGAAATTTTGCCTCTTTCTGTAAAATATTTTTGCGAGGATAAGTTAAAAGTTGTTAATGGAAAAGTTGTAATTGGAGGTTAGGATGAGGGCACTTATTTCAGTTTATGACAAAGAAGGAATTGTTGAGTTTGCCAAAGAACTTGCCAATAGAGGTTGGGAAATCATTTCTACTGGTGGAACTTATAAGAAGCTAAAGGATGCAGGAATAGATGTAATTTCTGTTGATAAGGTAACTGGTTTTCCAGAAATTTTAGATGGAAGAGTGAAGACTCTTAACCCAAAAATCCACGCAGGCATTCTTGCAAGACGTGATTTAAATGAACATATGGAAACTTTAAAGGAAGAAGAAATAGGAACAATTGATATGGTTGTAAATAATCTCTATCCCTTTGAAGAAAAGTTGCTTGAAAAGGCAGACCACGACACTATGATTGAGAATATAGATATTGGTGGGCCATCAATGATTAGGGCAGCTGCCAAAAATTATAAGGACGTCTACATTGTAACTGATCCAGCTGACTATGAACGTGTACTTGAATACATAGATAAGAAGGATCCAAAATTCAATGAATATCTTGCCAACAAGGCCTTTAGCTACACTGCACACTATGATGCCGTAATTTCAAATTATTTTGCAAAAAGAGAAGGGGAAAGATTCCCAAGATATATAAACAAGTCTTATAAGCTTGTTGAAGAGTTGAGATATGGTGAAAACCCTCATCAAAGAGCAGCCTTTTATGAAGATTCTTATACTCCAGACAAAATTGAATACAAGGTTCTTCATGGCAAGCAAGTTTCTTACAACAACTTAAATGATATGTACTCTGCTCTTAATGCAGTGATTAATTTTGATAAGCCAGCAGCTGTTGCTGTTAAGCATACAAATCCTTGTGGAATTGGAACAGGGGATAGTCTTGAAGAAGCCTTTGTAAAGGCCTATGAATGTGATGATGAATCAATTTTTGGTGGAATAATTGCACTTAATAGGGAAGTTGATATAAAAACAGCAGAACATCTTTCAAAGATTTTCTTGGAAATTGTTGCAGCTCCAAGTTTTTCTAAAGAAGCCTATGACCTTTTAGCTCAAAAGAAAAATATTAGACTTATAGAAATACCTGACTTTGAAAAACTTTACGAGCCAGGATTTAGATTTAAACAAGTCTTAAATGGAATTATTATCCAAAACTTTGACGACAAAATTTGGGAAGAAGATAAATTATCCTTTGTTTCAAATAGGAAGCCAAGTGAAGAAGAACTTGAAGAATTAAAATTCGCCTTTACTTGCTGTAAGACAAGTTTCTCAAACTCAGTTGTAATTGCAAAAGATGGCGGCACTCTTGCCCTTGGTCAAGGAGAAACAAAGAGGTCTTGGGCAGTAGAAGAAGCAATTGAAAGAGCTGGAGAAAAGAAAAAGGGTGCAGTCCTTGCATCTGATGGATTCTTCTTTAGGGACACAATAGAACTTCTTGATAAGGCAGGAATTGAGGTAATTGTTCAGCCAGGTGGATCTGTTAAGGACCAAGAAGTAATAGATTATGCAAATGAAAATAATATTTGTCTTGTCTTCACTAATATGAGACATTTTAGACACTAGGAGGCCAAATGAAAGTACTTGTAATTGGAAATGGTGGAAGAGAGCACGCACTTGCATGGAAGCTTAAGGAAAGTAAATCTGTTGATAAAATTTACATGGCAAGGGGCAATGGTGGCACAGGGGATTTTTGTGAAAACCTAGATATTGACCCAGCAGATGTTGAAAAACTTCTTGCCTTTGCAGTAGAAAATAAGATTGACCTAACAGTTGTGGGACCAGAAGACCCACTATGTGCAGGAATAGTTGATGCCTTTAATGAAAAGGGACTTAGGGTTTTCGGACCAAACAAGTCTTGTGCCAGATTTGAAAAGTCAAAAGAATTTACCAAAATATTTCTAGAAAAATATTCTATTCCAACTGCAAAATATAAGAGCTTTGAATCCTATGATGATGCAAAAAAGGGTCTTGAAGAATTTTCTTATCCTCTAGTTGTCAAGGCAGATGGACTTTGCCTTGGAAAGGGAGTTATAATTTGCCAAGATAGGGATGAAGCTATAGATGCCCTTGAAAAAATATTTAAGGACAAGATTTTTGGCGACCAAGGAAACACAGTTGTTATTGAAGAATTCTTGACAGGAGAAGAAGCTTCAGTTCTTTGCCTAGTTTCAGATAACAAGCTATTCCCTCTTGAAAGGGCTAAGGACCACAAGCAAATTTTTGATGGTGATAAAGGACCAAACACTGGCGGAGTGGGAACTTATTCTCCAGTGTCGGCAAGTCCTGAACTAGAAGAAAATCTTGAAAAAATTTATAGACAAATTGAAAAAGGACTTAATGAGGAAGGTCTTCACTACTCAGGAATCCTCTTTGTTGGATTTATGATAGAAGATGATATGCCTAAGGTTCTTGAATTCAACGTAAGATTTGGAGACCCTGAGACAGAAGTCCTAATGCCAAGACTTGATGTCGACCTATATGAACTTTTAAATAAGACAATAGATGGAAAATTAGAAGCAGATGACATTAAGTGGAAGGATGAGACTTGCCTAACAGTTATCATGTGTTCAGGTGGTTATCCAGGATCCTACGAAAAGGGAAAACTTATTGAGGGACTTGACAAGGTGGACAAGGACTTAATAGTATTCCACAACGGAACTAAGAAGACTGATGGAATTTACACAAATGGTGGAAGGGTCCTATCAATTACAGCCTTAGGCAAAGATTTAGAAGAAGCTCGCAAGAAAGCATACGAAAATGTGAAAAAAATTTCTTTCCAAGGAGTTTACTACAGAAAAGATATAGGAACAAAATAATTTTTTGTTTTCCATAAAATTTTATAATTAAAAGAATTGCAGGTGGTTGAAATCAATCACCTGTTTTTCATTGCAGAAAATTATTTTTGTATTAGACTATATATTGGTGGTTAAAATGAAATTAAAATCTTATGAAAATTTACACGAAACATTTTTGGTTATAGTCTTTATTACCTTGGCAGGTGGCTTTCAAGATGCCTACTCCTATCTAATGAGGGGGAAGGTCTTCGCCAATGCACAAACGGGAAATATAGTTCTCTTATTCAAAAACGTAGTAGACTTGAATTTTAAAGAATCCTTGGCATACTTAATCCCAGTCCTATCCTTTGCTCTTGGAGTCTATGTTGCAGTCAGGTTTGAAGATGCAATTGAAAAAAGAGTCCTCCACTGGCGTCAATATGTAATTGGATTTGAAATAATAATTATGATTCTAGTGGCCATGATTCCAGAAAGTTTAAATAATTTGGCTAACGCTCTCTTATCCTTTTCTTGTGCCATGCAAGTTTATTCCTTTAAAAAAATTTATGGACTTAACTTTGCCACAACTATGTGCATAGGGAACCTAAGATCAGCAACAGAAAATCTTTCCAAGTATCATATAACTAAGCAAGATGTTTATCTTGAAAATGCAAAAAAATATTACACAGTTATCCTTATCTTTGGATTGGGAGCAGCCCTTGGCTACCTGACTTCTAAAGGCTTGGGAATTAAATCAATATTAATCGCAGCAGGTCTTTTGGTAATTTCCTTCTTTACACTATTTTTAGAAAAAAATGGAAAATCTTAATAGCATAAAACTTTAGGCGTACACTTATTTAAATTTAAAATTAACAAACTATTTTAAATATTAAAAATGTATTTTTTTTCAAATATTTATATAAGAACTTGTTAAATTTTGCATTTCCTGTATACTAGAAAATACATATTTACATTAAATGTAAGGGGAGATTATTTTGAAACCTATTATAGGAATCACAGCTGGTTATAAGGCTGATGAAGATGATTTGACGATAAAGGAAAAAGAGAACAGAAGAAAAATTTATAATTTTGTTACAAGAGATTATGCCAATGCCATCAATAGGTCTGGGGGAGTTGCTGTTATTCTTCCAACTCCAGATTCAAAAGAAGATACCTATGCCTTGATGGATAAGCTAGATGGAGTAATCTTGTCTGGTGGAAACGACATCAATCCTGTAATATGTAAACAATGCGCTGATGAATATACTGGAGAATTAACTTGTAGGCGAGATGACCAAGAGCTTGATATTTTGGAATATATTTTTAATAAGAGAAGTATACCTCTTCTAGGAATTTGTAGAGGAAGTCAAATTTTAAATGCTTATCTTGGTGGATCCTTGATTTTAAATATATCATCAGAAATAGTTCATAATCAAAATAAGATTCCAAGATACAGTCCTGTTCACAGTGTTGATGTAGAAGAAGATTCTGAACTTATAGAAATTTTAGGGAACAAGAGAATTTTTGTAAACTCTATCCACCATCAAGCCATTGATAGGTTGGGAAGAGGACTTAAAATAGCAGCGAAATCTCAAGATAATATTGTTGAAGCAGTTGAGATGATAAATAATGACCACAACATTATTGGGGTCCAATGGCATCCTGAAATTCTATTTGATAGCGATGAGGCTAGTAGAAATTTGTTTTTGGATTTTGTAAGAAGATGTGAAAATTAATTTTAAGTCTGAGTTAAAAAAACTCGGGCTTTTTTTTCTTATAATACTTTATACTGATAGGGGTTAAAATGAACAAAGGATTATACTTTTTAAAATCTTAAAAAAATATTTTAAAAAATTTTATGAAAAATAAAAAAATATTTAAAACTCTACTACAGTAATGAACAGGTTTTTAAGAGTTTTTAATCGAGATAAAAATTCAAGAACAAAACTCTAATTTAAAAAA
>CABQNX010000031.1 GCA_902465645.1 uncultured Peptoniphilus sp.
TATCCCTAAGTGAGTTAACAGAAATTCCTATAATTGGTTTCATAATCTTCCTCCCTTTTTTTATTAAACTCATTATAACAAAGACTTATAAAAATTGTAATAGAATATGTTATTGACTAGCTTATTGCCTAAAAAAATTAATTAATATATAATTACTAGATTAGAGGTGTTTTATGAGTTTAAATAAACAATTTTTTAAGTTTGTAATCCCATCTATTATTGCAATGTGGGTTTTTTCTATATACACAATCGTAGACGGCTTCTTCGTTGCAAACTTTGCTGGCGAGCTAGAGCTATCGGCTGTAACAATAGTTGTGCCTTATGTGAACTTCTTGTTTGCAATTGCAATTATAACTGGTGTTGGATCACAAACAATTATAGGAATAGAACTAGGTAAGGGAAACAAGGATGAGGCCAACAAGGTCTTTACCTTTATAATTTTATTTATCCTGACTTTTTCTGTATTGCTTGCTCTTATTGCAATAATTTTTATGGATCAAATAATAGGATTTTTGGGGGCAGACTCAACTCTATTCCACCTATCTCACGACTATCTGTCTGTAATTGTCTTCTTCTCGCCCTTCTACATCATTGCCTATGCCTTTGAGGTCTTGGTAAAGGTAGACGGCTTTCCTAGGACTGCAATTATTGGTGCAGTTTCTGCTTGTGTAACAAATATAATCTTAGACTACATCTTAATCCACAAGTTTCAAATGGGAGTAAGAGGAGCTGCCCTTGCAACGGGTATTGCACAATTTTTGTCTTGCCTCATATTTTTTATTCACTTTAGGGCCGCCAAGGGTTACCTTCGCTTTGTAAAAATTAAGATGAGTGCTAAAGAAGTCTTTCATTATTTAAAAAAGACTGTTGTCTATGGTTTTGGAGAGTTTATCTCTGAACTAAACACTGCAACCTTTGTCTTTATCTTTAACTTATTTATAATAAAGTATCTTTCACCTGAATATCTTTCTGCCTACGCAGTTATAAATTACATGTCACTCTTTGCCAGCTCCACCTTCCAGGGAGTTTGCCATGGGACTCTGCCCCTACTTTCCTACTATCACGGTTCCGAGGAAAGGGACAAGTCCATAAAGATTATAAGGATGAGTTTTATCTTTGTCTTTATAATTTCTGTGATTATGTATGCCATCGCCTACTTTGGTGCAGAAACTCAGTTCAATATGTTCTTGGAAAACAAGAGTATGATCTCATCTTCTATTAGGCCAATGAGGATCTACGCCCTTATGTTTTTATTTGCAGGTCACAACTTGTTTATCGCATCCCTCTCATCTGCCATTGGAGACCCAAAGTATTCCATCATAATAAATATTTTGAGAGGATCAGTTTCACTTTTCCTTTCAATTTATCTAATGGTTCACTTATTTGGAGTGAAATACCTCTTCTTCGGAGCAGTTGTATCAGAACTAGTAGTATTTGCTATTGCCCTTTATTCACTGAGGAAGATGCTAAATAAGTCTGCGCTAAGAATTAAAAAAGCATGAGATTATAAAAATTTAAGAAATTAAAAAAGGAAGTCGCGTGACTTCCTAATTTTTTGTGAATTTTTAATTTTAAAATCGATTAATCTAAATACTTTTTAAATTTTTCTGGAATATTTTCAGAAAGGTAGGCTAGACCAAATATGTCTGGCCCCACGTGGGCTGCAATAGTATGTCCCACTTCTAAGGATAGGAACTTGTCATAGCCCCTGTCTTCTAACTTTTTTATTAATGAATCAAGAATTTTTATGTCATCGGCATAGACTGGGAAGACCCTATCAAATCCATCTGATGAAGTTTTTTCTTCCATCATCTCCATCATCTTCTTGTAGGACTTGTTCTTCCCCCTCACTACTTCCGATACGAAGAGACGTCCCTCTTCATCGACTTCTAATATTGGGAGTATGTTTAGGACACTTGAGATCCTTGCCTTGGTCCTGGAAACTCTTCCGCCTTCATAAAGGTATTTTAGGTCATAAACAGTAAATATGTGCTTTGTTTTTTCCACCAAAAATTTAAGAAGGTCCAAGACTTCGTCATAAGTAGCACCATTTTTTGCAGCAAGTCCTGCAAAATAAGTAATTTGTCCAAAGCCAACTGATGCTGCAAGTGAGTCCACTATCTCAACTCTTATGTCGTACTTTTCTTCAATTTCTTTTTTTGCCATACAGGCATTTTGATAGGTACCACTTAGGCCTGAGGATAGGGTTAAGCAAATAATGTCTTTGCCTTCTTCTGCAAACTCTTCAAACTTCTTTAGGTACTCATAGAAAGTTATCTGGCTTGTCTTAAAAAAGTTTCCTTCCCTCATCTTATTGTAGATTTCCTTGTTGGACATATCTTCAGATAGGTCTTGGCCCTCTTCATCTACACAGTTTATTTTTAAAACTTCTATATCTAAATCGTCCAATGTCTTTTTATCTAAATCACATGAGGAGTCGGATATTATTTTAAAAGTCATTTGTTCCTCCCTGCTGGAAGTCCAGCTCTTGTATTTCAATTAAAGGTAATTTGCTATATTAATAAGTTATTTGTATTTTCAAAGCTTTATTTTTAAGTCTTAAGCTAGTCATTCATATTTATAAGATTTTAATTTATAAATAATTATTATTACATATCATATTATAACATAGTGTTTATTTTTCATATATTCTTTTATTTGAATAAGTAGCTGTAATTCTTCTTTATTTTTTTCCTTTTGATATAATATTTTTATGGAAATTAAGTTTATGAAAGAGGCAATCCGCTATGGCCGCAGGTCTCTCTTATCAGATGACGTGCCCATTGGATGTGTCATCGTAAAAAATAATAAAATAATTGGATATGGTTACAATAAAAAAGAAGATTTGCAAAATCCCACAGCCCACGCAGAGATTATGGCCATATCTATGGCTTCAAGGCATTTAAATTCTTATCATCTGGAAGGCTGTGACATCTACGTTACCCTTGAGCCCTGCCTCATGTGTGTAGGAGCAATTTTAAATGCAAGAATCAAAAATTTATATTTTGGTGCCCGCAACAAGAGGTTTGGAGCAGTGGTTTCCCACCAAAAAATAGAAAAACTCATAACTAATCATAGGATTAATTATGAGTATGGTATCTTGGAAAGAGAATGTGCAAGCCAAATCTCTAGCTTCTTCTCAGATCTTAGGAAGAGGTCCAAATAAAAAGGGAAGATTTACCTGCATAAAGTCCAATATAAATTTGTCGTAGTAATTTTTTGTGAGAAGGGCGATGATTATTCCAATGATTGCCCCAATGATTACGTCGCTGGGATAGTGGACAAAGTGATAAATTCTTGAGAAGGCAATTAGGCCTGCAATCACAAGAAAGAAAATCCCCATCCCCCTGAAGTAAAAGTAAATCGTAAGGGCTGCGGCAAAGGAAGAGGACGCGTGGCCTGATGGAAAGGAAAAATCTTTTGGATTCTTTATAAGAAGTTCAACCTTATTTATCCAAGATGGTCTCTTTCTCTTTAGGATATTTTTTAATAAGAGATTGCAGACTATCCCGTTAAATATAAGGGCAAGTATTACATTTATGCTCTCAACCCTAAAGCCTAAGTAGAAGAGGATATAAACTGTAAAAAGCCAAATTGCTCCTCCAGTTCCCAGGTGAGTGATGGCAATCATGTACCTATTTAAGACGTCGTTCCTTATTCCAAGGAGCCAGTTTAAAAATTTGCTATCCATAAAAACTCCTATATTTTTTACAAAAAAAGGCCTATCACTAGGCCCTAAAAAATCACATTCTATTTTCGTTGTCAACCCATTCTTTGGCTTCTTCAACTTCTTCGTCTGTTGGAATTTCGATTCCTGTTTCAGGATCTTGTCCTTCAGTCTTTGCATAGATATCTGAATCTGGTCTATCCTTTGGGTTGATTTCCTTTTGTTGGTCCATGTTAGCTTTCATTTCTTCCTTTTTTGCATCAGAAAGAGTTGTTGAGTTCTCTATTAATTCTTTTTCTTTTTTATTGTCTGTCATGTTATCCCTCCATATATTTGATAATTATATATTATTACAAATAATTTGTAATTACAAATTATTTAAGTAAATCTTGAGTATAATATGTTAAAATTTTATAATTGAGTTTAAAAAAATTTTTTTGGGTAAAAGTTTAATGTTAAATATGTATTTAGGAAGTGTTATATGTTAAAAGTAATTTTCGATAACCTAGGCGAGTATAAAAAGTACGCTGTGCTCTCGCCTTTTTTTGTTTTGCTAGAGGTCTTGATGAACGCATCAATCCCCTTCTTCATGACAAAAATAATAGACCAGGGGATCTTGGTTAACTCCTCTCAAAATATAATTAAGTACGGAATAATTTTATTTATTGCGGCGGGCATTTCCCTTGCCACTGGCGTGATCTCAGGCTATCTTGCCACTAAGGCATCAAGTGGTCTTGCAAAAAATATGAGGGCCTCAATGTTTAAAAATATTACAGACTTTTCCTTTGAGAATATGGATGAATTTAAGTCTGGCTCACTTATTACCCGTATGACAACTGATGTCCAATCAGTGCAAATGGCCTTTCAAATGACTATAAGGATGGCAATCCGTTCGCCCCTTACCCTAATCTTTTGCTTCATCATGTCCTTTAGGCTTTCAAGGGACCTTGCTCCAACTTTTGTAATTATTATTCCCCTAATAGGGATTGGGATGGGACTTATAATAAAGGGAGCCTATCCAATTTTTGAAAAAGTTTTTAAGATTACAGACAAGCTTAACACCGACGTGTCAGAAAATCTATCTGCCATTCGTGTGGTCA
Organism: uncultured Peptoniphilus sp.; assembly: GCA_902465645.1. Classification (GTDB taxonomy): domain Bacteria; phylum Bacillota; class Clostridia; order Tissierellales; family Peptoniphilaceae; genus Peptoniphilus_A. The sequence continues at coordinate 4,768 of CABQNX010000031.1, forward strand.
AGTCCTTTGTAAAAGAAGAAAAGGAAATTCAAAAGTTTAATGAAGTTTCTGATGACCTACAAAAGAATTATATCAAGGCTTCCAAGCTCCTAGCTTTTTCCAATCCTTTAATGAACTTTTCAACCTACCTCATGACAATATTAATTGCCTGGTTGGGAAGTCACTTTATTGTGGCTGGCAAGATGACAACTGGAGCCTTGACAGGTCTTGTTACTTACGCAATTCAAATTCAAATTTCACTTATGATGCTCTCAATGATTCTCGTTCAAATTACAATTGCGAGAAACTCCATAAGACGTATCAACGAAGTTATTGCAACTAAGCCTTCTATCGTAAGCCCAGAAAATTCTGTGAAGGAAGTTAAAAATGGAGAAATCGCCTTTGATGACGTCTTCTTTTCTTATTCTGGCGACTTGGACAAGTCAGTCCTAAAAAACATTAATCTAAAGATAAATTCTGGCGATTATGTGGGTATGATTGGGCCAACAGGTTCTGGTAAGTCCACACTTATTAGCCTAATTGCAAGGCTCTTTGACCCAACAAAGGGGACTGTCTATGTTGGAGGAGAAGATGTGCGTGACTATGACTTAGAGTCTCTTCGTGACCAAGTTTCTGTAGTCCTACAAAAAAATCAACTTTTCACTGGGACCTTACGTGAGAACTTAAAATGGGCTGGCGATGACCTAAGTGACGAAGAGTTAAAAGAAGCCCTCTACATTGCTTCTTGTGATGACTTTATTGACCCCGAAAAGGACCTTGACATGAAGGTCCAAAGGGGAGGAACTAACTTCTCAGGTGGTCAAAGGCAGAGAATTTCCATTGCAAGGTCAATACTAAAGAATCCAAAGATTTTAATTATGGACGACTCAACTTCTGCCCTTGACAACAAGACTGAAGAAAAAATAATTTCTTCACTTAATAAATTAAGGCCAGACATGACAAAGATTTTGATTTCACAAAAGATCAAGTCTTTAAAGAACACTGACTACACCCTAGTCCTTGACCTTGGCGAAATTGAATCTCTAGGAAGGCACGAAGAACTTATAGAAAAGAGTCCAATCTATAAAGAAATTAATGAAACTCAAGAAAGTGACGGTGATTTTGATGCAGAAGAATAAGACAAAAATTACATCTCCTGAAAACAAGGAAGCAGCAAAAAAATTATTCTCCTTTATATTTAAAAGGCATAAGTTTAAGCTCCTAGGAGTAGCCCTTATGGTAATAATTTCATCCCTTGCCACAATTTCTGTGTCACTTTTCATGAGATTTTTAATTGACGACTACATCATCCCCTTGGTCAATAGCCAAAACCCAGATTTTTCTAATCTCTTGGCCATGTTAATTAAGATGGGAATCTTCTTAGGGATCGGGGTCATCTCCTCCTTCACCTATTCAAGACTTATGGCTTCAATATCTGAAACTACTCTTGGTGAAATGAGAAAGACTATGTTTAAGAAGATGCAGTCCCTTCCTGTCTCCTACTTTGATGGGAATAGTCACGGGGACATTATGTCCTACTACACAAATGATGTTAGGGCCCTTGGAGAAATGATAGCCCAGTCCTTCCCATCCTTTGTGTCCTCTGCCATGACAATTATCATGGTCCTAATAGCCATGTTTTCACAGTCCTTCTTCCTGTCACTGATAATAATTTTGACAGTGGGACTTATGATTTTTACCATGAATGTAATTGGGGGCAAGTCTTCCCACTTCTTCTTGAACCAGCAAAAATCTCTTGCCAAGACTAACGGTTACATCGAAGAGATGATTGACGGCCTAAGAGTTGTAAAAGTCTTTAACCACGAAGACGATGCAATCGAAGACTTTAGGATAATTAACGAAGAACTCATGGAAAACACCATGATAGCCAATAGGCTGGGACTCTTCCTCTTCCCAATAATTTTTGGGATTGGAAACTTCCAATATATTCTCTTTGCCCTAATCGGTGGCCTTATGGCAGTTCACGGTGGCTTTGGCATCACTGTTGGAGTGGTGGCATCCTTCCTACAACTTTCAAGAACCTTAACAGGTCCTATGGGACAAATTGGTGGTAACATCAATTCTGTTGTCCTTGCCATAGCAGGTGCCAGAAGAATTTTTGACTTCCTTGAAGTTGAGCCAGAAGACTACTCTGGCGAAGTTGAAAAAGTTGTAAAAGTCGTTGACGGAAAAGAAAAATATTATTGGCACGACCTTAAGACTGACGAGTACAAAGAACTTTTGGGAGACATTCGCTTTAAAAATGTTGACTTCTCCTACGATGGAAAGAAGAAAATCCTAAAAGATATAAACCTCTATGCAAAACCTGGCCAAAAGGTTGCCTTTGTTGGGGCAACAGGTGCCGGCAAGACAACTATCACTAACCTGATCAATAGGTTTTATGAAATCGACAGTGGTGAAATCACCTTTGACGGCATAGACATAAGAAGGATTAGGAAGGACCACCTTCGTTCCTCACTTGGCATGGTTCTCCAAGACACCCACCTCTTTACAGGTACAATTGCAGAAAATATAAATTACTCTGTAGAAGATGTGGACATGGAAAAAACTATTGCAGTTGCAAAGAGGACTAATGCCCACGACTTTATCAAGAACTTAAAGGATGGCTATGACACCATGATAAGTGGTTCAGGTGGCGAACTATCAGAAGGACAAATGCAGCTCCTTTCTATTGCAAGAGCAGAAATCTATAACCCACCAGTTATGATCCTAGACGAAGCAACATCGTCAATTGACTCTCGTACAGAAAAAATTGTCCAAGAGGGCATGGACCAAATCATGAAGGGAAGAACAACCTTTGTCATTGCCCACAGGCTCTCAACAATTATGAACTCTGACGTTATTATCGTCTTGGAAAATGGCGAGATAGTCGAAAGAGGCGACCACGCTGACCTACTTGAACAAAAGGGAATTTATTACAAGCTCTACACAGGTGGCTTCGACGAATAATTTTATAAAAGAAAAAGGTGCTGGATTTTTCCAACACCTTATTTTTTTATAAATCTCTTTTCTTATAAAGTTTTTGTGAAACTTTTATAGACATGAATACTATTAGCAAAACAAGTAATAGTGAAATTAGTAAAGTCATAAAAATATTATTTTCCATAAATATAAATAGGTCATTTAAAGAATCCTTGAGAGCCATGACAAGAAAAGAAAGTAGACCAATTAAGGCAAAAGTTAAAGCCGAAATGGACTTAGCCTTCTTGTATCCAAACTTAAAATAAAGTGGATACTTAAGGGAAATAAAAACTAAATAGACTAGGAGATAGGCTAAACTTGTCGCCAAAAATTCTCTTATGTCAGCAGTCTCAACAAAGAAAGAAAAAATCGTTGAGAAAACTATGCTTATTAAAAGGGCAAAGATAAATAAAACCAGAGCAAAGACATACCTGCCTATTACAACTTTTTCATATCTTATGCCAAAGATCCTATAGAGACTGTCGATCCCTGCTTCTTCTCCTATTAAAAAGGGATAGGAAGAATAAACTATAGAAAATATGAGGATTGCTGAGTTTGCAGTCAAGGGATTACTTGTTATAAAGAAGTAGACCAAGTACAAGCAAATCATTATTATTAAATTTTTGAGGGTAAAGTAGGGCTTAATGGAAATATAGTCTAAGTTTACAATCTTCTTTATATCTTTCATTTCTTCCTCCCATATAAAACTAAAATCTTATTTATATCTGGCTCTTCAACAAATAAGCCATCTGAAATATTTTCTCTCTCTACATTTTTTACAAGGGCATCAAAGGAAGTTGAGTTTGCTTTTATGCCAAGGACGTCAAAATCTTTTAAAAGGTCTTTGTCCTCTGGTCCACCCTTTAGGACTAAATATTTTTCCAAGAATTCTTCCTTACTACATGAATCAATTACTTTTCCATCATCGATAAAAATAATATAGTCGGCAATCCTGTCCAAGTCTTCAGTGATATGTGTGGAAAAAAGCACTGTGTTATTTTCGTCTTCCACAAAGTCCTTTAAAATATCTGTGAGTTCATCTCTCATACTTGGGTCAAGTCCACTTGTTGGCTCATCTAATATCAAAAGATTTGCCTCGTGAGAAAGGGCAATAGAAAGCATAAGTTTTATCTTCATTCCACGAGATAATTCCCTTACTTTTTTATCTTTTTCTATTCCAAATTTTTTGACATATTCAAAAAACTTTTCTTCCTTCCAATTTTCATAGCCACACTTCATGGCTTCATTTACAAGAGAAATCTTCCAGTCCTTTGACAAGAAGGAATCGTCCATAATTATCCCCACATCTTGAAGATAATTTAAATTCCTTGCATCTTCTCCGTCAACAAGAACTTCTCCATCATAATTTATTAGAGACAAGAGGGATTTTATAGTTGTTGTCTTTCCCATTCCGTTTTTTCCAATAAATCCAGTGATAAATCCCTTTTTTATTTCAAAGGAATCTTCTCCCAAGACAAAATTGTCATAGGTCTTTTTTAAATTTCTAACTTCAATTTTATTCGTCATAGTCCAAGCCCTCCTTGTATAAAAATTCAAATAATTCCAAAATTGTTTCCTTATCTAAATCTAAATCGGCAGATAATTTTATGGCTTCTTGCAAGTGATTTTCCAATTCTTTTTGCATTTCTTCTCTCTTGACCTCTGAATCTTTGCCTGCCACAAAGGTCCCAAGTCCCTGCCTAGACTCGACGAATCCTTCTTCTTCAAGTTCGTCGTAGGCCTTCTTCACTGTCAAGATGCTTACCTTTAAATCCTTGGAAAGAGTCCTCACAGAAGGAAGCTGCTCGCCTTCTTCAACCTTGTTTTTTAAGATATTTTCTTTTATAGCATTCTTTATCTGTTCATAAAGAGGAACTGAGGATCCATTTATTAAAATAATTTTCATTTTGCCTCCTTATTACATAACACTATATAACAGTCTATAACACTTGTCAATTTATTTTGTGTAAATTTTTATTTACAAGTTAGTCTTAAAACTTTGATATAATAAAGGAAAAGAAGGAGTGATATTGATGGTTAATAAGAACTTGAAATCTAAAAAGAATTTAGCTTTTATAATTTTTGCAATCTTAATAATAATTTCCACTTGCTTTTATTATGTAAAGCTAAGAAAGCCTGACGCCTATGTGAACATGGATCCTCTCACAATTCAGTTTCACTTCACAGGCTACGATGGTTCTGGCAAGGCTGAAATAGAAATCCTTGAATATCCAAAAATTGTAAGTTTAAAAAATGAGAAGGACAGGGAAGAAATAGAAAAGATTCTTCACAATCCAAGCATTGAGTGGAGTAAAAATGAAAATTTGAGAAATGGAGAAGAGATATCTTTTTATATTAGATATCCTAATACAGGAAGATATTATATTAAATTTAACCGAGTTTATGGAAAGCTTGGGACAATAGTCCAAGACCTGATCCCCACAAACTAATTTAATTTTTGGAGAAGATTTTGAAAAAGAAAAAGAAAATTATGATACTTATTTTACTACTTATTATTATTCCAATTATATACAGCTTGAATACAAAAAATCCCCCTGGCACCAACCTGTCATCTGACTTTAGGGATGCTGATTGCGAGTTTTTGTATGACTTGACCTATCTAAAGGATGGAAAGAGACTTCACGAGAAGAGGATTTTTAAACGCGAGATGGACCTTATAAAGAATGCCCAGGACTTTCTCATGCTGGACTTCTTCCTCTTTAACGACGAGTACCCAAACTCCATTACCTTCCCAAGTCAAGTAAAGGAGATGACGGACCTCTTAATTGCAAAGAAGAAGGAAAATCCTGAAATGCCAATTTTATTTGTCACAGACCCAATAAATAATTTTTACGGGGCCTATGAAGAAGATAATCTAAAAAGGCTTCGTGAAAATGGAATTGAAGTTGTGGTCACTGACCTAAACAAGATACGTGACTCCAATGCCCTTGTATCTGGGATTTACAGGGCCTATATCCAGTGGTTTGGAACATCTGGTGGCGGCTGGATCAAAAACTTTTTTGACAAGGATGCCGACAAGGTAAATGTTAGGTCAATTTTAAAACTTGCAAACTTCAAGGGCAACCACAGGAAGGTCCTGATTTCAGAAAAGGAAGCCCTGGTTGCTTCGGCAAATCCCCACGATCCATCAGCCCACCACTCCAATGTGGTAATGGTCTTTCGTGGCAAGTCCATGGAAGATTTAATTAAGTCTGAGTCCATATTTTTTGACAAATTACCTGACGTAATAGAAAATTTTAAGGCAGAAGAAGTTACTTCTCCCTACAAGCTAAAGGTCATCACTGAGGGAAAAATTTATGATGAAATTTCAAAAAATATTAAGGAAACAAAAAAGGGCGACGAGATAAATCTTGGAATCTTTTATCTATCAGAATTTAGGATTTTAAGAGAACTTGGCGAAGCTGCAAAGCGTGGTGTTGATGTAAAAATCATTGCAGATTTAAACAAGGATGCCTTTGGACTTGAGAAAAATGGATCACCAAATAGGCCTGCCCTAAGCGAATTAAAGGAAAACTATCCTGACATAAATATTCGCTGGTACCAAACATCGGGCGAGCAGTTCCACACAAAATTTATTTACTTCGACTTCAAAGACAAGGACCCACTTGCCATCCTTGGATCAGCCAACTATACAAGGAGAAACCTGGACAACTTTAACCTTGAGACAAATCTTGCAGTTGAAATGAAAAAAGATTCACCAATGGCAGAGGAGATGAAGAACTATTACGCAAGAATTTGGAATAATGAAGATGGCGATTACACCTTACCTATCGAAGACTTTTATGAAAGTAGATTTATTATGAGGATTCTCTGGAAAATCCAAGAAAAAACAGGCCTCTGCACCTGGTAAAATTTTAAGCATTAAAACCTGCTAACAAAAGTCAAGCATAACCTGAAATTAATTTCAGGTTATTTGA
>CABQNX010000032.1 GCA_902465645.1 uncultured Peptoniphilus sp.
ATCAAATAACCTGAAATTAATTTCAGGTTATGCTTGACTTTTGTTAGCAGGTTTTAATGCAAAAATTTATAAGTTAATAAAAATTATTTAAAATATAACTTCATATCGCCATCTTGAATTAGGCCTTTCCTGTAGAGAACTTCATAAATGACAAAAGTCACAAGACCTGGCAAGATTATATGCATAAGTAAAATTATTCCCAAAAGTTTCATAAAAGGGACATCGGGCATGGCAGCAAAGGTTGAAATTTGTCCCACAAGTCCACTAGTTCCCATACCTGAACCTAGGGGAGTGTTCTCTAGTTTAAACACCATTGTGGACACTGGTCCAAGTATTGCTGATGAAAGGATTGGTGGGATGATTATGAGAGGTTTTCTCACAATGTTTGGCATTTGTAACATTGAAGTTCCAAGACCTTGGGCCACAAGTCCCTCAACCTTGTTGTCACGGTAAGACATAACTGCAAATCCAACCATTTGACAACAGCAACCAATAGTTGCAGCTCCACCAGCAAGGGATGAAAGTGAAAGCATCATTGATAGGGCTGCAGAAGAAATTGGAAGGGTCAATACAATACCCACAACGACTGAGACAATTATTCCCATAAAGAAGGGTGCCTTATTTGTTGCGTTAATAATAATTGCTCCCAAGAGATTCATGAAGTTGCCAATATAAGGTCCAACAAAGTTTGCAACAAATACACCAGTTAAAACTGTAATGGCAGGAGTGACTATAATATCAATTTTTGTTTTTCTGCTAACAAGCTTTCCAAACTCAACAGCTACTATAGTGGCAATATAAACACCCATGGGACCTCCAAGATCGTTGCCTGCGATTCCAACAACAGTTGCCGCATAGACAACGAGACTTGGGGCAGACATGGCTGTGGCAATGGCAACTGCAATAGCAGGTCCCGTTGCCTTTTGAGCGAGAGGCCAAAGGACATCTGTCAAAAATGAAATATTAAAGGACTTGCCAATAGTATTTAAAATTGTACCAACTAAGAGAGTTGCAAAAAGACCAAAGGCCATAGCGCCAAGGGCATCTATAAAATATAATTTTGCCTTTCTACTTACAAAACTTGAAAAAGATTTTTCGCTATCACTCATCATATCCTCCTTACAATATCATCAAGCTTGTACTTTGGAACAACATAGTTTTTCTTATCGTCTAGGTAATATGATTGGTCTTCCTCTAAATTAATTTCTTTTATAGAGGATTCAATCTTAGGATAGCCAAAAGCCACAACGAGATTACAAGTATATCTATCATCATAGGATAAAATTTCACGCATCTTCTCATCAAGAACACTTCCAATGATGCAAGATCCAATACCTCTTTCTGCAGCAGCAAGAGTTAAATTAGAAATCACAAGTCCTTGATCAACTCCATCAAACTTTAATTTCTTTTCCTTGTCACTTAAGATAGCAATAAAATAAACAGGTCTTTCACCTTCCTTAGGCCTACCAGCACCATTAGGAAGGGAAGCAGCCCATCTTGTGTTATCAAAAATCTCTAAAACTTTATCCTTACTTTCCACAGAAATAAATCTGAGAAACTGTCTGTTGTTTGCACAAGAAGCAAATTTAATAGAAGATAAAATTCCATCAATATCTTCTTTAGATATTTCTTTTTCTTCGTCAAACTTCCTGTAAGATCTTCTCCACTCTAATAATTTTTCTAAATTCATAATTCCTCCCATTACAATAAACATCTTCTTGTTAACTTTATATTTTACAACAAAAAAAGAATTTATCAATTAAAGGATTAAATTGATTATAAAAAATTTTAAATAGGGTATAAATAATTCAGTAGGAAAACGAAGGATTTTCTAAAAAAATTTTTTATATTTTATTAAAAATATAGTGAAAATGTTTTGACACTTTAGTAAGTTTGTTGTATACTTTAATTATTGTATACCGACTTGGTGTATCTTTTGTTTTTAACTATTAAAGTATCTATTACTTTAATTATCTTTAATCTTAAAAGGAGGAAAATATGTCAAATATGTACAAGACAACTGCTGAACATGAAGCCCTTCGTAAGGCTATCAGAGAATTTGCAGAAGCAGAAATCAAGCCATTATCTTTTGGACTTGATCAAAACAATGAATTCCCGGAAGAAATCATTAAGAAGATTGGCGAAAACGGTTGGATGGGTCTTCCATACTCAGAAGAAGAAGGTGGAGCAGGTAAGGATGTTATTTCTTACGCTATCGCTGTAGAAGAACTTTCAAGAGTAGACGCTGGTGTTGGTGTTGTATTATCAGCTCACACTTCACTAGGATCTTATCCAATCCAAGCTTTTGGTACTAAAGAACAAAAAGAAAAATATTTAAAACCTCTTGCTCAAGGTAAAAAACTTGGTGCTTTTGGACTTACTGAACCAAATGCTGGTTCTGATGCAGGTGGTACAGAAACAACTGCAGTTCTTGAAGGAGATCACTACATCCTAAATGGTAACAAGATCTTCATCACAAACGCTCCAGCTGCTGATACTTATGTAGTATACGCAGTAACTACACCAGGAATTGGTACTCACGGAATTTCTGCTTTCATAGTAGAAAAAGGATGGGATGGATTCACATTTGGAGATCACTATGACAAATTAGGTATTAGATCTTCAACTACTGCTGAACTTCAATTTAACAATGTTAAGGTTCCAAAGGAAAACTTACTTGGTAAAGAAGGCCAAGGATTTAGAATTGCAATGCAAACACTTGACGGTGGTAGAATTGGTATCGCATCTCAAGCACTAGGTATTGCACAAGGTGCTTATGAAGCTGCACTTGCTTATGCAAAAGAAAGAGTTCAATTTGGTAGACCAATTGCTCAACAACAAGCAGTTGCATTCAAGATTGCTGATATGGCTACAAAAATCAGAGCTGCAAGACTTATGGTTTATTCAGCTGCTGAAATGAAACAAAATCACGAAAACTACTCAATGGAAGCTGCAATGTGTAAGACAGTTGCATCTGAAGTTGCAATGTGGGTTGTTAACGAAGCTCTTCAAATCCACGGTGGTAATGGATACCTAAAGGGTATGGACGTAGAAAGATTCTTCAGAGATGCTAAGATCACAACAATCTATGAAGGTACTTCTGAAATCCAAAGAGTTGTAGTTGCAAGTCACCTTATTGGTAAAGCTCCAAAGAAAAAAGGTAGAGCTGCTGCACTAGATAAAAAAGCTGGCCCTATCACTGGAGATAGAAAAAGAGAAATTATAAAAGCAGACACAGCTGAGGAAGCTGTTGATATACTAGTTAAAAACCTTAAGAAAGATGGATATGACTTCTCTGTAGGTATTGATATTGATACTCCTGTTTACGACGCTGAAAGAGTTGTATCAGTAGGTAAGGGAATCGGCGGAGAAGAAAATATGGATATGGCTAGAGAACTTGCTCACGCAGCAGGTGCAGCACTTGGTTCTTCAAGACCAGTTGCAGAAACTCTAAAACTTGTTCCACTTGAAAGATACGTTGGTATGTCAGGACAAAAATTCAACGGTAACCTATATATCGCATGTGGTATTTCAGGAGCCAGCCAACACTTAAAGGGTATTAAGAACGCATCAACAATTGTTGCAATCAACAAAAACGCAGGTGCTCCAATCTTTAAGAACTGTGACTACGGTATAGTTGGCGATATGTTCGAAATCATGCCACTTCTTGCTGAAGCATTAGGAACTGGCGAAAAAGAACCAGCACCTCCAATGAAAAAAGTTAGAAGATCTAAACCTAGAAAATTAGCGCCTAACTACAAAGTTATGGTATGTCCAGGCTGTGGATATGAATATGATCCAAACTACGGAGATCCAGAAGGCGAAATCGATCCAGGTACAGATTTTGACAAGCTACCAGACGATTGGACATGTCCAGAATGTCAAGAAGAAAAGCAAAACTTTATTGAAGCTGATTTCCCAGCTGATAGAAAATAAAGGAGGATATAATGTATACAGTTAGAAAAGTCACAGATGATCTTTACTATGTTGGTGGAAATGATCATAGACTAGAATTATTTGAAAATATATTCCCTATACCAGAAGGAGTAACATATAATTCATATTTACTAAAAGACGAAAAAAACGTACTATTTGATACAGTTGACTGGTCAATTGTAAAAGATTATTTAGAAAATATAACTGAAGTTCTTGATGGAGAAGACCTAGACTACCTAGTAATTCATCACTTAGAACCAGACCACGCTGCAGCTATTGACGAAATCATCTTAAGATATCCAGATGTAAAAGTTATAGCAAGCGAACAAGGATTTGAATTCATGCGTCAATACGGCTTCCACGTACCTGACGAACAAACAATTATAGTTGCTGAAGGAGACACAATTTCCTTTGGTAAACACGAATTCGTATTCTTAGAAGCACCAATGGTTCACTGGCCAGAAGTACTTGTATCTTTTGATACAACTGACGGAGTACTATTTGCAGCTGACGCTTTCGGTACTTTCGGTACACTAGACGGAAAACTATTTGCTGACGAACTTAATTTCGAAAGAGATTACCTAGACCCAGCAAGAAGATATTTAACAAATATCGTAGGTAAGTACGGTCCATTTGTACAAGACGTTCTTAAAAAAGCAGCAACTGTAGATATTAAATATATCTGTCCACTTCACGGACCAGTTTGGAGAGAAAACCTTGGATGGTTCATCGAAAAATATGACAAATGGTCAAGATACGAACCAGAAGAAGAAGGCGTAATGATTGTTTACGCATCAATGTATGGCAACACAGAACGTGCTGCACAAGCTCTTGCATCAAGACTTTGTGACAAGGGAATGACAAATGTAGTAGTTCACGACGTAAGTAACACTCACATGTCTTATCTAATTGCAGACACATTTAAATACTCTCACATTGTAATTGCATCTGTGACTTACAACCTAGGTATTTATCCTGTAATGAAAAACTTCTTAATGGACCTAGAAGCTCTTAACGTTCAAAACAGAACTGTTGGTATCATTGAAAATGGTACTTGGGCTTGTACAGTTGGCGATAAGATTGAAGAATATATCGACGAAAATCTTAAGATGTTCGACGTACTTCCAGAAAGAGTTACACTTAACTCAGCTCTTAACAAGGCTAACGAAAACGACATGGAAGCTCTTGCAGATTCTATTATCGAATCAATGGCTAAGATCAGAGAAGTTAAGGCAAAATCAGCTAGCCAAGAATAAACTTGCAAAAAGATTTGTTTTAAAAATATATGAAGAGGCTATATCACTTGATATAGCTTCTTTTTTGTGGAAATTTAAAAGTTGTGAAATGAAAATGTCTAAAAAGATAAAAGATATAAAGATAAACAGAAAAATTTTAGAAATAAAAAAATTAAGAAAAATAGAATAAAAATCAAAATAAAAGATTAAAGAATAAAAAAATCAGCCTAGGCTGAATACTCACTTCCTCTCATAAAATTTATCCTCAAAATAAAGAGAAGAAACTTGGCCCAAGTATTCAAACTGGCTGATAAAATTATTTTCTGAACCTGTAAATTTTTTAAAAATAAAATAATGGTCCCTATCATCGGCAGAATTTTTGGAATTGAGGAGAAAATAAGAGTGACCTGTGGAGACCATGTGGAGAAGAAGGTCATCAGTCAAAAAAATTAAGGGGACACTAATATTCGAAAACTTGTAAAAAGTCTCCTCAAAATTTTTGTAGTTAATAGAAAAATAATCAAATTGAAGAGAATTCTTTTCTAAATCTTTCATAATTCCTCGGCAAGAACAATTTTAATAATATCCTCAAAATTAATATTTAAAGGATCATCTCCACTTAAATAAATACTCCCATCAAAAATTTCCTTAATCCTGCCAAGATAAGGCTCTTGTCTCAAACTAGTAAAAACAAAAACCTCAAGATTATTTACATAAACCTGACTGATCAAAAGTATAATTTCCTTATTAGACATTTGAGAAGAAAAATCTATGGCATCTCCCATGTGAGATAGGGCAGAAGTGTGCTCAGAGATAAAAAATCCCATCCACTTTGCCATCCCCCTGTCCATGTATTCTCTAGCAGACTTAAAGGGCAAATAAGACCTATCAACCATACAAACACCTCCAAAATTATTCCAAACCATCCATGCCACCACAGTGGCCACCAATTAACTTGCTCCTTTCAATAACCCTAGAACCTTCCATTAGAGAAGTGGCCCTTTGAAGAGAAGTGAAGCCAAACCTGTCCCTGATTTCATCAATAGTCCTGTCAAGACTTTCTTCCCTCTCAATGGCCTTAACATCATCAAAAAAATCAAAAATAGTAGAAGACTGGTCTACCAAATTGTCATAAGATACACCGAGATTTCTCACGTCACCGCCATCATACTTTTCCCTAAAAAGTTTAAGGACTTCCTCTTGCAAGACCCTAGTGGATTGGCTGGGCCTAATAGTTCTTCTTGCATGGATAGACTTTTTATTCTCTGAGTGAGAAAATCCAACATAAATGGCAACCACAGAAGCCTTCTTCCTAATACGTCTTATCCTAACAGCCACTTGCTCAGCAATCTCTGACAAGACAATCTCAATCTCATCTTGGGACTTGTAATCACTGGGTAGGACCTGGGAGTTGCCAAGACCCCTGGACTTAGACTTGTAGGGCCTTGTGACCTTAGACTCATCAACCCCATTGGCATGAAACCAAAGTTGGAGCCCCATGACACCAAAGACCTTTTTGAGGACATCAGGATCATAGTTTGCTAGGTCACGGACAGTGTAAATTGACATAGCATTGAGCCTTCTCTTGAGCCTGGACCCAATCCCCCAAAAGTCACTTAGATCATCAATGGCCCAGACTTTGGATTCCACATCCTCATAGGACCAGTTGGCGCGCATATTGCGAGTCTTCTTGGCCTCATTATCAAGGGCAAGCTTGGCAAGAAGGGGGTTGGCATTGCTCATACCTACAGTAGAATAAAGACCAGCTCTCTCCCAAATATCCCTCTGAATCATAGAAGAAACAAAGTCCAACTTGTCATGCCTTGAAATATTTTTGTCAGGCACAAAATAATTTAAAGAATTAGTAAGATCAATAAAGCCCTCATCAATAGAATAGGGAAGGATGTCCTCTTTTGGGGCATAATTTTCAAAAATCTTTTGGATCTTTAAGTTCTCTTCAATATAAAGAGCCATCCTTGGAGGGACAATAAGAGTGTTCTTCGCCCACTTCTCAATAAAATCAACATAAGACTTAGTGATCTCAATATTTTGTCTTCTGGCCTTTTCAAAGCTAAACTTCCTAGTTTCCACGTCAAAGGGAAGCTCACTTGATCTTCCAACATTGCTCTTACCATAGACACGTTTAAAGGTAGGAGAGCTTGCAAGAATAAGGCCCTTAGAATTGCTAGACCTGCTCATGACACAAAGACAAGTGGAGAGAGGGTCCAAGTTCCTCTTGACACACTCAACACTGGCATAAAAAGACTTGATGTCCACAAAAGCAATGTCAGATTTAGATTCCAAAGAATAATCAATAAAAGTCATAAGCCACCTCGAGTAAAAATAAAATTCAATTTACGAAGATGAATTTAAAATAAAAATCATGAAAGTATAAATTGTCAAATGGTAAATAAAAATTTAATTTTAAAACAAAAGACAAATACATATTTAAACAAAAGTTTAATTAACTATATTTTAGAACATTTGACCTAAAAACACAAGTTCACAAAAATTTTAAAGTTCTAGACATTTATGAAGCTATAAATAATAAGTAAGTTACAAAAATTAATGAAGTTATAAGAAATCATGAAGTTATAAGAAATCATAAAGTCATAAAAATTTATGAACTTGTAAAAGCTAATAATTAAAAAAATACAAATCAAAATAGATTTGTGATAGGAAACAAATAAAAATTTATTTTGATTAGGAATAGAAATTATGATTTTATTAACATTCATGTGTTAAACTAGAATTATTAACAAATATAAAAACTGGAGGAGCTAATGAAGGGCGATGGAATCCAATTGTTTTCTTATCTGGAAGGACCTAGTCACAGGTATATTATTCCCGTTTACCAAAGAAGATATGATTGGAAGATTGAAAACTGCAAACAACTTTATAATGATTTATTAAAACTAAGTAAGATTGATGTAGGCAACCATTTTTTTGGAAGTATTGTTTCTGATGTTGTTGGTGCTGGTTCTACTACTGAATATCACATTATTGATGGTCAGCAGAGACTAACAACTGTGACTCTTCTCCTCTTGGCTATTGCCAAGCTAGTGGAGAAAGGCGAAGTTGAATCACAGGAAGTTGACTTAAATGATCAAATAATGGAAAGGTTTATTATTTCCAAGTGGGCCAAGGAAGATGACAGGATAAAACTTATTCCCGTAAAGAGAGACAGAAAAGCAATTCATTCTTTAATTTTTGGTGAAGAGGATGAGTATGTAGAAAACTCTAACTTAACTATTAATTATAAGTATTTTTATGAAAGGTTAAAGAAGGACGCTAATCACATAGATGAAATTTATTCTGCAATTTTAAGACTTCAAGTTATTTCCATTACTTTGGAAAAGGGTGATGACGCTCAACTTATTTTTGAAAGTTTAAACTCTACTGGTCTTGCTCTTAGTGAAGGTGATAAGATAAGAAATTTTATTTTAATGAATTTACCCCTAGATGAGCAAAACAAATACTTTGAAAAATATTGGATAAAGATTGAGGACTTAACTAACAAAAAAATCGATAATTTTGTTAGAAATTATTTAAGTATAAAGACTTCTTCTGCTCCAACTATGGCTAAAGTTTATTTCGAATTTAAAGAATATGTTAATAGGCACAATGATTCTTTGGAAGAACTACTTGAGGATATGTTAAGATATTCTAAGTTTTATAAGAAGCTACTTGATGGAGAAAGTGGTTTTAATAATAGAGACTTAGATGCATCCATGTTTAATTTAAAGAAAATGGAAATTACTGTAACAGAACCCTTCCTAATGGAAGTTTTTAGCTTATATGACGATGAAAAATTAAGTCTTGATGATTTAATTGGAATCTATAGAACAATTGAAGCTTACTTATTTAGGAGAAATATTTGTAGTGTTGGAACTAATGCTTTAAATAAAATTTTCTTGAATTTAAACAAGGATATTATAAGGTATGATGGGTCTACAGATAATTATGTAGACAAATTAAAATATAACTTAATTAATAAGAGAGATTCTGGAAGGTTCCCTAAGGATGAAGAATTTTATGAGAATTTAAACAATAAAGAAATCTACTTAATGCGTGGCAGGTTTAAAAATTACTTATTTAATAAGATTGAAAACTATAATACTGTTGAAACTAAGGATATTTATAATCACCTAGATGATGGAACTTACAGCATTGAACACATTATGCCGCAAAAATTAAATGACGATTGGTTTGAAGAGCTGGGTGACAATGCTGAAGAAATTCACGAAAAATGGATTCACAAGCTGGGCAATCTAACTATTACGGGCTACAACTCAGATATGGGAAACTCTTCTTTTGAGAAAAAGCGAGATGGGAAACGTGGCTTCAAAAAGAGTGGAATTAGGATGAATCAAGACTTAGCCCTATTAGACTCTTGGGGTGAAGATGAAATAGAAAAGAGGCACAGAGACCTTCTTGATCTTTCAGTTTATGAAATCTGGAAGTATCCTAGCACAGACTTTGAATTACAAAGAGAAGATGTGGAATATATTTCTTTAGCTGATGATGATTACGACCTTAAGGGAAAGAAGATTCTAAAGATTAATTTTAGGGGAGAAGAGTCATCTTTTAAGAATTGGGTTGATGCCTTTACTTTTATAATAAAAACTCTACATGAGGAAGATAAGTCTCAATTAATTAATTTAGTTAGAGAAGAACCAAGGGATGTATTAGGGCTTAATTTCTTTAAAAGTTCTAATGAATTGCGAAGTTTTGAAAAAATAGATGAAGATATTTTTGTTTCTACAAATAATGATACAAATACAAAAATTAGAATATTAAGTAAATTATTTGAATTATATGATGAAGACCCTGATAATTTAATTTTTTACTTCAAGGACTCTGATAATTTTGATAGGACTTCAGAAAATATAAAGGAAGAATATTGGAATTATGCTATTCCTATAATTAGAGAAGAGAACGTAGATAATGAAACTTTTAAGAATGTTACTCGATCAAAAGGTTCTTGGATTACAGGAACTACTGGAACTAGTGGATTTTATATTTCTTGCTACTATTATATGAAGTCTGCTAAAGTTTCGATGACATTAAATAAGCCTGACAAGGAAGTAAACAAGGCAGCTTTTGATTATCTATATAAAAATAAAGAAAACATAGAAAACAATTTAGGTTTAAAGCTCTATTGGAATAGGTTAGATGATAATAAGATGTCAACTATCGATGTTGCAATAGAAAATATAAACTCAAAGGACAAGTCAAATTGGGAAAAAATCGCAAAATTTCACGCTGAAATGAGCGATGCTTTTTATAAGGAATTTGTTCCTAGGCTTAGAGATTTTAAAAGTCAATATAAGAAATAAAATTATAAGCTCGGGCGTGGCTCGAGTTTTTTGTGTTATAATCTACTAAAATGAAAGCTGGAGGTGGTTTCTATGAAAAAGAAATTTAACTGGAGAAAATTTTTTATAGGTCTTGGCATTGTTTGTGCTATATTTTTATTATTTTTCTATATTGCTTTTTTCGGTAATCCTATTTCTAGGATTCTTGCAGATAGGGCTGCTGATAAATATATTGAGACCCACTATAAGGACTTGGACTTAATTCGTGACAGGGCTTTTTATAATTTTAAGGACGGCTACTATATTGTCAGACTCAGTGATAAAAATAGCGAAGACACCAAGTTTTATTTGGGCTTTGATTCTTTTGGAAAGATAAAGGCAGATACTTACGACTCTATTTTATTCAACACAGTTATAAGACTTTCTGATGAATTAAATGATTATGGTAAAAGACTTGAGAAAAAATATAATTTCCCTTACGAAATTTCTTTGGCTACAGTTAATGATAATATTGAAGAAAAACTTATTCTAGACCAAGAGTTTGATTTTGATAATTTTAAGGAAGATGTAAATGCGCAGGCTTTTGGATATACTAAAAATCCAAACCTTGAAGAGGCTTTAGATATTCTTTGTGATTTGCAAAAGATTATGGACAAGACTTCTTTGAAGGTTACAAAATATTCTATTATTTTAATTCCAGAAGAAAATAAGAAGCCTGATGGAGAAGCTGAGTCCTGGGCAGGCTCTATTAGTGCCAGTGATGTTCCTAAAGAAGTCGTGAGAAATAAGAATATAAAA
>CABQNX010000033.1 GCA_902465645.1 uncultured Peptoniphilus sp.
TGCTTTGGGAATGACAATCTGTCAAAGAAATAAATCCCTAATTAAGAGCCCTTAAAGGGCCTTTATTTTTTTGTCTATTTTTGGTGGAGCTTATAACTTATAAAGATTTTATAAAAATTTGGAATGCTCAAAAAAATTATAAAAAAAGCAGCCATTTGAGGCTGCCTTGTAAAAAATTATAAAACTTTAAATCTTACCAAATGTGTAATAAGTGTTGCATAAACAAGCTGACACAAATAATTCCTATCCAGCAAAGGGCACCTTCTATGATAGCCTTACCACCTTGAGAAATTAATTTTTTAAGATCTGTGTTAAGGCCAATAGCTGACATTGCCATAATTATAAAGAACTTTGACAAGAACTTCATAGCTGACAAGAAGGAGTCTGGTAATGGAAGGACAGTTGTGATAATTGATGCAAGAAGGAAGAACAAGATAAAAGTTGGGAAAGTTTTAAGAACGCTAACTTTTTCTGTGCTTTCCTTTGACTTGATAATGCCAAGGCCAAGAGTGATTGGGATAATGGCAAGAGTCCTTGTTAATTTTACAATTGTCGCATAGTTAAGAGCTGTGTCGTCATTAAACATTGTTGACCAAGTTCCACTTGCTGCCACAACAGAAGATGTGTCGTTAATAGCAGTTCCTGCCCACATGCCAAAGCCTGTGTGAGTCATGCCAAGCTTAACCCCAAGAGTTGGAAAGATAAGAGCGGCGATGATGTTAAACAAAAATATAACAGAAATAGAAGTCGCCACATCCTCGTCCTTTGCGTTGATAACAGGTGCAGTTGCAGCAATGGCAGATCCACCACAAATTGATGAGCCAACACCAACAAGAGTTGCAATGTTGGAATCAATATTTAGAATTTTTGCAACGACAAAGGAAATAATTAGGGCAGTGGAAATTGTTGAAAGAATTATAAGAAGTGATGACTTACCAACAACAATAATTTCTCCAAGATTAAGACCAAAGCCCAAAAGGATTACGGCGTATTGCAAAACTTTTTTTGATGTAAATTTAATTCCAGCTTCAAAGGACTCTGGTCTTTTAAAATTGTTTAAAATAATTCCAAGTAAGATACCAAAGACAGGTCCACCAACAAGTGGAAAGTTCTTGCCCAAGAAGTAGGCAACAAGACCGATAAGGCCAGAAAAAATTAGGCCCTTAAGTAAATTTTTATTCATAATAACCTCCTGATTAAAATTTATTTATAAAAATAATTTATGAAACAAGTATCTATTATACAACAAGATAAAAAATTTGGCATAGAAAATTATTTTATGCTCTAAGTACAAGTTGATAAATTAGAGCTTGAAATTGATTTTATAGTCTTATTCAGTTATAATTATTCTAATATATGTAGAAATTTATCGGAATATTGACAGTTTATGCCAAGACCTTATCCCAGTGGATTGGGTTTTTTTATGGAGGTTTTATGAGTAATAAAAAATTTTATGTCACAACGCCAATTTACTATCCAAGTGACAATCTTCACATTGGTCACACTTATTGTACTGTGGCAGTTGATTGCGTAAAGAGATTTAAGACAATGCAAGGCTATGATGTTTTCTTTACTACTGGTACTGATGAACACGGCCAAAAAATAGAAGATAAGGCTAAGGAATTTGGCATGGAGCCAAAGGCTTATGTTGATGGAATTGTTAAGAACATAAGGAAACTTTGGGAAATTATGGATATTGACTACGATTACTTTGTTAGGTCAACTGATGAGGACCACCAAAAGGACGTTCAAGAGATCTTCCAAAAGCTCTATGACAAGGGAGACATCTACAAGGGCGAATACGAGGGCTACTATTGTAAGCCTTGTGAGTCCTTCTGGACTGAAGCTCAACTAGGTGAAGGTCACACTTGTCCAGACTGTGGCAGACCAACTGAGCTTACTAATGAAGAGTCCTACTTCTTTAGACTTTCTAAATACAAGGACAGACTTTTAAAATATTACGAAGACCACCCAGAGTTTATTGAGCCAGCTTTTAGAAAAAATGAAATGGTTAGAAACTTCTTTGAAGGAGAAAGCGGACTTGAAGACCTTTCTGTTTCAAGGTCAACTTTTGATTGGGGAGTTAAGGTTCCCTTTGATCCAAAACACGTTGTCTACGTTTGGATTGATGCCCTAACTTGTTACTTGACTGCAATTGGTTACGGAACTGACAAGGAAAAATTCAATGACTATTGGCCAGCTGGTGTCCACTTTGTTGGAAAGGAAATCATCAGATTTCACGTAATTATTTGGCCAGCAATTTTAATGGCTCTAGATTTACCTCTACCAGACAAGGTATTTGGTCACGGTTGGATTTTATTTGACAACGACAAGATGAGTAAGTCCAAGGGAAATGTTATTTATCCTGAACCAATTATCAAGCTTTACGGAGTTGACGCTCTTAAGTACTTCCTACTTCGTGAATTCTCCTTTGGTTCTGATGGATCCTTTAATATAGAAAAATTCATGCAAAGACTTAACTCTGACTTGGCCAATGACCTTGGTAACCTACTTTCAAGAACTGTTTCCATGGTTGGCAAGTACAATGATGGAGTAATCGAGGACATGGGTGTAAGGGAAGATGTTGATGACGATTTAGAAAATCTTGCAGTTTCTGTTGTAGATAATGTTGAAAAAGCAATGGAACACTATGAATTCTCTGTTGCCCTAGAATCAATTTGGAAGTTAATAAGAAGGACTAACAAGTATGTTGACGAAACAGAACCTTGGAAGCTTGCAAAGGATGAAGACAAGAAAGACAGGCTAAACACTGTTTTATATAACTTGGCCGAAAGTTTGAGAATTGTTTCTGTTCTAATTTATTCATTTATCAAGGAAACTTCACTTAAGATTAGGGAGCAACTTGGCCTTGATGAAAAAATTAACTGGGAAGATTCAAGAGTATTTGGTCTACTTCCTGATGGAACTAAGGTTAAGAAGGGAGAAGTTATCTTCCCAAGACTTGATATAGAAGCTGAAATCGAAAGATTTAATGAAGAAAACACAGCCCTATTAGAGTCAAGAATTATGAAAGAAAATAAGGAAGAAAAAGAAGATATAAAAGAAGAAGTTACTATAGATGATTTTGACAAACTTGATATAAGAGTGGCTGAAGTTGTTGATGTGGAAGACCATCCAAATGCTGACAAACTTTTTGTATTAAAATTAAAAGTTGGCGACATGGATAGACAAGTTGTGTCTGGCATCAAGGACTACTACAAAAAAGAAGATTTAATTGGCAAGAAGGTCCTAATGATTGTGAACTTAAAGCCAATTAAGTTAAGAGGAGTTGAATCCAAGGGAATGATTCTTGCAGCAGAAGATGATGAAAAGAACCTAAGCCTTGCATCAACTTTAGCTGACCTTAAATCAGGAGCAAAAATTAGTTAGGAGAAAAGATGATAGATTCACATGTCCACCTAGATGATCAGGCCTTTGATGAAGATAGAGATAGCCTAATCAAGAGCCTAGGCGATAATGGAATAGAACTTGTAATAAATAATTCTTCTGACCTCCCATCATCTGAGAGGTCGGTGGAACTTGCAAATAAGTATGAAAATATTTATGCAGCCATTGGAGTCCACCCTCATGAGGCAAAGACTTATGATGATGGGGTGGAAGAAAGGTTAATTGAACTTTCAAGAAATGAAAAAGTCATGGCAATTGGAGAAATTGGTCTAGATTATTACTACGACAACTCTCCAAGAGATGTGCAAAAGGAAGTCTTTAAAAGACAAATTGAACTTGCAGCAAGACTAGGCAAAAATATTGTCATCCACTCTCGTGATGCAATTAAGGATACCTTTGACATCTTAAAAGAGGCTCACGAAAAATATGAATTCACAGCCTTGATTCACTGCTTCTCTCAATCAGTTGAGATGATGGAAGAGTATGTGAAGATGGGAGATTACATTGCCCTTGGTGGTGCAGTTACCTTTAAGAATGCCAAGACTCCAAAGGAAGTTGCAAAGAAGGTCCCACTTGATAGGCTGCTCCTTGAGACAGACTGTCCTTACATGACACCTGTTCCACACAGGGGCAAGAGAAATGAGCCTAAGCTTGTTAAGTTTGTCTGCCAATATATTGCAGACCTAAGGCAAATTGACCTAGAAGAAGTGGAAAAGATAACGGCAGAAAATACAAAGAGGTTTTTTGGAATATGAAGATGACAATTAAAGAAGTAATTGTCGCAGAGGGTCGTGATGATGAAATTGCCATTAAAAAGGCAGTTGATGCAGAAATTATAACCACTCACGGCTTTGCTTTCGGAAGAAAATTAATAAATCTCTTAAAGGAAATGGACAAGAAGAAGGGAATAATAATTTTCACAGACTCTGACTATATGGGATCACAAATTAGGAAGAGAATCGCTGATGAAATTCCCACAGCCAAGCATGCCTACCTTTCCCAAAGGGTCTCTACAAAGCATGGGGACATTGGAGTTGAAAATGCATCTCCAGAAGAAATCCTAAAGGCCTTAAAGGCTGCAAGGGCAACAAAAGCAGAAAAATCAACAGAATTTACCATGGCTGACTTAATAAAGAACGACCTAATAAACTCTGATGATGCAAGCAGTAGACGTGAAATGCTTTCTGAAATCCTAAAGATAGGATATGGAAATGGAAAAAAGACCCTTAGCAAATTAAATTCCTTTGGTATAACAAGGGAAGAATTTGAAGAGGCTATGAAGGAAGTGAACTCCCATAGATAGATTATATAAACCCAGCAAACTTTCAGAAATTCTTTCCAAGTATGGCTTTAGATTTACAAAGTCTCTGGGACAAAACTTTTTAATAGATGGAAATATAGTAAGAAAAATTGCTGATGCAGCAGAAATCACTGAAGATGACAATATCCTAGAGATTGGTCCAGGTGTTGGAACCATGACAGAGGAGTTGGCCCTAAGGGCAAAAAAAGTCGTAGCAGTTGAGATTGACGAAAAGTTAAGAGAACTTCATAAGGAAACCTTGGACATAGACAATGTAAAGGTAATTTACGGAGACTTCCTAGACCTTGACCTCAAAGAAATTGCTGAAGAAGAATTTGGTGATGAGGGCTTTAAGGTTGTTGCCAACCTTCCCTATTATGTGACTACACCAATTATAGAAAAGTTGATTTTATCAAAAGTTAATTTAATTTCTATAACAGTAATGGTACAAAAGGAAGTTGCAAAGAGACTTGCTGCTCAACCTGGCAATAAAGACTATGGATCACTTTCAGTTTTTATAAATTATTACACAGACTGCAAGTATAAGTTCCAAGTGCCTAGCTCGGTTTTTATGCCAAAGCCCAATGTTGATTCAGCCGTTGTCAACTTAAAGATGAAGGAAAGGGAAGACCTTGACACAGACTTCTTATTTAAAATAGTTAGGGCAGCCTTTACCACTAGGAGAAAGACCTTGATAAACTCTTTTTCCAATTCAGGACTTCCTTATAGCAAGGATGAAATAAAAAGAGCACTTGAGCTCAGTGGAATTGACGGAGGAAGAAGGGCAGAAACCCTCAGCCTAGAAGAATTTATTGTATTAAGTGTTAACTTTAAAAGTGTGGGGTAAGAAAACTATGAAGGACAATTTTATAGATGATATTCCTGAAGAAGTTCAGACGGATATATCTAGTTTCAATGAGAAAGAAAAGTTAATAAGTAACTTATCCCAAATCTTTAAGGCCCTGTCAGACCCAACAAGGATAAAAATTATCTACGCCTTGATGAAGGGTCCCCTATGTGTATCTGATATTTCAGAACTTCTTGGTATGAGTCAGTCATCGATATCTCATCAGCTTGCCCTCCTTAGGTCCCAAAACCTAATTAAGGTAAAGAGACGTGGGAGAAGAGCCTACTATTCCCTAGATGATGAACATGTCCTCTGTATTTTTAAGGACGGGCTAGAACATGCTGAGCATAAGTTGTAGACCTTAGATAAAAATTATACGGGCATAAAAAGTTATTTATTAATAGAAGAAACTCAAAAGGTTTGATTTTTTAAAGGACCTTGGAGTATAATGAAATTGTAATGAGGAGGAATAAAAATGAGTAAAGTAACAGTATATACAAGTAATACTTGTCCTTATTGCACAATGGCAAAAGACTATCTTAAAGATAAGGAAGTTGCTTTTGAAGAAAAAAATGTGCAAACAGACAAGGAAGCAAGACAAGAATTAATGGCAATGGGATATACAGGAGTTCCTGTAATTTGTGTTGATGACGAACAAATCGTTGGCTTCGACAAGGCTAGATTAGACGAATTGCTAAAATAATTTTAAAATAAGATAAAGATAGATGCTTTAAGGCATCTATTTTTTTGTGACGAGTAAATGATTGGTGGATGTAGATGAATTTTATTTCAGTATTATTAATAGGAGTTGGCCTTTCCATGGATGCCTTTGCAGCAGCCATTTGTAAGGGGCTTGCAATTAAGAAAAACTTTTTTGAGAAGTCTCTTGTGATAGCCCTTTTCTTTGGAGTCTTCCAAGGACTTATGCCACTTATTGGTTACCTTTTGGGGTCAATATTTGCAGAGAAGCTTCAAGCAGTTGATCATTGGATTGCCTTTGTCCTCCTTGGAGTGATTGGCCTCAATATGATAAGAGAGGCGAGAGAAAAAACTTGTCCTGTAGAAGACGACAGTCTTGATATAAAAAATCTTTTTATGTTGGCAATAGCAACTTCCATTGATGCCTTGGCAGTTGGAGTTTCTTTTGCCTTTTTAGAAATAAGAATTTCCCTTGCAGTCCTAGTGATTGGACTTACAACTTTTTTCCTTTCCTTTGCAGGAGTTCAAATAGGGAAGTTCTTTGGCATAGCCCTAAAGGACAAGGCCCAAGTTGCTGGTGGAATAATCTTGATTTTGTTGGGGACAAAGATTTTAGTGGAACACTTGGGTCTACTTACCTTATAAAAAGTATATATTAATAGAAAAAATTTAAAATAATATTATGATGAGAACTTCCAAGATAATCTTGGGAGTTTTTTGTTGAGAATTTTTTTAAACCTTGTAGATTTTTGTAAGTTCAAAGTTTTTTATAAAGTCATAAAGTTTTATAACTTTACAAATTTTTATGAAGTTACAAATTATTGAAACTTTATAGTTTACTGGTGACACATCAAAAAGTTTGCCACTAGCAATCTTTTTAAAATTCAAAATCCTTTTGTGAAAAAGTTTTATAAGAATTAAAGACTTAAAACAAACTCATGAGGAGTAAGTAAATGAAAATTAAAAAACATTTAGCAAAACTTAAAGCTTAATCAATAAAAAGCAAAAATAATCTATAAATAATAGAAAGAAAAAAGAAAAAGATCAAAAGACAATTAAAATTTACAAAAAAGATAATATTTTCAAGTTTTAATATGATAAAGGGGAAATTAATTTTTTTGAATTTTCATTTAGTCAAAGATTTTGTCTATAAAATAAATTTTGAGGAGAAAATAAATTATAATTAAATCTTTTTTTAACAAATGTAATCAATAGTTAAAAATATTTAAAATTTGTTTATTTGATGAATTTTCTTAAAAAGGCTTTCCTTTATTTTGATTAATTTTTCATGTATAATTAGTTTGCAAAAGATTTTGATTAATCGATGTTACATAGAGTTTTTTAATTGAATTAATTAAAGGTCTTTGTTATAATATTCCTAAAAGCTGGAATGGATTCCGTAATATGAAACCACTTGGGGAGGTGTGATAATGTTAGGAGATGTTAGTCTTACCCTTGGGCAAGCCTTTGGCGTAGCATTGACAGGTTTAACTGTAGTTTTCTTGGCCCTTATTTCTCTACTAATAGCAATTGTTGTTATAACTAAGGTAGTTGGAGGTATTCAAGGTAAGGAAGACGATAAAAAACCAAGTCAAGGAGCTAAAAAGGCTCAACCAAAAGCAGCAGCACCAGTTGACAATTCAATGGACCCTGCACTTTTAGCAGCAATAGTTGGAGCTATTAGCATGCAAGAAAGATCGAAAGTTGAAAGTTTTAGAATCGTATCTATAAACGAAAAGAAATAAATTATTCTAAATTATTCTATTATTTATGAAAAGGAGAAATTAATGAAATATCAAGTTAAAGTAGATGGAAAAGTTTTTGAAGTAGAAGTTGAAAAAGTTGGTGGAGGATATGCTTCACTTACACCAGCATCATTAACAGCAGCACCTGCAGCACCTGCAGCACCAGCTCCTCAAGCAGCAGCACCTGCACCAGCTCCAGCGGCTCCTGCACCAGCTCCAGCAGCTCCAGCAGCACCAGCAGGCGGAGCAGGAGATGTAGTTGCGCCAATGCCAGGAACTGTTCTTAAAGTTAACGTAAACAATGGAGATACAGTTGCATCAGGAGATGTAATTCTTATCCTTGAAGCTATGAAGATGGAAAACGAAATCGTAGCTCCTTGTGCAGGTACAGTAACACTTAATGTTAAAGCTGGAGAAACAGTAGATACTGACGCAGTACTAGCAAGTGTACAATAATAGGGAGGTCGGCATATGTTATTAGAAACATTACAGGGGATTCTTGGTGAATCGGGATTTGCAGCATTACAGTGGCAAAATGTGGTAATGTTTATCGTATCCTTCATTCTTATTTATCTAGCGATTAAAAAAGAATTCGAACCATTATTACTTCTACCAATTGCTTTTGGTATGCTTTTAAGAAACTTACCGATGACAGGTTTAATGGAAGTAGCAGACCCTTGGCAATCATCTGGTGTTCTAGCAATTATGTATAATGGTGTTAAGTCAAACTTATTCCCATGTCTAATCTTCATGGGTGTAGGAGCAATGACTGACTTTGGTCCGCTTATTGCAAACCCTATTTCACTTATTTTAGGATCAGCAGCACAATTTGGTATTTATGTTGCCTTTATAGTTGCTGTAAAACTTGGATTTACAGGACCAGAAGCAGCATCAATCGCTATTATAGGTGGAGCAGATGGCCCAACAGCTATCTTTACAACATCACAACTAGCACCACACCTACTAGCACCAATCGCAGTAGCAGCTTATTCATACATGGCGCTTATCCCTATGATTCAACCGCCAATCATGAAGGCACTCACTACTGAAAAAGAAAGAAAAACAGTAATGACATCACTAAGAAAAGTAACTAAACTAGAAAAGATAATTTTCCCAGTTGTAGTTGTACTTTTCACATCACTACTTCTTCCAGACGTAGCACCACTTCTTGGTATGCTAATGCTTGGTAACCTATTTAAGGAATCAGGAGTAGTAGCTAGATTATCCGACACTGTACAAAACGCTCTTATGAACATTGTTACTATCATGCTTGGTGTAACAGTTGGAGCAACAGCAGACGGAACAACTTTCCTACAACCAGCAACAATTAAAATTATTGCTCTTGGACTTATGGCATTTTGCTTTGCAACAGCAGGCGGTGTTATATTTGGAAAAATTTTATATGTAGCAACAGGTGGAAAAATTAATCCACTAATTGGATCAGCTGGTGTATCAGCAGTACCAATGGCAGCGCGTGTTTCACAAGTTGAAGGTAGAAAATACAATCCTACTAACTTCTTACTAATGCACGCAATGGGACCTAACGTTGCGGGAGTTATAGGCTCAGCCGTAGCAGCAGGTGTATTCTTAATTCTATTTAGTCATTAATTCATTCAGCTCCATAGTGAGCTGAATATTTATGCAATCAAGTTATATATGGAACAATAAGGAGGTTTTAACTTGAGTAAAGTAATGAATCTTAAAGACGCCATAGCAAAATATGTTGAAGATGGCGACGTAATATCTCTTGGGGGATTTACAACAAACAGAAAGCCTTACGCAGCAGTAAACGAAATCCTACGTCAAGGACAAAAGGATTTTATCGTTGAAGCAGGACCTGCAGGAGGAGACTGGGACACACTAATTGGAGCTGGCAGAGTAAAAGCATACATAAATTGCTATACTGCTAACTCAGGATATACAAACGTATCAAGAAGATTTAGGGCCGCAGTTGAAAAGGGAGAACTTCTAATGGAAGATTACTCTCAAGACGTTGAAATGCAAAGAATTCACGCAGCTGCACTTGGACTTCCATACCTACCAGTTAGACTTATGATGGGTTCAGGTTTAGTAGACGAATGGGGAATTTCTAAAGAAGAAAGACAAAAAATCGACAAACTTCCAGATGACAAATTCATCTATGTTGAAAACCCATTCAAAAAAGGTGAAAAATTAGTTGCAGCACCAGTTCCAGAAATTGACACTGCAATTATTCACGTACAAATGGCTTCTCCAGATGGAACTACAAGAATTCTTGGAAACACATTCCACGACGTTGATATTGCTATCGCAGCAAGAAAAGTTATCGTAACTTGCGAAGAACTTGTAAGTGACGAATACATTAAAAATTTCAACGCTGACGAAAACAAAATTCCAGGATTCTGTGTTGACGCAGTAGTTCATGCACCATTTGGAGCTCACCCTTCACAATGTTACAAATACTACGACTATGATGCTGATTTCTACAAGATGTACAATGTTAAATCAAAGACAGAAGAAGATTTCAATGCATTCTTAGACGAATGGGTGTACGGAGTTGAAGATCACGATGCATACCTTAACAAACTAGGCGCAACTAGAGTAATTGGACTTAAGGATGTTCCAGGATTTGGATACGCAACTGACGTACTAAAGAAGGGAGAAGAAAAATAATGGCTAGATACGATAACTATACTAATAAAGAAATGCAAGCAGTTACAATTGCAAGACAAATTAAAGATGGTCAAATCGCAATTGTAGGTACAGGACTACCACTAATTGGTGCTTCTCTTGCAAAGGCAGTTTATGCTCCTAACTGTTACCTAATCGTAGAATCAGGACTAATGGACTGTGACCCAATCGAAGTTCCAAGATCAGTTGGTGACAACAGATTCATGGCACACTGTGGTGTTCACTGGACAAACGCAACATATGTTGGATTCCAAGCTAACGAATGGAGACACGACAAAAAGAGAATGATCGCATTTATCGGTGGAGCTCAAATCGACCCATACGGAAATGTTAACTCTACAGTAATCGGTGACTACCACCACCCTAAGA
>CABQNX010000034.1 GCA_902465645.1 uncultured Peptoniphilus sp.
GCAATATTATTTGCAATTCATCATATAAAAACTTATTGTCATAGACATAATCAAACATTAAAAAAGAAAGCAAATTTTTAAATACTAAATCTTCTTCAAGGTAAGATTCCTCAGAAATGCCAGAAATGTAAGTCATCTCTGTTAGAAGTTTACCACTATTTGAAGATATATATTTAGTCTTTTCTTCAAGTATAAGAAAAAGAAAATCACCATACTCAGCCTCTCGTGGATCTACATATTCTATACTTTTTTCATTTTCTATAATTTTAAAGTAGCGAAAGGACATGTCCTTTATCTCAACATTTAGTTTAATATTTCCCAGGGAGTGCTTTGCACTTTCACTAAGCATATCCCTCTTGTAAGAAGGTAATTCTGAAAAATCAATTTCAACAAGGTCAAATTTACTTTTGAGATAATTTATAAGGTCTTTTGAATCTCTCTCGTCAATAGGAATTAGGTGTTTGAACATTTTAATTTGAGTTTTGTAGTCCATTTTATTTTTACATCTCCTCAAAGGATTATTATATAAAATAATTTTAACTCCTCTTAGGGAGTTTTTTTTATTGACCTTTAATAAGTAAAGGGACAAGACCAGGCCAAGGACAAAAAATAATATGGAAGAGAAGGAGTATTCCACGACTTTGAAAAAATAAATAATAAAAAAGTTATTGTAGAGTATTGGGATGAGGAAGATATAGAAAAAATAAAAATTTCTATTTTTATAAACTAAGGGCAAAGAAATTAAAAGTGGCAATACAAAGGAGCTGAGCCCATGAAAATTTATAAAGGCAAAGAATCCATAAAAATTATCTTCCAAAACAGGAAGAATGGGAACAGATCCCATAACAATAAGAGTAATGATAAAATATTTTAACTTGTCCTTCATAAGCCCCTCCATAAATAAGATTTATTAAATTATATCAAAAATCTTTTTTTAAAATGTAGTTTTACCTTATATTGAAATTTAGATAAATTATCTTTTGTATAATTTTTATTCTTTCTTATCAAAATGGTCTTTAATCATTAAATCTAGGTAAATAAGTGATAAGGCAATTAGTGGATACCAATAAAAAGCTGAACTTACACTATTTCCTAAATAGTTAAGAAAATAAAATATAAAACTAAATTTACTGTCTGAGCTACGATAAAAACCATAAAATTCACTTAAGGCTGTATAAAGCCTAAATAGGATTGGAATAAGAAATAATAAGGTTAATACAATTCTCTTTTTAGTTTTTATTTTCATAATTACCTCCAAATATTTATTTTTTCTTTAATTATATCAAATAATAAAAAATCTTGTTTTAAATAAATTCTCCTGGGTAATATATAGGAGCGAGAGAAATGATAATTTCTCTTAAAATTATTCTTGAAGATATAAAAACTTTGTGTTATTATAGAAACAATTTTAAAAGAGGCTTTGATAAGAAGAGTAAGATTTATAAAATTCTAAGAGAGGAAATGGCTGGTGTAAATTTCCAATTTTATATTTTTGAAAACTAACTTGGAGTCCCATAGCAAACTATGGCGTCAGGACGCGTTAAGTCCCTAGAGTTTAATTAAGGTGGAACCACGGTCATCGTCCTTTGGGATGGTGGCTTTTTTTATTATTAATTTTTAGGAGGATAAAATGATTATAAAGTACCCAGACGGATCACAAAAAGAATATGAAAGCGGAGTAAAGGTATCTGAAATCACTGGAGACATATCCCAAGGTCTTTTAAGACAATCTCTTGGAGCAGTAGTTAACGGTGAAATTCTTGGCCTTGACGACAAGGTTTATGAAGATAGCGACTTCAAAGTTGTAAAATTTGAAGACAAGGAAGGAAAGCAAATTTTCTGGCACACTGCATCCCACATTATGGCTTATGCAATCCAAGAACTTTACCCAGATACAAAATTTGCCATTGGACCTTCAACTGAAACAGGCTTCTATTACGACCTTGACCTTGAACACAGATTTGTAGAAGAAGACTTCAAGGCAATTGAAGACAAGATGAAGGAAATTGCCAAGAAAGACCTTCCAGTAGAAAGAATTGAAATTTCAAGAGAAGAAGCTCTAGCTTACTTCAAAGAAAAAAACCAAGACTATAAGGTTGAACTAATAAATGACCTTCCAGAAGATGAAAAAATCACAATGTATAAGATTGGTGACTTCACTGACCTTTGCAAGGGACCTCATCTTCTTTCAACTAAAAAAATCAAGGCTATTAAACTTCTTTCAATAGCAGGTGCTTATTGGAGAGGGGACTCTGACAATAAGATGCTACAAAGAATTTATGGTATTGCCTTTGAAAAACAATCACAACTTGATGAATATATTGAAAGACGTGAAGAAGCTGAAAAGAGAGACCACAGAAAACTTGGTAAAGAACTTGACCTCTTTAGCATGCACGAAGAAGGACCTGGCTTCCCATTCTTCCATCCAAATGGAATGATTTTAAGAAACACTCTACTTGATTGGTGGAGGGGAGTTCTAAATGAAAATGGTTATGGAGAAATCTTAACTCCAATTATCCTAAACGAAGCCCTATGGCACAGATCAGGCCACTGGGACCACTACAAGGACAACATGTACTTCACAAAGATTGATGACGGCGACTACGCAGTTAAACCAATGAACTGCCCAGGCTCAATCCTTGTTTACAATTCCAACAACCACTCTTATAGGGACCTTCCTATTAGACTTGCAGAATATGGTGTTGTTCATAGACACGAACTTTCTGGAGCCCTACACGGCCTATTCAGAGTAAGAACATTCACTCAAGATGATGCCCACGTTTACTGCTTGTTCTCACAAGTTAAAGACGAAGTATTCAAGATGATTGACCTTGCAGATTACCTATACTCAACATTTGGATTTAAATATTCAATTGAACTTTCTACAAGACCAGATGACTACATGGGAGACCTTGACGCTTGGAACCTTGCAGAAAAGAACCTAAAAGAAGCCCTAGAAGAAAAGAACCTTCCATACACAATTAACGAAGGCGATGGAGCTTTCTATGGTCCTAAGATTGACTTCCACCTAGAAGATGCCATTGGAAGAACTTGGCAATGTGGTACAATCCAACTTGACTTCCAACTTCCAGAAAACTTTGATTTAACTTACGTTGATGAAAATGGAGAAAGACAAAGACCAGTTATGCTTCACAGAGCCCTTCTTGGATCAGTTGAAAGATTTATGGGTATCTTAATCGAACACTTTGCTGGTAAATTCCCACTATGGTTGTCTCCAGTTCAAGTTGAAGTTATCCCTGTATCTGACAAGTTCAAAGATTATGCACAAAAAATTGCAGACAAACTTCACGCAGAAGGACTTAGAGTTCACCTAGATGGACGTACTGAAAAAGTTGGTTACAAGATTAGGGAAGCACAAGTTAAGAAGATCAATTACATGCTAGTAATTGGTGAAAAAGAAGAAACTTCTGGCAAACTTTCTGTTAGAAAGAGAAGCGGCGAAGAAGTTCAAGATGTTGATGTAGATGAATTTATTGCTTCACTTAAAGAAGAAATTAAAAACAAGACAATAACTGAATAAGTTATACTTGAAAAACTTATAAATAAAAGATAAAATCACAGCAGGTCCTGGTGGCCTGCTATTTTTTTGTTGAAATTTTATAGACTTTTAGATTTAAGAAAAACCCTCATGCCCGAATATCTCATTACAAAAATTGAAGTTTTCTAAACCTCGAACTTCTAAAATCGCAAACTCGCTTACGCTCAAACAGTGCGATTTTAGCCGAAGTTCTTCGGTTTGAAAACTAAGCAATTTTTGACCTAGGATATTCTTGGCAAGAGGTTTTTAATTTGCAATAGTCTAAGCAAATTATTTTTTATGCTAAAATCACAAATACTTACAAAGTCATAAGTTTTTATTAACTGATAAATAATTATAAGATCTTAATTTTTTATGACTTGACAAAAATTTATAAAGCTTGAGTTTGTTGTAATTTGTAAAAAATTTATAAGACCATAAATATTTGCAAGCTCACAAATTTTTATAAAACAAGAAGTACTTACAAAGCCATAAATTTTTATAAAATAATAAAAAACTAAAGCCATAAATATTTGTAAAATTTCTTTACAATCCTATATTCATGTGATAAAATACATTGATGTAACCGCACAGAATAGGTTTTAAACTTCGGTGCCTAGGATGGCGAGTCTTGTAATGAGGAGGTGCTACAAATGTACGCAATTATTGAAACAGGCGGAAAGCAATATACTGTTGAAGCTGGTAACAAAATTAGAGTTGAAAAACTAGATGCAAAAGAAGGCGACGTTGTAACTTTTGACAAGGTTGTTTTTGTATCAGGTGACGAACCAAAGGTTGGTACTCCATATGTAGAGGGTGCTAAGGTTGAAGCTAAGGTACTAGCTCAAGATAAAGCTAAAAAAGTTATTGTATATAAATACAAAGCTAAGAAAAACGAAAGAAAGAAAAGAGGACACCGTCAACCATACACTTTAGTTGAAATCTCAGGTATTAACTAATGACTAGGATTGACCTTTACAAAAAGGGAAATTATTACTATGGATTTAAGTCTTGTGGCCACGCAGAGGGAGACTTTGACACACTTGTCTGCTCCAGCATATCCACTCTTACTCAAACCCTATACTTTACCTTGATTGATAAGTTGGGGATAAGCAAAAGTGATATTAGTGACACACAGGGCGACGGACTGTTAAAAATAGAAATTTTAAAAAGTGAAATTTTTAAAAGAAATGATATTCAAACTTGTTTTGAATTTATGATTAAGGGGATAGAACTCATTGACGAGGCCTATCCAGGATATTTGACACTAAAGAAGGTGGAGGTGCAAAATGATTAAATTTGATTTATTGCTTTTTTCTTCTAAAAAAGGAGCAGGTTCTTCTAAGAACGGTCGTGACTCAAACTCAAAGAGACTTGGAGTTAAGAGAGGCGACGGACAATTTGTTCTAGCAGGTAACATCATCGTTAGACAAAGAGGAACAAAAATCCATCCAGGTGAAAATGTAATGAAAGGGTCAGATGACACTTTATTTGCAACAGCTGATGGAATTTTAAGATTCACAACTAAGGGCAAGGGCGGAAAGAAATTCGCTAATGTTTACCAAGAAGAAAAAGTTGAATTAGCATAAAGATAAAGCAAGGGAAACCTTGCTTTTATTTTTTTAAGAGTAAAGTCTAATTTTCACAAAGATTTTACATATTTGACATAAGGTTCAAGTTTTCACTACAATTCTGTGCTAATTCTGTGATATAATTTTAGAAAATGCGAGGTAAAAATGTTTATAGATATAGCTAAAATAAAATTAAAAGCCGGAAAAGGTGGAGATGGCGCTGTCGCTTGGCGAAGAGAAAAATTCGAACCAGCAGGAGGACCAGCTGGCGGCGACGGAGGCAGAGGTGGCAATGTAATTGTAATGACAGACTCTGGACTTCACACTTTGATGGACTTTAGATACAAAAGAGAATACAAGGCCGAAAATGGTCAAAATGGTATGAGCAAGTTAAAATTTGGAAAAGATGGAGAAGATATCATCCTAAAAGTACCAGTTGGAACCCTAATTAGGGACGCCAAAACTAATGGGGTTATCTATGACCTCAAGGAAAATGGAATGTCTGTCACTGTCTGCAAGGGTGGACGTGGTGGCATGGGAAATGCCAGGTTCAAGACCTCCACTAGACAGGCACCAGCCTTTGCCCAAGCAGGCAACATGGGAGAAGAAAGAGAGATAATCTTGGAACTTAAACTCCTTGCCGATGTGGGACTAGTAGGTTTTCCTAACGTAGGTAAGTCAACTCTTCTTTCCATAGTTACATCTGCTAGGCCAAAGATTGCCAACTATCACTTTACAACCCTTTCTCCAAACCTTGGGGTTGTAAAAATTGACGAAGGCGAATCCTTTGTAATAGCAGACATACCTGGACTAATTGAGGGAGCATCTGAAGGGATTGGTCTCGGCGACGAATTCCTAAAACACGTTGAGAGGACAGGGATTTTAATCCACGTCCTAGATGTTTCTGGTTCAGAATACAGGGATCCAGTGGAAGATTTCCACAAAATCAATGAAGAACTTGTTAGATACAATGAAAAACTGGGCCAAAAGAAGCAAATTATTTTTGCCAACAAGACAGATGTCCCAGGTGCAGAAGAAAATCTAAAAAAACTTAGAGAAGAACTTGGGGACAAGTATGAGATAATAGCTGGGTCTTGTGCCACAACAGAAAATGTTGACAAGCTAATGAAGGAAACTTATAGGCTCCTTCAAGAAGTGGACTACGAAGACCACGAAACTTACGACATAGTACACGTAGAAGAAGTTAAGAGAGAAGAAGGCATCAGGGTCTTCAAGGAACATGGAGAATACTTTGTTGAAGGACCTTACATTGACAAACTCCTTCGCTCCACAAACTTCGACGACTACGATTCACTTAAATACTTCCAAGAAAACCTTAGAAAGAATAAGGTTGTAGAAAAACTAGAAGAACTTGGGGCCCACGATGGCTGTTCAGTATTTATTGGCGAATACGAATTTGAATTTTTTGAATAAGCAGGTGATGGAATGTTAACAGGAAAAGAAAGATCTTATTTAAAGAGCCTTGCCCACAACATGGATCCACTTATCCAACTAGGAAAAGACGGGATCAACCAAGGTTTTTTAAATCAAATAGATAAACTTTTAGAAGACCACGAAATTGTTAAGATTAATGTCCTACAAAATGCACCAGTGGAAGTTGACGAAATAGTTGACGACATCCTTGATGCAACAGGGGCAGAATTTGTCCAAAAAATTGGCAAGAAGCTTACAATTTATAGGGAATCTAAAGAAAACAAACAAATAGAATTATAATGAAAAAGTACGGGATTTTTGGAGGTAGCTTCAACCCCATCCACTATGGTCACCTCATGATATGTGAGTACATCAAGGAGGAGATGGGCCTGGACAAGGTAATCTTTATCCCAACAGGCAACCCTCCCCACAAGGACCTTGGGGTTTCAGCAGAAGACAGGTATGAGATGGTAAAGCTTGCCATCTCTCCAAACCCAGACTTTGAAATATCTGACATAGAGACTACTAGGGTAAACCTATCCTACACAGTGGACACAATTAGGGAACTTAAAGAAATCTATAAAGAGGAAAAATTATATTTCTTAATAGGCCTAGATTCCCTCTTCCAACTTAAGACTTGGAAGAAGATAGGGGACCTATCACAAGAAATAGAATTTGTAGTTGCCTTACGACCAGGATATATTGACAAAGAAGAAATAGATAATGAGATAGACTTTTTGAGAGAGAACTTTGGAACAAAGATAAATCTCATAAATACCCCACTCTATGAAATTTCTTCCACAGACTTAAGGGACCGAATTCATGAGGGCAAGTCTCTCAGATATCTAATTCCAAAAAAAGTTCTAGATTATATAGAAGAAAGTGGGTTTTACAAAAGTGACCTATAAACTTAAAAAATATGAAAAAGAAATACGTGAAAGGATAGGAGAAAAGAGATTTCTCCACACCCTTAGGGTGAGGGACACTGCCCTAGAACTTGCAAAGATTCACGGAGTGGACCAAGAAAAGGCAGAAGTGGCAGGCTTCTTGCACGACTGTGCCAAGATAAGAGATACAGACGCACTTATGAAGATAGCAAAAGAAAATAAACTTCTCTTAACAAAGGAAATGATAAAGGCACCCCAAATCATCCATTCCTATCTTGGGGCCATCTATGCCAGAGACCTCTACGAGATAGAAGACGAAGAAATCCTAAATGCCATCACCTACCACACCACAGGCAGGGCAAATATGTCGGACCTAGAAAAAATAATTTTCTTGGCAGACTACATTGAGCCCATGAGAAACTTTGATGGAGTGGAAAAGGCAAGAGAACTTGCTAAAGTTGACCTTGATGCAGCCATGTATTTCGCCCTAAATAATACATTAAAATTTTTAGTTGACCACGACACCTATATTGTGCCGGCAACAGTTACAGCTAGAAATTTTTATAAGGAGTTGAATCCTTGAAAACTTTTTTTAAAGCTTTTTTTACAACAATAATACTAATAATAATCCTTGCCCTAGGAGGGTTTGCAGCCTACTACTACTTCTTCGAAGGAGAAGATGCAGATAAAATTGATGAAGGCGGCGAAAACCTACAATTCTTGATGCTGGGAGTGGACTCCCTTGACTCAAAGAAGGCAGACAATGCAAGGTCCGACACCATAATGGTTGTAAACCTAGACGGGAAGACAGGAAAAGTAAATATAATTTCAATCCCAAGAGACACTTACACAAAGATTGAGGGTTACAAAAAGACAAAAATCAACCACTCCTTCAAGTACGGAGGAAGTGAACTTACCCTTGATACAGTGAACAAACTCCTTGGGACAGATATAAAATATTACGTCACAGTTGACTACAGGTTTGTAGAAGACGTGGTAGACAAAATTGGTGGAGTAGAAGTTGATGTCCCAATAGACATGAAGTACGAAGACCCAACAGCAGACCCACCACTTACAATAGACATCAAGGCAGGCAGACAAAACCTAAAGGGCTACGATGCCATAGGATTTTTGAGATTTAGGAAGGGCTATAAGGATGCAGACTTAGGAAGAGTAAAGGCCCAACAACAATTCATGTCAGCCATCCTATCCAAGATGAAGGAACCAAAAACCCTAGTTAGGTCACCCCTCTTGCTATCATCCTATGTATCCTACACAGAAAACAATATACCTGTGAAGAAACTCATAAAGATGGCAGCAAAAATGCGTAACATTACAAGCGAAGACATAGTGACCAACACCCTACCAGGCACACCAAAATACATGGGAGGCGTGTCCTACTTCGTGCCAAACGAAAACAAAATACAAGTAATGCTATTAGAAAATAATTTTAAATAGGAGGTAAAATGACAACTCAAGAGAAATTAGATATCATAGTAAAATCATGTGAAGACAAAAAGGGAATCGACATCAAGGTCCTAGACATCCAAGGCATGACATCAATTGCAGACTACTTCGTAGTAGTAAGTGGTAACTCATCTACACAAGTAGATGCCCTAGCAAGAGAAATTGACGAAAAATTATCTGAAAAGGGAGAAGGACCACAAAACCTAGAAGGCAAAAACTCATCAAGATGGATCATCTTGGACTTTGGCGACATAATAGTTCACGTATTCCACAAGGACGAGAGAGAATACTACAACCTAGAAAGATTGTGGGAAGAA
The DNA here is from genome assembly GCA_902465645.1 of uncultured Peptoniphilus sp. Lineage (GTDB taxonomy): Bacteria > Bacillota > Clostridia > Tissierellales > Peptoniphilaceae > Peptoniphilus_A. The sequence continues at coordinate 9,215 of CABQNX010000034.1, forward strand.
AACCAAGACCCACAAGAGGAGGAATAAAATTATGGTAAAAACATTACACACAGACAAGGCACCAGGAGCAGTGGGACCTTACTCACAAGCAACAGAAGTTAACGGATTTATCTTCACATCAGGCCAACTTCCACTAGTTCCAGAAACAGGAGAACTAATCTCAGACGACATCAAAAAAGCAACAGCAAGAAGCCTTGACAACATCAAGGCAATCCTAGAAGAAGCAGGCTCAAGCATGGAAAAAGTTGTAAAAGTTAACATCTTCCTAGACGATGTAAATGACTTTGCAGCAGTAAACGAAGTCTATGCAGAATATTTCAAAAACCACAAACCAGCAAGATCTTGCGTAGAAGTAGCAAAGCTACCAAAGGGTGGCCTTCTAGAAATCGAAGCAATAGCAGTAAAATAATTTCTAAAGAGGACCCGAGAGGGTTCTTTTTTTATAAAAGAAGAGGTAGACAAGATGAAAGAAATAAACGTAAATGAAATAGATAGGATTGTGGACCCAATAGTAATAGACGTGAGAGAAGACTACGAGCTAGAAGAAACAGGAACCATAAAGGGCGCCATCCATATCCCTATGAATGAGGTCCCAAATAGACTTAATGAAATCACAAAAGAAAGAGAAATCTATATCCTCTGCAGGTCAGGAGTGAGATCCTACAACGTGGCAAAATATTTAAACGAACTTGGCTATGATGCCATAAACCTTGACGGCGGCATAATAAATTACAAGGGAGAGCTTTTTAAGTAAGTCCTAGAAAATTATAAAGTCATAAAAATTTTTTGCTCAAAGATTATTTGGGACATGATAAAACATTATGAAGTCAGTAATATTTTTGAACCAAGAAGAGAAGAACAATTTGCGAAAATTTAATAAAAACAAATCCCACAAGACAAATCTTGTGGGAATTTTTGTGCCTAAAACTTCTTCTATATTAATTACATTTCCTATAAAGCTTTCGCATAAGAAGATATAAAAATTATAAATCTATAAAGCTCGTAAATCTAAAATATAAAAATATAAGTATAATAGAAAAGATTTAAAAGTTCTTAAATTTTTTAAAGTTTAAAAAGACTTATGGAGTCAGAAAAGTTTATGAAGTAATAAATATTTAAGAAGACAGAGAAATTTATCAAGTTACAAAAGATTAGAAAGTCACAAAAGTTTACAAGGTCATAAAGAGTTGTGAAGTAATAAAAGTTTGTGAAGTCTCAAAGATTTATAAGGCAATAAAAATTTATAAAGCGACAAATATTAATTATTCATTAACTAAGACCAAAAGTTATATTAAAAT
>CABQNX010000035.1 GCA_902465645.1 uncultured Peptoniphilus sp.
ATTAGAAATGGCTGCAAAGATTTTTTCTTTTTCTTTTTTATATATAATTATTTCAATTTTTTTATTTAAAAGGCTAGCATTTTTAATTGCAGTGATTTTATTTGCGGCTAACACATATATTTATAAACAATTTAACAAAAAGACTTTGGGAAAATTAAACGCTCTTTTAAAGATGAGAAATATTATTTTTACAGCAGAGAAGTTAACTAAGTTAAAAAATGAAGTCTTTAGCGAAGAGTTAGATGAAATTGAAGGGATTTTAAAAGAAATCACACCACTTAAAAAAACTCTAAAATCATTTGGCTTTTTGTCAGGCAATCCAGAATTTGACTGGGCAGAAACTTATAAGAATATAATGTTTTTAACTGAGGCTAGAAAGTATTCTAGTTCACAAAAGTATTTTAAGAAATTTAAAGATGATATTTTTAGACTTTATTTTTTAATGGGAAAGATTGATGCAGACATTGGAATTATTTCTATTATTAAGGCGTATGATGCAAAGGATGCAACTTATGGCGAAAAGATTTTGGGAAAAGACTTGTACAATCCTCTTTTAAAGGGCGCCGTTGCCAATGATTTAGATCTTTCTAAGTCTATACTTCTTACTGGTTCAAACGCATCAGGAAAGTCAACTTATCTAAGGACCTGTGGTATAAATGCAGTTTTTGCACTGACTTATGGTATATTTTTTGGTGAAAGCTTTGAGATTAAGCCTATGATTATTTCGTCTGCAATTGATATTTCGGATTCACTTTCTGAAAATTTATCCTACTTTATGGCAGAGTCCAGGGCCATTGGTGACATGATAGACGACGAGAGTGAAAAAATAATTTTGCTAGACGAAATTTTTAGGGGAACTAATACCATTGATAGGATTGCATCGGCTACTGCAACTTTAAAATATTTGGCAAAAAATAATCACGTGGTTGCAGCAACTCACGACATAGAGCTTACAATGCTTTTAAAGGATCATTTTGCAAATAAACACTTTGAAGAAAAAATAGAAGATGGGGACATTAAGTTCGACTACCTCTTAAAGGATGGACCTGCCACAAGTAGGAACGCCATTGCAATCTTAGACAACTTAAATTATCCAAGAGAAATAATAGGGGAAGCAAAAAATCTTTCGAGAGAGTTAGAAGAAAAATAAATTTTAAGATTATACTTAGGTAGATTTATACCTAAGTATTTTTTATGCTTTAATACTTTATTTTTATCCTTTATACTATTAATAAGTGAGAAAATGTTTTTATGGATTGTGGGGGAAAGATGAGAATTTATTTTACTAGACATGGGGAGACTGAGTGGAACAAGCTGGGGATTATCCAGGGACAATTGGACTCGGCACTAACTTCTGAAGGCATGGATATGGGAAGACGCTTGGGTGAGATGTCCAAGGACCTTAGCTTTGATAAGGTTTATTCATCTGATCTGGGCCGTGCCTATGATACTGCAAGGTTAATTTGCCCTGACAGGGAAATTATTAAGACCCCTCTTCTTCGTGAAATTGATGTTGGGTCTTGGTCAGGTAAAAATATCAAGGATGTAAAAGTAGAAGATGAGATCCTTTACAAAAAATATTTTGAAGATCCAAAAAATTATAAGAGGCCTGACGGAGAAAGTATTCACGACCTAAGGGACAGGGTGGAAAAATTTTTTGAGAAAGCAGTTTATCCCAATGAAGATGAAAACATCCTTATCGTTACTCACGGTGTGACTATTGTTGCAATTTATTCTCTCATGGAGAATATTCCTATTGAGGACTTTTGGTCCAATAGGGTGAGGCGAAATGGCGAATTTAATATAGCAGATTATGAAGATGGGACCTTTAAAATTATTAAGAAGGCGCCCAAGAATCCAGTGGACTCAATTTGAGGTGATAATATGACTACTTATGATTTAATTATAATTGGGGCAGGGGCAGCTGGCCTTAGCTCAGCGATTTATGCAGGCAGGGCCCTATTAAAGACTCTTGTAATTGAAAAATTTTCTTTTGGTGGAAGGGTCAACGACACTCCAAAGATAATAAATTATCCTGGCTTTAAAGAAATTGCAGGCAGGGACCTTATTAATGAATTTAGGAAACAGGCAGAGAGTTTTCCAACTAATGAATTTGCCTATGGAACTGTCAAAAAAATTGAAAAAATAGAAGATGGTTTTAAACTAACTACCATGAGGAGAAAGGAATTTACTGCCAAGGCAGTTATTATTGCAACGGGAACCTACGCCAAGATGTTAAACGTGCCTGGTGAAACTGAATTTGCAGGACGTGGAGTTTCCTATTGCTCTACTTGTGATGCAGATTATTTTAAGGACAAGGACATACATATACTAGGTTCAGGGGACTTGGCCCTTGAAGAGGCGGATTACCTCTCCAACTTTGCCAATTCCATTAACATGATAATTATCCACGAGGAAGGAAAGTTCGATGGCAATCAGCTGGAAGTTGAGAGGATAATGAAGAACCCAAAAATTTCATACACTTGGCACTCAAAACTTGAGGGCATAAATGGGGGCGAAAGGGTAAATAGTCTTGACATCTTGGACTTAGATGATAAGACAAAGACCAGAGTAACCTCTGATGGAATTTTCATCTTTGCAGGCATGAGTCCCAACTCTAACTTTGTAAAGGATCTTGTGGATCTTGATGATTTTGGCTTTATAAAAACTGATGAGATGATGAGGACTTCTGTTGAGGGAATTTTTGCCGCAGGTGATATTAGGAACAAGGCCCTTAGGCAAATTGTAACTGCAGCGGGTGATGGTGCAGTAGCAACAGTTTATGCAGAAAAGTACATTAGGAAGAGGGGTGTCAAATGAGAGTCTATCCAAGGGGAACAGTGGTATACAACAGAGAAAAGGCCTACAATGGAGTAAATTTAATTTCAACTGCCAAGGACGGGGCCCTAATAACAAAAATGGATGGGACAGAGTTAAAGAGATTTTCTGTTAACCCCATGCCAGCCAAAATGCTGCCAAATAAAAATATTATGAGTATATCTTCCTTTAGGTCATCGGACTTTGGTGTCAGTGATGGTATCGACCTGCTTGAGTTTGATAAGGATGGGAAGATTGTCTTTGACTTTGACAAGTTTAAGTTTACTGAAGACAGGGGTTACAGGCCTAAGTGGATGGCAAGGGCCCATTCAGATTTCCAAAGAGAGGGAAATTCTGTTGGATACTATTATCCAGACCAAAAAATTGTAGAAAATGGGAAGACCCTCCTTCTTGTCCATGATGCCATTGTTGACACAAGGATATCTGACAAGGCTCTCCTCGATGATGTGATATTAGAAGTAGACGAAGAGGGCAATATCCTCTGGAAGTTCTCCTTTAGTGAGCACTTCGATCAGTTGGGATTCTCTGAAGAGGCCAAGAACGTAATTTACAGGAATCCAAACCTCAGGATAACAGAAAGACCTCTTGGCAATTATCTCGATGTAACTTCAATTTCTACAATTGGAGAAAACAAATGGTATGACCAAGGAGACCCACGTTTTCATCCTGACAATATTTTATTTACTGCCAGGGCAGCAAATATTATTGGGATAATCGATAAAAAGAGGTCACGAATTTGCTACAAGCTGGGACCAAACTTCTCCGACTTTATAAAAGTTGACCCAGTTGTTGGTTCTGCCTTTGCCAGTATTGTTCCAAAGGGTTTGCCAGGGGAAGGCAACCTCTTGATTTTTGACAACGGGGGAAGATGTGGTTATGGTTCGCCAACTCTCACATCACCATCTGGTCTACTACCTTTTGTGAGAAATTATTCTAGGATTCTTGAAATAAATCCAGTTACCCTTGCTGTGAATTGGTCTGTGGATCCAAGGGACTTCGGATTTTCAATCCCAATGAATGGCTACAAGTTCTATTCCCCTTATGGTGGCAACCTCCAAAGACTGCCCAATGGAAATACCCTAATAACCCTTGCAACAGAAGGTCTTGTAATAGAAGTAACACCTTCAAAGGAAATAGTATGGCAATGGACTTGTCCTTATAGGACAACGACAGAAAACCTCTTGAAGAACAACATGATTTATAGGGTTTACAGGTATCCTTATGATTACCTAGACATTGATGAAGAAGAAAATGAAATCCAAGAAATTGAAGATGCATCTTACTTTAAACTTCCTGGAGCAGGAGACTTTAAGTCAGTTGAAATCACAAATGTAAACAAGAGTGAACTATCAATTGACATCGACCCACTTTCTCAAGAATCAGAGTCTGTAAGAGACCTTGTGGAAAATAAAAAGGTAATTAAGAGAAATGAATCTGTAATCAAATATATTGCAGCAAGTCATTTTGAAGATACAATAAGAGAAAACAAGATGGCAATAATAATTTATGGGGCAGAGAGGTGCTCTCACTGCGAACCACTCATGGAAGTTATGGAAGTCCTTTTGGAAGAAGAGTTCAAAGAAGTTACATGCTTCTACATGGATCTTGACAAGAATAAGTCCTTTGCAGAAAAATATGAGATTTTTCAACTGCCTAGGGTTTCCTTCTTTAAAGACGGCGAAAAAGTTTACGAGTTTATGGGAGAAAAATCCTATGATGAAATTGCCGGCCTAATAGAAGAATATCTTCTAGAATTATATTGAGATACAAAAAAACTGGGACTAAACTCCCAGTTTATTTATGTGCTTATTAAGTTTCTTATAAATTTATTTGCAATCTAATTAAGACTCTTCTCTGTGCCAAGACAAGTTTTCGTAGCCCTTCTTATTGACTTTGGAATTTATTAAAAACCTATTTTTTGTCATCCTAAGCATATACTTGTCATCCTTGTAGGAGTCCGAATATCCACAAGAATTTTCGTAGTCAATTTCAATTCCCTCTTGGGCCAAGAGGTCTTTAATATTTTTGACTTTGACATCCTTCTTGTTGTTGCCCCTAGTGAGTTTATAATCATCTCCAAGGTCAGTCCCAAGAATGTAGTCAAAGGGATAGAGGTCCTTAACATACTTTAAGTAGGGAGTGGCAGAAGCAGAGCAGAGAATTTTAATTGTGTCTTCATCGTGGGAATAAAATTCATCTTCAAATTCCACAAAGAAAAATTTGGGGAAGAGATAGTCTGTTACAAAGTCCCTTAACTCATCTTCGGAAAAATATTTTATAATAGAAACCATTTGGTTCTTCATAACATCAAAATCAGATGCCAACTTAGATCTTATGTAGGCAGATCCAAGGCCAGCCATGGTCCTAAAAAAATTTATTTTTTTATGTCTAAATCCATACTTATAAAGCTCTACTATTGATTCACAATCAACTACAGTTTTGTCAAAATCATAGAGCGCAAGCTTTCTTTTCAAAATCTCACCTCAATAGAATTATATCAAATTGCCTTCATTATAAAAAGATTTATGATATACTAAAATCGTGATATTTATGGGAATTATTATACACGTTGACATAGATGCCTTCTACGCATCAGTGGAAGAGCTTGACGACAAATCTATAATAGGCAAACCTCTAGTCGTAGGTGGCAGGTCCAACCATGGAGTTGTAACTACGGCTAATTATGTTGCAAGAAAGTACGGGATTCATTCTGCCATGCCCATGTATATGGCGAAAAACCTCTGCGACCACTTGATAATAAAACCCATGAGAAGGGAAAGATATCTTGAGAAGTCAAGAGAAGTATTTGAGGTCCTAAGGACCTACACAGATAAAATCGAAAAAGTTTCCATTGATGAGTCCTATCTAGACATAAGCGGCCTGGGTTATGATGAAGACATTGTTTATGACTTGCAGAAAAAAGTTTATGAAAAGACTGGCCTAAGTGTGAGTTGTGGCTTGAGCTACAACAAATTCTTGGCTAAACTTGCCAGTGATTGGAATAAGCCAAAAGGAGTAAAAATTATTAGGCAGTCAGACATTCCTGAAATTTTATTTCCCCTAGATATAAGAAAGGTCCATGGAATTGGGAATAAGACAGAGAAGAGGCTTAGAAACATTGGAATAAATACTGTTGAAGACTTGTATTCATTAACTTATGATTTTTTAACAACTATGTTTAAGAAGAGTGGTGAAGAAATCTATAAGAGGATCAGGGGAATTGACGAGAGAGAAGTAACTCCCAACACCGTGAGGAAGAGCCTTGGGACAGAGTCCACCTTCGAGGTGACATCCAAGAGGGAGGAACTAATATCTTACTTAAAAGATTTCTCCAAAGAAGTATCTGAAGACTTAATAGTAAAAGAAATTTCTGGCTACACCCTGACTCTTAAGATGAAGGACGAAAACTTCAAAGTCAAGACCAGGTCAAGAACCTATGAGAATGCCATCTATGAAGAAGATGATATCTTTAAAAAGTCTCTAGAAATTTTTGAAGAAGCCTATGAGGGCGACAAGCTTAGGCTCATTGGCATAACAGTTTCAAACCTAGTGGACTTAAACATAAGACAACTTTCTTTTTTTAATGGATAAAAATTTCAATCTTTTTTCGAAATTTTATGCTAAAATATTGAAGAAATAAGATAAAGGAATTTAATTATGAGAAATTTTTGGGACTTAGAATACGGTGAAGTAGGCTTTAAGTTTTTTGGAATCTACCACTACGCTTGTCTTGCGATTATTTTTGTATTTGGAATAGTTTTATATAAACCATGGAGAGAAAGAAAAAACTTCAGAAGGTTTCTTGCCTTAACACCAATTAGCTTGGAGATGATTAGGCTTGTTGGGGTCTTAATGAGTGGTCATTACGACTCTTCCTACTTGCCCTTCCACCTCTGCCTAATTGGATCCCAGTTCATGGCAGTAGACGCCTTTGTGGATAGGAAGTTTATAAAGGCTTGTCTCTATTATTTGTTTATGCCAGCGGCAATCTTGAGCTTATTTACACCAGGCTGGAACACAGTGAATAAATATTCCTATGTGGCAATAATTTCTTGGATTATACATGGGGTAAATGCCTTTTATACAACTTATCTTGTGGTATCAGGAGAATATTTGCCAAAGTTAAGAGATATAATATATCCAATAATTTTTATACTTGTGACTCTTCCTATAATAAAAGTTTTAAACAGGAAGCTTGGAGCGAATTATTATTTTATAGAAGAGCCTTATGGAGGATCTCCCCTTGCAACTATTAAGGATGTATTTCCAAATTATGTGGTGGGACTTTTTATAGTGACAGTCCTTGTAATGCTGATGACATTTTTAATCTACAAATTAATAATAAAAATTAGAAAAAAATAAGACGAGGTTAAAAATCCTCGTCTTATTTTAGTTTTCGCTACCTAAAAAATAATAAGTTATGGCAACTAGAGAGCCGCCGATAATATTTCCAATAGTAACTGGTATTAAGTTTTTAAAAATTAGTGCTAAGCCAAACTCTGGATTTAACATTTTTGCTAGGGCAAAGCAAGTCATATTTGCCACGCTATGCTCAAATCCTAAACTTACAAAGGCAAGTATACACCAGAAAATTAAAATCAACTTTGATGAATCAGATATGGGTCTAGAGCAAATTAAAACTGCAAGACACACTAGAATGTTACACATTATTCCCTTAAATAAAAGTGCAGTGAAGTCAAAACTTGACTTTGTTGTTGCTAGTTTTAAGAGGGCTTCGTTATATTCAGGGGAAACTCCTGTCATTTTAAATAAGAAAGAAATTAAAATTGATCCCAAAAGATTTCCTATGTAGGAAAAAACTAAAATCTTTAAAAGTGTGGAAGTTTCAATTTTTTTGTTTAATCTTCCAATACTTGTCACAAGGACATTACCTGTGAAAAGTTCGCCACCAGCAAAGATTACAAAGGAAAGGGCGAGGGAAAAGACAAAGCCATTTATAAATTTAACAGCTGGAATTTCAAGTCCTGAAAAAACACTTGAAGATAGGGTCATGATTAACATTCCCATTCCAATAAAAAATCCTGCAAGAACTGAAGCGACCATGTACTTAAAAAGAGAATTTTCAAGTAAATTTTTCTTAGTGTTTGCAGAATTTGTAAGTCCACCAATTATATCCTTATACATATCACACCTCTTTTTTTATTCCATTAAACATTATATCAAAAAGAGGTGACTTTTCAATTGGTGAAAGACTCTTTATGTGAAAATATATAAAAGTTTTCTTTATAATTTATATTTTATTTTGAATTTGCATCTAACTTATATTTATTAGCTTCTATTGCCACAACAATTACTTGAACAAGGGGCATTAACAAATTAAAAACTAGGAAAGGAAGATAGTGAACAGTGGATACTCCAAGTACAGTGGACATATAAGTTCCACAAGTATTCCAAGGTATCATGGCAGATGTCACAGTTCCTCCTGATTCGAGAGTTGAAGAAAGAAGGGTTGGGTCAAGATTTCTTTCTTTGTATTCATTTTTAAACATTCTTCCAGGCACAACTATGGAGATGTACTGTTCAGGCATAGAAGCGTTGGTAAAGACACAGGTTAAAATAGTAGAAATAACAAGTCCCACTATAGACTGAATCTTGTGGAGGAACTTCTTAACAATGGCTTCGAGAATTCCAGTCTCTTCTGCAATACCACCAAACATCATGGCAATAATAGTAAGAGAGATGGAAGACATGATGTTGTTTAGACCGCCAGTTGTCAAGAGCTGGTCGACTGCTTCAAGGCCAGTGTTTGAAACATATCCATTAAGACCAGCTGATAAAATGTCGCCAAAATTAATGCCTTGGTAGATTGGTCCAAGGATAGCTGCAATAATAATTCCAAGGGCAATTCCAGGAACTGCTGGGAGCTTTTTTGCAATTGAAATAATCACTACAAGAGGTGCCAACAAGAGGACAGGGGAAATTGTAAAAGTTTCCTTTAGTCCATTGGCAATGAGATCTACATTAGAAAGGTCAGCAGAAGCTCCTCTGTATTTAAGAGATAAAAATCCAAAAATTAAAAGAGTTAAGCCATAGGCAATAAGGGTAGGCTTCAGCATAGACTTGATGTGGGTGAAGACATCTGTGCCAGCCATAGCTGGTGCAAGATTTGTCGTATCTGATAGGGGACTCATCTTGTCGCCAAAGTAGGCTCCAGATAAAACTGCGCCTGCAGTGACAGGAGCAGGAATCCCAAGTCCACTAGCTATTCCCATAAGGGCAATTCCCATGGTGCCAGCAGTTCCCCAGCTTGTTCCCGTTGCAAGAGAAGTTATCGAAGTTATAATAACTGTGGCAAGTAGAAAAATTGATGGATTTAAAATCATAAGTCCATAATAAATCATTGTTGGGACAACTCCAGCCAAGATCCAAACTCCAATTAGGACTCCAATGATGGCGAGGATTATTATGGACTGCATGGCTTGTGAAATTCCCTTTATCATTGAGTTTTCAATGAACTTCCAAGTGTAGCCAATCTTTAAGGCAACAAGGGAAGCAATCAAAACTCCAATGAGCATAGGAATGTGAGGGCTTTCTTCGTATTTTATTATACTTATAAACATTATTATTGTAAGAGAAACGAAGGTAAAGAGGGCTTCAGCAAAGTTTGCCTTCCTAACCTCCTTTTCGTATTTATTTATATTTTCATGATTCATAAGACACCTCATATTAATCAAAAATTTAACTCATTATATCATTAAAAAGACCTTATTAAAAGTTTTTATTGGGTCTTAAAGATGGTATACTATAAGGGAATGGGGGAAATTATGGAATTAAAAAATACAATTCGTGCAATTGAAAATTATCCGAAAGAGGGAGTTATCTTTAGGGATATAACTACACTTTTAAAGGATAAAGATGCCTTCAAAAAATCAGTTGATGAAATGGCAGCAAAAATAGATGACGATGTTGATAAAATTATAGGGATTGAAGCTAGGGGCTTTATCTTTGGGGCAGCCCTTGCCTATAAGCTAAATAAGGGCTTTATTCCTGTGAGAAAGCCAGGGAAACTTCCTTGGGATAAAATCAGCGAATCCTATGACCTCGAGTATGGAGAAGATTCTATTGAAATTCACAAAGATGCTCTTGAGCCGGGAGAGAAAATTGTAATAGTAGATGACTTACTTGCAACTGGTGGTACATCAAAGGCCTGTCTAAAACTTGTCAGGAGCCTAGGGGGAGAAGTGTCATCGCTAGTTTTCTTGGCAGAGCTTGAAGGACTCAAGGGAAGAGATGAACTAAAGGGCGAAAAAGTTCTTTCAGTTATAAGATATTAAAAATTCATAGGCTTACAAAAAATTTATAGGTTTACAAAAATTTTGAGATTTAATAAAAATTTCTAGTCTAATAAATATTTGAGATTTAATAAAAAATTATAAGCCAATAAAAATTTGTGAACTAATAAAACATTATAAGGCATTAAAAACTTATAAACTAATAAAATAATATAAGGCATTAAAAAACATCTGTGAGATAAATGAACTGACCCCCAAAAGTTGGACCTAAAAACCAACTTAAGGAGGTCATTTTTTAGTACCATAAATAGTGTAAGAAAGGAAGTAATTCCTATCTTGCACTATTTTT
>CABQNX010000036.1 GCA_902465645.1 uncultured Peptoniphilus sp.
GAAAACGGAACAGAAGAACAAAAGAAAAAATACTTACCAGACTTACTAGCAGGTAAAAAATTTGGTGCTTTCGGACTTACTGAACCAGGTGCTGGTACTGACGCAAGTGGTCAAAGAACAACTGCTGTACTTGATGGAGACGAATATGTACTTAACGGTTCAAAAATATTTATAACAAACGCTGGATTTGCTGATGTATTCATCGTTATTGCAATGACAGACAGATCTAAGGGTAACCACGGAATTTCAGCTTTCATAGTTGAAAGAGGAACTCCAGGATTCACTGTTGGTGAACCAGAAGACAAGATGGGTATCAGAGGATCTTCTACTTGTGAACTTATTTTTGAAGACTGTAGAATACCAAAAGAAAATCTTCTTGGAAGAGAAGGTAAGGGATTCGCTATCGCTATGAAGACACTTGATGGTGGTAGAATTGGAATCGCATCTCAAGCACTAGGAATTGCTGAAGGTGCAATTGATGAAACTGTAAAGTACACTACTGAAAGAAAACAATTCGGCAGAAGAATTTCTCAATTCCAAAACACTCAATTTGAACTTGCAGATATGAAGACAACTGCAGAAGCAGCTCAACTATTAGTTTATAGAGCAGCAGACGCTAAGGGAGCAGGCCTTCCTTACGGACACTTTGCAGCAATGGCTAAATTATTTGCAGCTGATGCAGCTAGTGATATTACTAGAAGATGTCTACAATTATTCGGTGGATACGGATACACTCGTGACTATCCAATAGAAAGAATGATGAGAGATGCTAAGATCACAGAAATTTACGAAGGTACATCTGAAGTAATGAAGATGGTTGTATCTAGCTGGATGGGCGTTAAATAATCGGAAGGAGTAATATAAATGAATATAGTAGTATGTATTAAACAAGTACCTGATACTAATGAAGTTAGACTTGACCCAGTTACTAATACACTTATTAGGGACGGTGTGCCAAGTATTATAAACCCTGATGATAAATCAGGTCTAGAAGTTGCACTTAGACTTAAAGATGAAAATCCAGATGATGTTCACGTAACAGTATTATCAATGGGACCTCCTCAAGCTCAAGAAGCACTAAGAGAAGCACTTGCAATGGGCGCTGACGATGCAATTCTAGTTTCTGATAGAGCTTTCGGTGGAGCTGACACATGGGCAACATCTTGTACAATCACTGCAGCACTTGAACACCTTGATTTTGACCTAATCATCTGTGGTAGACAAGCAATCGACGGTGATACTGCACAAGTTGGACCACAAATTGCAGAACACATTGGAGTTCCACAAGTTTCTTATGTAGAAGAACTTGACCTTGATGATGACAAAAAGGGTATCACAGTTAAGAGACAATTCGAAGACAGATACCACACAATTAATATTAAATTCCCATGCCTAATTACTGCAATCGCAGAATTAGCTGAACCTAGATATATGACAATTGGTAAAGTATTTGAATCTTACCAAAAAGAAATCAAAGTTTGGGGTCTAGAAGATATTAAAGACAAACTTGATATGGCAAACATAGGACTTAAGGGTTCACCTACAAAAGTTAGAAAATCTTTCCCTAAACAAGGTAAAGGTAAAGGTGTACTTTTAACTGACTTAACTGCTGACGAAGCAGCTCAAGCTATCGTTGCTAAACTTCAAGAAAAGTATATTATCTAATTGGGGGTTTAAAAATGAGTAAAGATGTATTTGTATTTATAGAACAAAGAGACAATAAACTTGAAAAAGTTGGAATAGAACTTCTAGGAAAGGCAAGAGAACTTGCTGACGCTCTAGAACAAGATGTTGTTGGTGTTATCCTTGGTGACAAGGTTAAAGATCACGCACAAACTCTTATTAAACACGGCGCAGACAAGGTAATCGTAGTAGAAGACCCTATCCTAAAAGAATATGTTACTGAACCTTACGCAAAGGCAATAACAAAAATAATTAAAGACAAAGAACCAGAAATCGTAATTTACGGTGCATCATCAATAGGCCGTGACCTTGCTCCAAGACTTGCAGCAAGAATTCACACAGGACTTACTGCTGACTGTACAAAACTAGAAATAGATTCAGAATCTAAGAACCTAATGATGACAAGACCAGCATTTGGTGGTAACCTAATGGCTACTATCGTTTGTGAAGACTTTAGACCACAAATGGCTACAGTAAGACCAGGCGTTATGCAAGCACTTGATTCTGACACTTCAAGAACAGGCGAAGTTGAAGAATTCAAAGTTGACTTCACAGATGCTGATATGAATGTTAAAATTCTTGACATTGCAAAAGAAGAATCTCACAAGAAGGATATCACAGAAGCTAAGATCCTTGTATCTGGTGGACGTGGAATTGGTGGACCAGAAGGATTCAAACCACTTCAAGAACTTGCTGACAAGCTAGAAGCAGAAATCTCTGCATCAAGAGCATCAGTAGACTCTGGTTGGATCACAAAAGATCACCAAGTTGGACAAACTGGTAAGACAGTTAGGCCAGAACTTTACTTCGCAATGGGTATCTCTGGAGCAATCCAACACGTTGCAGGTATGGAAGACTCTGACCTTATCATAGCTGTTAACAAGGACCCAGAAGCAGCAATCTTCGAAGTAGCTGACCTAGGAGTAGTTGGAGACATCAACGCAGTTGTTCCAAAACTAGTAGAAGCTATCGAAAGAGAACAAAAAATTAAAGCAGAAATTTAATCTAAATTAATTTTTAATTATAAGAAGAGGCTACAAATTTGTAGTCTCTTTTTTGCTGGAAAAAATTATGGGTCTTGTAAAGTTTAAGAGATGATAAGTCTTTATAAACTTACAAATAAATCTAAAGTGGTTAGATGTGAAAATTAAAAATCAGAAAGTCATATAAATTTATTAAGTAGAAATATATGGCAAAGTCATAAAGAAGTGTGACTTAATAAAAAACTATAGGGGAGTAAGACTTAGTGACTCAATAGAAATTTTGAAATAGGAAAAATTTAATAAGTAAGAAAAAAATTATGAAGAAGCAAAAGTTTAATAAGTAAGAAAAAAATTATGAAGGCGTGAAAGTTAATTAAGTAAGAAAAAATATTGACTCATAGATTTTTAGAAAGTGGGAGTAAATCACAGATTCACTAGAAATTACAAAGTGAAAGAAAAGCAAAGAGTTACAAAAAATTGTAAAGTTAGAAATATTTATAAAGTTATGAATTAAAAAGACCTTGAATTACAAAATCAATTGAAAGATAAAAATAACTCAGAATAAAAACCCAATTAAGTTTAATGTGAAAGAAAAAAGATAAAATCCAAGACAAAATTTATTAAAATATAAATTCCCTGAATAAAAAATATTGAGGAAGACAAGTTCAAAGAAATAAAGTTTTGATAAAAATACTAGGATTTTGCAGGAGAAAGTATTAAAATGTTCTTTAATATTTTTTAAGGCAATCTAATTATCAGAATAAATTAGACTTGCCAAAAATATAAAAAAATAAAATGGAGGGAAGAAAGATGAACCAATCATATGTATTTTATAATGGGGAAATAGTAGAAGAAGAAAAGGTGTCTATAAGCATTAGGTCCAAGGTTGTCAACTACGGTCTAGGAGTCTTCGAAGGTATTCGTGCCTACTGGAACGAAGAAGAAGAACAACTCTATGCTTTCAAACTTGTGGAACACTATGAGAGATTTTTGCAATCGGCTAAGGTTGCTAACCTAGAAGTAGGCTACACTCCAGAAGAGTTAGCAGACTACACAATTGAACTTCTAAGGAAAAACGGGTTTAGAGAAACAACTTACATCAGACCAATTGCCTACAAAGATGGAAAAACAGTTGGCATTAGTCTTCACGGACACGAAGATGACTGCGTAGTTATCTACCTGCAACCCATGGGCAAGTATATAGATAGAGATGCCTTCAAAGTAAAGGTATCATCTTGGGTAAGGATAGCAGACAACATGTTGCCACCAAGAACAAAGGCAACAGCAGGCTACCTAAACTCAGCCCTAGCATCCTTTGAAGCGACAAAGAATGGTTACGACGAAGCAGTTTTATTAAATAGAAACGGATTTGTATGTGAAGGACCAGGAGAAAATATCTTCCTATACAAGAAGGGCAAGCTAATGACTCCTCCAGCATCAGATGACATCCTAGAAGGAATCACGAGAGACCTTGTAATGAAGCTTGCAGAAGAAGAACTAGGAATCCAATGTGTGGAAAAATCTATTGCAAGGACAGAACTTTATAATGCAGACGAAGTCTTCTTCTCAGGAACAGCTATGGAAGTTGCTCCAGTAGTTGAAGTTGACGACATCAAAGTTGCTGACGGCAAGCCAGGCAAAGTCTGTCTAGAACTTAAAAAACTTTTTGCAGACCTAACACATGGAAGAAATCCAAAATATATGGATGCCCTAAGGCCTGTTTATGAAAAATAAATATTAAAAGATTGAATCGGTAGGAATTTCCTATCGATTTTTTTCTTGGGAATTTTAAGACCTAAGACAAAAAACAAATAGAATTTAAATTTGCCTCAAAACTTATAAAAAAGTACAAAACTTTGACAAGTGAAGATATTACAAGTATAATTGTACCAATTAGCTATACAATATTTTTGTATAGCAAGGAAGAAGGAGGTGAAAAAATGAAAAATTCTAAAAAGTTATTTACAAGAAGTTTTCTATTTTTCACCCTAATGCTATTAATATTCACAAGCCCAGCCTATGCTGAGTCCAGTGATATAAGTAAGGGTGGAGAAAAAAGAGAACTTGTGTCGAGAGATTTTGAAGACACTTCTTCTAAGTCGTCAGATTTTCAAGTTGAATCTGATAAGGATGAAGAAGCAAGGGCTCAAGAAAATTCTAATGAAGTCAAAGAAGAGGTTGATGCGAAAGAAACTGACTCTAATACTTTAGATGAAGGCTCAAGAACTTATGAAGAGATAGACAATAATTTATCTGATGAAAATCTTGGTACTTCTATGGATTCTCTTGAGGAAGAAATTGAAGTAGATAGTGGAAATTCTGAAACAAAGTCTTCTCATGATGAAGTTGATTCAATAGTAGAGGAGAAACTTTTAGGATCTGAAGAAGCAAAAGAAAAAACTTCGAAAAAACCTGACTCACCATTAAACTCAAGTGAAGAAAAGGAAAGTCAAGAACTTGAAGATGAGATTAAGGCTGAAGCTAGAGAAGAGAGTTCACAAGATAAGGATGAGTTCTCTGAAAATTCTGGGCTTACAGAAGATGCTTCAGATGATGAAGACCCTATAGAGATTGAAGAAGGAAAAAAACCTGAACTTGATAAAAAAGAATCAGAAAATCTTGATGAAGAGCTTGAAGAAGGAAAAATTCTTGATCCAAAAGCCTTAAGGTCGACATCGAGCCTTGACCAAGATGAAGATCGAGTAGAAGTTAAAACTTTTGAAGAACTAAAGGCAGCTATTGCATCTGCTAAGGTCGGAGTCAAAAAGACAATTGTAGTCACAAAAAGTTTTGAAATCACAGAAACTTTGAAGATTGACAAGGATAAGATTATTAACTTGACATCGAATGATGGCAAGAAGATGGAAGAGCCATGGAAAGAACTTGACCAGCCAAAGGACTTTGCCAAGGAAGGGGAAGTCAAACAAAGAGAAGTCATAGAAAAGGCTAGACAAAGAGGCCAAGAAGCCAAAGATCAGGCCAAAAAATCCTATGATTCTCAAGAAAATCTTTATAAATTTGACCAAACTAAGGATAAAGTCATAAAGAGGGCTAAGAACTTTAAGGACACAATGTTTGATGTCCTTGGGAAACTAGTGCTTGGCGACAAGGACAATTCCATAAATTTTGATGGAAACAAGAAAGAAGTTGAATCTACTCAAGGTAGCAAGGGATTTTTCTTTAACCTAAGAGAAGGTGGAAACCTAACTCTTAATAATGGAGTCATTGCTAATGGGAAAAGTAGTCTTTCCTACTCTGGACCTGTGAGATTAGAAGACAAATCCACTTTCATTATGAATGGTGGAAGAATTACTGCTAATGAAATAAGTTCAAGTAAATCAATTCCCCTAACAAGTGGTGGAGTTTATGTATCACCTGGTTCAAAGTTTATCATGAACAATGGAATGATAGACCACAACAAGGGAGGATCTGGAGCAATTTTTGCTGGAGCCCTCAATGGAGCCGAAGGCAAGAATCTCTTTAAAAATCCAGAAGAAGCAGGTCGAGTTGAAATAAATGGCGGAAACATCATTTCAAATAATGCCAATGGAGGCCTAAAACTTTCAGGTGCCATAGGAATCTATAGCGGCGGGACTTTAAATCTAAAGGATGGCATATTAGCAGATAACACCAACATGGCAACAGGTGGAGCTGTCTTTATAAGTGATGCTTTTATAGGTTCTTTTGACAACACAATTAACGCTGAAAAAGCGACAACTGGCAAGGATTATAAGAAGCATCAAGAAGAAAAAAAGGCAGAAGCCAATATAGATGGCGGACTTATTTATGATAACTATGCTGGCAACAATGCTGGTGGATTTTATGTTGACTCCGAAAGTGTAAAATTTAATCGCACGATGATTTTAGACAACAGGTCAACAAACTGGGGCGGAGGTATTTATTATTCCTTCCCACCAAGGGTCAATAAACTTTCCCATATCTTGATTACGGAAAATAAGGCCCATCAGTCTTATGCTACAAGTAATGATGCTTACTTTGGCGGACCTGGAAATGGTGGTGGAATTTGGAATTGTCCAACAGGTTATGTTCACCTTGGAGATGGCCACTCAGTCTATGTTTACAACAATAAGGCTGAAGGAAAAGGGCAAGACCTAAGTTTTACCAAAAAAATCAGGTCTTTTAAACTCAATGAAGAAGAGATAAGAGACAAGTTTTACTCTCACGTGTCACCAGTGACAGAAAAGGGAAAGCTAATAAAATTTATAAATGACGCTGGAGATGAAATAGTAATCCCAGGTAGTTTGTCCTATACACAGGATTGGATGCACCTAAGAACGGTTTATTCTGATGACTTAATAAGGGAAGCTTGGGGAAACTCAGGTGCCTTTATCTTAGGCAATAAGTCAAGATACGGTGGAGGAATTGGATCCAATGCAAACCTAGAGACTCCAGATGATGATGGAGATATTGACTTTACCCTTAAAAAGAATTGGCATAAGGATATTGACAAGAGTGAATATGAAAATAAGGATATACACGCTGATATCTTTATAGTTCCAAAGGATGTAAACGAAGTATATGTTAGGAGCCAATATGGCTACGACAATAAGCTCTACAAGTATGGAGAAGTAACTCTCAACAAGGGAAACAATTGGCAAGCTAGGTTTTCAGATTGGAAAAATGGAATCTACAATGACCTTCCAGTAGCAAGAGATAAGGGACTTCCTTTTACAAATGAAGAACTTGCAAAACGTGGCTTGAAGTATCTAGTTATTGAAAGAGAAACTGGCTACGCAACAAATGTAGTTCAAAAAGAAAAGGGATCATCAAGACAATATGGCAAGCTAACTATAACAAAAGATCAAAGTAAGAGTTTACCAGATTTCGATGAAAGAGATTATGGTGCAGATTTTTATTTTTATGAATTAGATAAAAATGGAAGAGCAACTTATATAGGAAAGAGTAAAAGACTTGGAGATAATAAGTCTATCAACTCAGAATTCACTCATCCAATCCTAAATAATAAATTTGTAGGCGCAGAATATTATGGAATTGAACCTGGAAATGAAAGATTCCCAGTAGAAAATGGAAAAGACTGGGTCAATGGAGATTTTGTAGGATTTCCAAGCAGGGGATCAGCCTATACAATATTTGTGGAAAAAGTAGATGGCGGCATAAAATTCCACCTACCCTACCTTTGGATAGAAGATTGGGATGATGAAGAAAGCTACAGTGGCCTTAAACTTGACCACAAAGAGACAGGAGGTCCCCTTGTAGAAGAAGCGAGAGGCTATGAATTTACAATAAATAACTCTCCTTATAGAGATGCCAAGATCAAGAAGACTTGGAAGATGCTCACAGAAGAAGAGCTTAAAAAAGCACTGGGAGACAATGAAAATAATCTTACTCCTAAGAACAAGGAAATTCCTGACCAAGTAAAATTTTATGTCTTAAGAGACAAGAAGAGAATTGTTGTAGACTATATAAGAGATGAAGATGGAAAAGTTCATCCAGTATATAAGACAGTAACTCTAACAAAAAAAGACAATTGGGAAGGAATAATAAAGGACCTTGATCCACTCCTATTAGAAGCAGGAGCCTATGGCCTTGAAGAAGAAAAGCTAGAGGGCTTTAAAGGTTCTTATGAGTTAAAGAAAATTCAAGGAGAGCCACAAGAAGATACAAATCTTGAAATAAAATTTCGCTTAAAGAGAGTGGGAGGTTATTATGATCAAGATGGTAATCATATTGGAAACGAACCTTTCAAAAATTTCATGGGGGCACCAAGTTTCAACTTAATTGTAGATGGCAAACTTCTTGAGACAAAGTCAACTAAGTGGATAAGCCAAGAGATGGATAACTTGGTTTACTATACCCTAGATGATGAAGATCTTGTATTTGGTCTTGATGGAGACAATCCAATTAAGATTAATAACAGGGGAAAATCTGTGCAGGTTAAGTACTACAATGTCATGAAAAACGACAATGGTTACAAGAATCTTTCCTTAAATATTTATCTAGAAAAAGATGAGGACGGAGTCTATTCACTCTACCTTCCAAATATCTTAGTTGGTGGTAACTTTGGAAAAGTTTTTGAAGCAAGTAAAGTAGAAGAAAACTCTTATGGTTCTTATGAAACTATAGAAGAGTTTAAGGCTGGAGAAGGAGAAATAAATCCAGAATATGAATTTGTTTTCGAAGCTTTAAACGAAGAACTTCCTCCAGAAGAACCGGAAGAACCTGAGCCAGAGGAACCAGAAGAACCAGAGGATCCAGAACCGGAAAAACCGAGAGATCCAAAGGAACCAAAGAACCCACCAGAAAATCCTTCAGAAGAGCCAGAAAAACCAGAAAAACCTGGAGAGTCAGTAGAGGATATAGTAAAGGAAAAGGGTCCAGAAGAAGGGACAGAAGAGCCAGAAATTCTAGAAATAGAAAGGCCAAAAAACATTGAAGAAGTTATCCATGACAAGGCACCAGAAACTAATGACAGGGGCATTGGATTAGAAATTATTCTTGCTTTTGTGTCACTAGGAGCCCTATTACTTCTTATAAAAAAGAAAAATAAAAAATAATAAAGAATTTTAGAGACAGGAGGGCCTGTCTCTTTTTTAATTGAAGATTAATAAAATTAAGAATTACAAATTGACAAAAGATTCCATAATGACGGCAAAATTTTCCATATTTAATTGAGAACTTAGTTATATAATAAGCAATTGATAATATATTAACTATTGCCTAAAATTAGCCTAAATACTTATGTGAAGTTTATACTAACTTTATAGAAAAAAGTTCAATTGGCTTGAATATTTAGGGGATATGTGTTTAAATAGTTGTGTATTATGGTATAAAGACAATATTGTATGTGTTATGTCCAAAAGCAAAAACTGTGATTTTATAGAAAATCATGCGGTTTTATTGAATTTTTAGTATATAGACAATTTTTTTAAAATTTAAGTCTATTAGATTAATACTTTAAGATTATTTTATAAGGAGTAAGAGATGAAGAAGACAATTAAGAATGGCAAAGAGGTCTTTGCCGTACTTTCCATGGCGACAGTTATGTCCATATCCATGTCTGTAAAAGTTGATGCAGCATCAGAATCCGAATCTATTTTAGATTCAGCTGCTGAAAGTGCTTATACAGCTACAGTGAGTGATGATATAACAAGAAGTGGAGACACTGATGTAACAGAAAGTATAATAGAAGATAAGGACCAAGCTGATCCTAGTCAAGAAGATAAGCTGGCAGTAGAAGAAGAGGAAAAAGAAGCTTCTGTAGTAGAAGCTGATGAGTCAGAGGTAGCTTCTACTACAGAAGCTAATGAAGAAAATATAGCTTTAGAAGATAATATAATTCAAAGTATAAATTTATTTGAAGATGCAACAGGAGAGACTAGTGCACTAGATATACTTGGATTAAGTGAATACAAGGAGCCTCAAGCTCTAAGGATGGCGGCAGCTCAATCAAATGAGCCGAACTATTCCACAGATGAAAAAGAAATTAAGGACTACAGTGGATCTGAACGTTATAAGGAAACAGATTTACAACCGGGAAATACAAACCAAGATTTCTATAATACTGATGAGAAGGTAGAAAAAGACGGTTTTAAATTTGAACTTAAAAACCCATCTGAAACTTCTCCAAGCAAGACTGAATATGGTTACCAAATAACCATAGATAAAAAGACAGGTCAAAGAACTTATACTAGGGTTTATGTTACTGATACTGGACTTGTACCAGTGCCATTAGGTGAAAAACCTATGATGGGTCAAGGAGACAAACTGACTCCTGAATCTCCTGGTG
>CABQNX010000037.1 GCA_902465645.1 uncultured Peptoniphilus sp.
GCATAAGTCCCTTTGGTCCAAGAACTCTACCGATTTTACCAACTACGCCCATCATATCTGGAGTTGCAATAATTACATCAAATTCAAACCAGTTTTCGTTTTGAATTTTTTCTACTAATTCTTCTCCACCTGCGTAGTCAGCTCCTGCTGCTTCAGCTTCTTTAATTTTTTCTCCTTTAGCTAGAACAAGAACTCTAATTTCTTTACCTGTTCCATTAGGAAGAACTACAGTACCTCTTACTTGTTGGTCAGCGTGTCTTGGATCAACACCAAGTCTTACTGCAAGTTCAACTGTTTCATCAAAGTTTGCCTTAGCAGTTTTTGTAACTAAGTCAAGAGCTTCATTTACATCATATAAATTTGATTTATCTACTAGCTTTGCGCTATCTTGATATTTTTTACCTCTTTTTGGCATATTTACCTCCTTCGTGGTACTTGCGGCTTAGCCTCCCACTTATCTTTCTACTTCTATACCCATACTTCTAGCTGTACCTGCGATCATTTCCATAGCAGCTTCAATGCTTGCTGCGTTAAGATCAGGCATCTTTGTTTTAGCTATTTCTTCTACTTGAGCCTTTGTCAATTTTCCAACTTTTTTCTTGTTAGGTTCACCACTTGCCTTAGCCATATTAAGAGCTTTCTTAATAAGAACTGCAGCTGGTGGAGTCTTTGTGATAAAAGTGAAAGAACGATCTTGATAAACTGTTAGAACAACAGGAATAATCATACCTGCTTGATCTTGAGTCTTTGCGTTAAATTCCTTTGTGAACTGCATGATGTTTACACCATGAGGTCCTAGTGCTGTACCAACTGGTGGAGCTGGTGTAGCTTTTCCTGCAGGAATTTGTAATTTTACTAATGCTATGACTTTTTTTGCCATTTTATTTCCTCCTTGTGGTAATGCGGGTTTACCCTCCCACACATCTCTTACTCTTTAATAATTTGATTGAAATCTAATTCAACTATTGTATCCCTTCCAAACATGGAGATACAAACTTTAACTTTTTCCTTGTCGTAATTGAAGTCGTCAATTTTACCCACCAAGTCTTTGAATGGTCCATTTATAACCTTGACTAACTCCCCTATCTCGTAATTATCGAATAACTCTTTGTTATCAGTAACTCCAAGTAGTAACACTTCTTCATCAGTTAGGGGTACAGGCTTAGATGCAGGTCCAACGAAACCAGTTACTCCTCTTGTATTTCTTACAAGATACCAAGTTTCGTCATTCATAATCATGTTTACAAGGACATAAGATGGGAACATCTTTCTTTCCTTTGCCTTGGACACGCCATCTTTTGTTTCCACATAGTCTTCCATAGGAATCCTAATGTCGAAGATGACATCTTCCATGCCACGATTGTGAACCATAGCTTCCATGTTTGCCTTTACCTTTTTTTCATAACCTGAATAAGTGTGTATTACATACCATTTTGAAGCTTCATTGTTGTTAAGCTCTTGTGTATCCAACTATAACACTCCAATCAATAAATAAAACCAAATAAAAACATTATGATCTTATCATATGCTAATAATAGTAGTGATGACAAAATAACTGCCACAATTACTATAATAGAATATTTGATTACAGTATCCTTAGTAGGCCATACAACTTTTTTGAATTCAGATTTCACACCTCTAAAATATCTACCTAGACCGCCTTTTTTCTCTTCAGTCTTAGGTGTAGTTTTAGTAGCCATAAATCCTCCTTACTTAGTTTCCTTATGTGTTGTATGTTCTTTACAGAATTTACAATACTTTTTAAGTTCCAATCTTTCAGTAGTATTCTTTTTGTTCTTATATGTCACATAATTTCTGTTTTTACATTCTGTGCACTCAAGTACTACTCTATCTGCCATAAAAACACCTCCAGTGCTAAAAAAAAGAGCCGCCTTTGGCTCCTCCTAATTTACTCAACAATATTATCACATAAGGCTTCTTTTGTAAAGATATTTATTATAAATTTTCTCTATTTTTTAAGCTTTTGTCCTATTAAAGTTTTTTAATAAATCTATAACTTTTTATGTTCAAAAGATTAAAATTTTAGATATATTTTTGTAGGAAAATAAAAAATCTAAAAATAAGCCCTATATTAAGTGGGAATATCTTTATAAGTTCAGGTAAATATCTAATCTCTTGCAATATTTCTTTCAGAGTTTCCTTTTCCCTTTTACTAAAAGTAGCTACATAATTTTTATTTAACAAAAATTGTCCAAAAATTAAAATAATCCCCAAAAGTAGACTTATAAATCCTGTCATCTTATTTATTTGTGCCAATTCAATATTCTTTGTCATAAAAAGATTTTGAAAAAATACCACAATCCTCATGGATATTGTTGAATTTAAAAAATAGTGAATTATTACAGTACAAGTGATGTTTTCTGTTATTGCGTAAATAATTCCTAATGCAATACCAAATAAAAAACCTGATTTATATTTTCCGTAATGAAATAGCCCAAAAACTATTGCCATAACTAGGATTCCATAATCTCTTGAGACGTTCATTAACTTCCTTTGTACTATATATCTAAAGATATACTCTTCAAATAATACAAATAATATCATTGTAATGCTTACATATAAATCAATAGAACTAGTGGAATCATTGCTCATTTCTTGTAAAGCATCTAAATTTGTTGTTAAAATAATAATTCCCTGATAAATAAAAACATATTTTAAAAATAAAATTAACTCTTGTACTTTTATTTCTTTTATTCCCTTGATTAAATCTTTAAAAAAATCCCTAATATGGATACCAAAGAAACAACTAAATCCAATAAAAATTGAAATAGGATTTAAAAGAGACCTAAATACAAAAAAAGAGTATGAAGTTCCTTTAATTTTAATTGATGCCAAAAAAAGAAAAATAATAAAAGAAACTATTACTGCATATCCAATTTTTTCTATAATTTTTTTCCTCTCTAAATTCAATTTAAAATCTCCTTATATATTTCATTAATCTTTTCTTTATAATTAGGTTATAAAATAACTTTATTAAAGTATAACACAATCAACCTAAAATTATACATTTATTAATTACAAAACCACAATTCCTGGCATTCACTAAAACATTAGTGTCACTTATACTTTGTTAATTTACTTAAAAATATTTAGATTTTATTAATTTCATCCGAGTCCATAAAATCAAAAATTTGCCAGTGGTGAGGAAGTAATAAATTATATGGTGGGAGTGAAAATCTCTTGTCTATTAATAAAATCTTCCCCCTGTCGTCTTCTGTCCTTATGACCCTTCCTGCAGATTGGATTACCTTAATCATGCCTGGATAGATGTAGGCGTACTCGTAGCCCCTTAAGTACTTCTTCTGGAAGTGGGACTTTAAAATATTTCTCTCGTAAGAAAGTCCAGGCAGGCCAACGCTTATTATGGCAACTCCTCTTAGTCTTTCCCCAATTAGGTCAATGCCTTCAGAGAAAACTCCTCCCATAACTGCAAAAGCCCTTGTCGATGATGAGAAGGTAAAGTTATTTAAAAATTCTTCCCTCTCTTCTTCTGTCATTTCTCTTTCTTGCTTGATGACATCTCCATCAATTTCTACATGTCTCTCATAGACTGCTTCCATGTAGGAATAGGATGGGAAGAAGAAAATATAATTGCCATCATCTTGTGAAAACTCTCTTAAGTTATCAATTATTTCATCAATTGATTCTTCCCTGTCCCTATAAACTGTAGAAATTTTGTTATTGCGAAGGACTAAAAGATTTTTTGGATCAAAGGGCGACTCAATCTTATAGTAGGAAGTTTCTTCATCTGCCCCCAAAAGTTTTCCATAATACTTAATTGGGTTTAGGGTTGCAGAGAAAAATATAGAAGACCTTGGCGCCTTCAAGATATTTTTAAAGATTGGGGCAATATCAAGGGACTTTACCCTTATCTTGTCCTCGTCCTTTATGGAAACAAAGTCCTTGTTATAGTACTCTAAAATTTTGATGTAGTTAAAGAGGGAAAAATAAATATCCAAGGCTTCCTCATAATCTTCTTGGTCCTTGTCCTTGGTCAAGAAATCGTTCATGGAAAAAACTGTCTTCTCCACTTCCCCATTAAAGCCTATAAAGGACTCATAAGAATAAAAAGTCTTGCGTGAGTCCAACTTTTGAAATTCTTCAAGGGCATGAGTCAGGTGTCTTCTTGCTGCCTTCCTCTTTTTTGGCAAGATCTCCCTTAACCTTTCAAGGTCAGGAATCGAAACTTCTGCAGAATACATTTCCCTCCCCCTTTCAAGGAGGTTGTGGCTCTCATCCACTAGGAGGGTAAACCTCAGCATGGAATTTTCAAAAAATCTCTTTAGATAAACTGTTGGGTCAAATATGTAATTGTAGTCGCAGACAATAAAGTCAGAAAAGTCTAGTAGGTCAAGTTGGTATTCAAAGGGGCAAACCATGTGAAGCCTTGCAAATTTTTCAATATTTTCTCTTGTAAAGTTGTCGCAAGCATCAAAGATGTCGATTATAGCATCATTGACCCTGTCAAAGTGGCCCTTGGCATAGGGACAGTCCTTGGGATTGCAGGCGACCTTGTCGTTGATGCAGATCTTGTCCTTGGCTGTGACAATTGTAAGCTTTAACCTCAGTTTTTTATTTAAAAGTCTTTCAAGTCCGTCCTTGGCTGCGTTTTTACCAGTAGACCTTGCCACAAGGTAAAAGGCCTTGTCAATCTTATCTTCTCCCATGGCCTTAATTGTTGGAAAGATAGTTGAAATTGACTTGCCAATCCCCGTTGGGGCTTCTACAAATAATTTATTCTCATCATCAATGGTATTGTAGACAGCAACAGAAAGTTCCCTCTGCCCCTTCCTAAAGGATTTAAAAGGAAATTTTAATTTTTTTATAGACTGGTCCCTTGTGTCCTTCCACTCCACAATCCTCTTTGAAAACTCAAGATATTCCACTAGAGTTCCCATGAAAAAATCACGAAGTTCTCCAAAAGTGAAAGTCTTTTTTATATTTAAAATTTCTTCTGACTCCAGCTGATAGTAAGTCAGCATGACATTTATCTCATCAAGTTCATGGTCCTTGGCATAGATATAGGCATAGCACTTGGCTTGGGCCCAGTGCATTATGTTTTCTTCCTTCTCAAGATCCTCAAGCTCTCTTGTAGTTGATTTGATTTCATCTACTGTCACTTGGTCTGTGACCTCAATTCCATCGGCACGACCCTCAACAGTAAAATTTATTCCCTCGATTTCTTCTGTAGTCCTCAGAAAAACTTCTGTCAAGAAGTCCTTGGAGTATTCCCTTTGGACTTTTTGATGGGCCTTGATCCCTTCAACAGCCCTCTTGTTGGAAAAGAATCTCCTGTCTATGTCGCCAGACCTCTTGACGAATTCTATTAAATTTCTTACAGAGATTCTTACTTCCTTCACGATAAATCCTTTCTATTATTTATAAACTTATTCCAAATCTAAAAAATCTAGCTGCCTTAGGGCTTCAAACAAAATTATATTCGCAGAGTTTGACAAGTTTAGGCTCCTGCCAAAGTCCTTTAACATGGGAATCCTTATGGCATTTTCATAATTCGCAAAAATTAAATCTTCTGGCAAACCACGAGTTTCTGGCCCAAAAACGATAAAGTCCCCATCCTTGTATTCAACATCTGTGTACTTTTTCTTTGCCTTAGTTGAAGCAAGGTAGAAGTTGTTATCAGGATACTTTTCCACAAGTTCATCATAGGAATCGTAATAAGAAATATCCACAAGATGCCAGTAGTCAAGGCCTGCCCTCTTTAAATGTGAGTCGTCAACAGAAAAACCCAGGGGCCTTATGAGGTGGAGCCTTGACTGTGTAAGTCCACAAGTCCTAGCAATGGCACCTGTGTTAAAGGGAATTTCTGGTTCATAAAATACTATATTTAACATGATTTATCTCCTTCTAAAATTTCTATGGCACACTTTATCCCGTCAAGGGCAGAAGAAATTATTCCACCAGAATAACCTGCTCCCTCCCCAATGGGATAGAGGTTTTTATATTTTTCGGTCCTGTAATTTTCTCTCACAATTCTCACTGGGGAAGAAGTCCTAGTTTCAACACCAGTTAAGATTGCATCGTCACTTGCAAAGCCCTTGACCCTCTTGTCCATAACTTTTAGGGCATTTTTTATAGCCTTGTTAATAGATTCTGGATAAATTTCATTTAGGTCGGCAAAGACATAGCCTGGTATAAAAGTCGGCTTGACCTTACCAAGCTTTTCTGTAACTTTACCTTCCATAAAGTCCCCTAGCCTTTGGACTGGGGCCTTGCCCCCTCCCATTTCATAGGCCTTTTTTTCAATCTCATTTTGAAAGTTCATGCCAGCAAGATTACCCTGACCATAAATTTTTTCGTCTATTGTTGCAACTACAGCCGAGTTAGAATTGTCCCCATCCCTGTCGTGGTAGGACATTCCATTTACGCAAACTTGTCCCTCAATGGAAGAGGAGTTGACAACATAGCCACCTGGGCACATGCAAAAAGTATAAACTGAATGATCAAAGTCCTTATCAGTTACATTTAATTGATAAGTTGCTCCTGGGAGTTTATCTGAATTCATCCCAAATTGAGCAAGCTCAATATCCTTTCTCAGGTGTTCAATCCTAAAGCCAACTGCAAAAGGCTTAGACTCAATAAGTCCATGGCCATCTAGGGTCCTAAAAGTGTCACGTGCAGAATTTCCAAGAGCCAAGATGTAGGCATCAGCCTCATACTCACCCTTGTCAGTGATAATTTTACTTACATTTCCATCACGAGCTTCGAAATCCAAAAACTTCTCACTAAAGTGGTAAGATCCACCTAAGTCTTCAATTTCTTCCCTCATATTTTTTATGACGTCACGCAAGATATCTGTCCCAATGTGAGGCTTTTGCTCGTAAAGAATTTCTTCAGGAGCTCCATGGTCAACGAAGATATCGAAAATTTGTCCCATCCTCTTGTCCTTGGAACGAGAAGTCAACTTTCCATCAGAAAAAGTTCCTGCTCCACCTTCTCCAAACTGGACATTGGACTCCTCATTTAAGACTCCAGTCTTGTGAAGGACTTCAATGTCTTTTACCCTTTCGTCAACTGGCTTTCCTCTCTCAATTAGGGTCACCTTGACACCCTTCTTGGCAAGGAGGTAGGCTGCAAAAAGTCCTGCAGGTCCAGTTCCAACAATTACTGCTGACTTAATTTCATTTTTGTTTTCAACCTGAAGCTTCTCTTCCTTAAAGGCTGCCAGATTATTCTTAAGTCTCTTTTGGACTTTCTTGTCTATTTCATCAAGATCCAAGTCAATTGTAACTTGGTAGACAAAATTCAAACCCTTTCTGGCATCAAGGGATTTTTTGTAAATCTTAAAATCAAAATCCTTCTTATTTATTTCTTTTTCTATTTTCTCCCTCAAAAACCCTTGGTCCTTGTCATAGGGAATTTTTATATTTCTTAAAATTATCATTTTTTCACCAAGGACATTATAACACGAAAAAAGTCTCTTTTATCAATTCTCACAAATGCTATAATGAAAGAGGAGGTAAATATGCAAAAAGATTATTCATACATAAAAGTTATAATTATTACTGTCCTTCTCGCCCTCTTTGTAAGAAGCTTTCTCTTTAATGTGGTGAGAGTCCAGCAAACATCAATGTATCCAACAGTTAAGCCCAATGACATAATCCTCTCTTCTTCCCTCTACAGGTTTAAAAAAGATTACAAAAGAGGGGACATAATTGTCTTCAAGTCTCCTTCAGAAAAGAAGATGTTAATCAAAAGAATTGTTGGACTTCCTGGAGAGAAAATCGAAATTAACGAGGGATCAATTTACATTGACGGAAAAATTTTAGAAGAAAAATATTTTGAGGAAAAACCCTACACCCTCTCTCCCACAAGAGTCTTTGATGTAAAAGAAGATGAGCTCTTTGTCCTTGGCGACAACAGAAACCCCAGAGGGTCTGTTGACTCAAGAAAGTTTGGACCAATTAAGATAAAAAGTCTTAGGTCCCATCCCTTCTACAGGATTTTTCCGCTGAATTCAAAAAAATTTATAAATAAATATTAAAAAAGAGACCTCAATGGGTCTCTTCTTTTATCTTGGGAAGTCTAACTTCAAAGACAGTCCCCCTTATTTCTCCATCTTCATTCAAATTGTCACTAATCAGGACCTTGCCGCCTAACTTTTCTACAATATTTTTCACAAGATTTAGGCCAATTCCATAGCCACCAGTTTTCTTATTTCTCGATTCATCAAGCCTATAAAATAAATCAAAAACTTTTTCTCTATCTTCTTCATCAATCCCAAGACCTGTGTCTTTGACATACATAAAATAATTTTCATCATCTTCAGAGAAATCAAAGACCACATCTCCTCCATCTCTATTGTAAGAGATGGCATTCTTCCCAAGATTGTAAAGGACCCTCTCAAGTAAGATGTCGCTGGTATAAATTTCTTTACTATTCACCTTAGAAATTATTCTTATATTTTTTTCTTCAGCTAGTTCTTCCAGATCAAAGGCAATTTCTTCCACCAAGTCTCTTATGTTAAAATTTCTTAAAACTGCATTTTCCCTTCGATTTAAAAATAAAAGTGACTCAATAATTTTTGAAATCCTGTCGATGTTCTCATCAAAATTTTCCAAAAGTTCCTTTAACTCTTGATCTTCAATTTCATTTTTCATTAGATAAATCTCAAGAGATGACTTCATAACAGCCACTGGGGTGTTTAGCTCATGGGCAATAGATGATGACAGGGCCTTTTCCCTTGCATAGGACCCATAAATCTTATCCATAGATTTTTGAAAGGCAAGAGACAGGTCACTAATCTCCTGTGACTGACCTGGCATATAGATATTTTCTTCGTCCCTTACATTATCAATGTCAATTTCTTGGACCCTCTCCTTTAATTCCTTTAAGGGCTTAAGACTTCTAGAAACTAAAAAATAATAAACCAAGGACCCAAGGGCAATAGTAGACCCCATAACTATTAGGGAAAAGTTTTTAATCTCCCTTGTGGACTTTAACTTTGAGTCCTCGAGGACAATAAAATAATCTTCATTCCCTCTTTTTGTCTCTTCCACTATAAGTTTTTCCCCTATGTCTTGGATTCTCTTTTCCTGATACCTTCCAATAATATAATTGGAAGTCGCCGTCATTATAATAAAAATTAAAATAATAGAAAGGATGAGTTTGAAGATAAGAGTATTCTTCACATTTTTAATTTTCTTCATCAATAATGTAGCCCTTTCCAATTTCATTTCTTATAATATTTTTGCCAAGTTTGTCCTTTAGCTTTCTCCTAAGGGCAGACATGTGGACTCTCACAACATTGGAGAAGAGGTCCACCTCATCATTCCAAACATGGTCCATTAACTCTTCAGCAGTTACATACCTTCCCAAATTGAAAAATAAATATTCCAAGATCCCAGCTTCCTTGGCAGTCAACTTTAGAGGCTCTTTATTTATTGTGAAGGTCCTCTTTATTGTGTCAAACTCAACTCCATGGGCCCTTATAAGAGAGTCGCTAATGGAAGTTTTTCTCCTCAAAAGTGACCTGATCCTTGCCTTTAATTCCTCGAAGTGGAAGGGCTTCAAGATATAATCATTGGCTCCCAAGTCAAGTCCCCTAACCCTGTCGTCAACATCTGATAGGGCAGTTAGCATTATGACATTGACCTCCTTGTCACGGTCTCTTATCTCTTCCAAGATTTCAAAGCCATTCTTTCCAGGCAGGTTGATGTCCAAGATTATAAGGTCATAGGAATTTGTAAAGGCCATAAAGGACCCTTCATCTCCGTCAAGGGCAGTGTCAACTGCGTAGCCTGAGTGAACTAGACCTTCCTTAATGGACTTTAAAAGTTTTTCCTCATCTTCAACAATTAAAATTTTCATTTTTCCCTAACCCATTTTTCATGGTAGACCCTGTAATTTGGATCCTTTATTTCTGTCTTATCAAGTAATTTGAAATCGTCAAAATCTGGTATAAAGGTGTCGGCACCTTCCACCACTGTGTCCACCCTTGTCACAATAAGTTCGTCAATTCTATCCCAAAGGAGCTTTACAATTTCTGCCCCACCAATGACAAAGACTTCCTTGTCTGGATATTTTTTTATAATTTCATCAAGCTTTTCCTCTGAGTCTACGTAGAACAAGTCTTCCTTATCTTCTTTCTCTGACCTAGTGAAGACTACAGAGATCCTATTTGGAAGTTGCCTTCCAATATCGTCAAGAGTCTTGCGTCCCATTATAATAATATTATTTGTCGTATAATTCTTGAACATCTCAAGGTCATCATCAACAAACATAATTTGCTCGCCATCTTTGGCAATGGCATTATTATT
>CABQNX010000038.1 GCA_902465645.1 uncultured Peptoniphilus sp.
CAGAGAAAATATAAATTCTCTCTGGTATTTGGTCCAACTTTATGGGGTCAGCACATCCCTTTCATTAGTATGGTTATATTTTATTTTTAAGCTTCCTTCTTAATTACATCGATTATAGAACCATCTCTGTATTCTACAACTGCAACTACTTCGTCAGAGAATTCAACTTCTTCAGGTTTACCTGTAAGTTTTTCTGCCATTTCTTGTAGTTCCTTTATGTCCTTAAGTTCAATTCCAGCTTTTTCGAATTTTTCGATTAAATCTTTTCTCTTTGGATTTACAGCAATACCGTAGTCAGTACAAATTACGTCCACAGCTTCGCCTGGTGTACAAACTGTTGTAACCTTATCTTTGACAATTGGGTTTCTTGATCTTACAAGTGGTGCAAGTATAAGTGACATTTCTGCACCAGGTGCTGTATCTTGGTGACCACCAACTGCTTGGTTGATAACTCCGTCTGATCTTGTCATTACGTTTACGTTGAAGTCAGTGTCAACTTCAAGGGCTCCAAGTAATACAAAGTCTAGAGTGTTAACTGCAGGTGTTGGGTTGTTAGGGTTTGCGTATGAAGATGCAGTTTGTTCAAAGTGTTTTGTGTTTTCACGAATTGATCTTACTGCGTCTAGGTCAAAGGATTGTGTATCATAGATACCATCGATAAGACCTTCTTCAAGCATTGTAACCATATAGCCTGTGATTCCACCAAGGGCCATTGATGCCTTGATGTTATCTTTCTTCATTTCTTCACGAAGAAGTTTTGCAACTGCAAGAGTTGAACCTGCTGCTCCAGTTTGGAATCTAAAGCCGTCCTTGTAAAGTCCAGAAGCCTTGATTGCCTTAACTGCGTTGTTGGCAATTAATAAGTCACGTGGGTTGTCGTTAAATCTAATTGATCCAGAAACAATTCCCTTTGGATCTCCAATTGCATCAACTTCTACAACATAGTCAACATACATCATGCCAATTGAAGCAGGAATATTTGGGAATGGTACAAGGTTGTCTGTAATTGCAACTACACAGTCAGCATATTGTGCATCAACAATTGCATATCCAAGTGATCCACAAGCTGCCTTTCCTTCTCTACCATTTATGTTTCCATATTCGTCACATGCTGGTGCTGCTAAAAAGGCTACGTCAATGTGAAGTTCCCCATCTTCAATTGCTCTTGCACGTCCACCGTGAGAACGGATAATGCAAGGTTTTTTAAGGATACCTTGTGAAATTTTTTCTCCAAGTTCTCCTCTTAGTCCAGATGATTGGATCCCAGTGATTACACCTTTCTCAATTAGTGGGATTAACTTGTCGTGACATGGTGAAAGTGATGATGGAGCAAGAGTTAAATCCTTGATTCCCATATCAGCAATAACTTGCATTACCATGTTTACAACATAGTCACCATTTCTTAGGTGGTGGTGGAAGGAAATTGTCATTCCGTCCTTAAGACCACTCTTCTTAACAGCTTCTTCAATAGAGCCTAGAAGTTTTTTCTCGTCTCTATTTCCGTATCTAATTTTTGGAGAAGCCTTTCTTTCAGTTCTAAGATATTTGCCTTCGCCTTTGAAAGGAACAAGTTCGCCAATGCCTTCAAGGGATTCAGGGATATCTCTTCCTACTGCGTTTTTATTATAGTTCATCAATATCCTCCTTCTTTAGCACTCCACTTGCAACTGCAAGGTCTAGAACTCTTTGTGCACCAGCTATAACTGGATAGTCAACCATCTTACCGTCAACAGTAATAACTCCAGATCCCTTTCTTTCAGCTTCCTTAGAACCTGCAATAATACGAAGTGATTTCGTAATATCTTTTTCAGTTGGTGTATAAACTTCATTTACAACTGCAATTTGTTTAGGGTGGATAACAGATTTACCATCAAATCCTAAGTCCTTAATAAATTGAACTTCTTCCCTAAAAGCATCCATGTCATCAAGGTTTGTGTTAACTGTGTCGAAACAAGCAATGCCTGCATTTCTTGCAGCTAAAACAATTTGACTTCTTGCTGCGAAAAGTTCCCAACCATGAGTTGACCTTTGAGTCTTTAGGTTAGTAACATAGTCAGCTGCTCCAAGTGCAATACCCATCATTCTTGGTGATGCCTTTGCAATATCAACTGCGTTAATAACTCCAGTTGGAGATTCAATAGCTGCCATCATTAGGGTTCTACCTTGGCATCCCATTTCTTCTTCAACTTCTGTTATGATCTCATCTACATCAATAACATCTTGTGCAGTTTCTGACTTTGGTAGTCTAATTACATCTACCCCAGCCTTAACAACTGCCTTAATATCTTCACGTCCATAAGGTGTATCAAGGGCGTTGATTCTTACAACAACTTCAGTGTCTCCGTAGTCTAAAGTTTTTAGTGCATTGTAAACTAAAAATCTTGCCGCGTCTTTTTGATTTATGCTCGTAGCATCTTCAAGGTCGATCATAATTGAATCAGGACCATAGATGTGAGCATCAGTGATGTTTGCAGGGTTGTTACCTGGAAGAAACATCATTGTTCTTCTTAATCTCTCTTTCAAAATATCAGCTCCAATTATATTCTGTGCTTTCAGCTGCTCTAAAACATGCTGCTGCTACTCTTGCTTTAATTGTGTAGTCCAAGGCACCCTTGTCTACTGCAGTAACCTTTGCATTCTCTACATCTAATTCTTTTAAAGTCTCTCTTATAACTTTTTCAATTTGTTTACCAAATTGTTTCTTTACTGAACTTTCCAGTTCAATAGATATGCCTTCTCCCTCGTCAACAGTGATTAAAATATCATTTGACTCAAGAGTTCCGGCCATGGCTTCTTTTTTTAGTTTCAAAAAAATCCCTCCTAGTCTACATGAGCGTTCCAAAGAGTATTGATCCTATAACAAGTATTATTCCTCCACCAAGTCTTGATGAAAGTTGTGCATAAGAAATTAAATCCATTCTGTCAGCTGCTCCAAGAACTGCCAAGTCACCAGATCCACCCCTATTAGCCATACATAGGCCTGCTGTAACAGCAGAGTCAACAAAGAAGAATCCTACAAGGTGTCCAACAAGTCCTGAACCAATAACAGCACCAACAACAATTAGGAATGACATAACAACATTACCAAAAGTGATAGCTTCTTTTAGTTCAATTAAGTCAGTTTCAACACCAACACCAACCATAATTAAGATTACAATATTTTTAGTGAAGAAAGATTGAACTTCCTTTGCAGCTTGTCTAAGTGATCCTGGAACAATTCCAAGTCCATTAGCAAGAGCAACAATGATAATCATAAAGGCAAATGGGTGAATTGGCACTGAAGGAACTAGTGGATCCCAAATCTTATCAGCTATAAGTCTACCAAGTTGGTAGAAAGTAAGAGCCATTAAGATTGCTCCAGCGTAATCCTTAATTTGTGTTGTAAACTTTTCTTCATTTTGTTCAATTTCAGGAGCAGATCTCATAAGAGTTTTCTTATCTCCTGTAAGTCCTGGTTTACTGCTTCCAAGCTTATTTAAAATACCACCAGCAATAATAGCAAAGATATTAGCAATTGTAAGAATTGAAATAGCAAAGCCATAGTAGTTTGCAGCAGAGTCTCCTGTAACTCTTTGATAAATTTGACTTAGAGGAACAGCACCTGCACCGTTACCTCCACCCATTACAGGAAGAACGTATTTTAAAATAGTGTTAGCTGGAGAAACTCCAAAGAAAAGTCCACCAATAATACCAAGAATGGCAGCACCTAAAACTCCTCCAAGAATTGCTGGAATATATCCTGCAAAAGACTTGATCATTAGGTCTCTATTTAGTCCAAGAAGTGAACCAGAGATAAGCATAATGATAAAGAAGTTTAGTAGTCCCATTGGTTCTGAGTTAACAGATGAAATAAGTTCTGCATATTCTTCTGGGATAACCTTTAGATAAACTAAAGCTGCTGTACCCAAGAAAGCAAGAACAAGTCCACCACCAACATAAGTGTTCCAAATTGGAATTCTCTCCCCAATTTCATATAAAATAATACCTATTGCGAACATCAGGGCAACTCCGCCCGCTAAATCTTTAGACAAAACTCCCAAGTAAGTCGCTATAAAAATAATTATTGATAAAACCAATAACATTGGAAGATTAAGTCCAAAATATTTTTTCTTCATAGAAAAAACCTCCTTTTTATCTATGATACCCTAGAAAGGGTTTCCTATTCAAGATGCTAAAGGCCTAATACTGGCGATCTTAAGCAAATATTAAATTGTCGATGTAACAAAATAATTTTGTTTAATTTGTCTTATACTACTAATTAATTTGGTGAAAATAGAGATTTTTCTAAACTTTATCAACAATAGTTTTTATATTTTTTCGATATATCTTACTCTATTTGTCCAAAAATTTTTTAACTTCTTCTATGAAAACTTTACTCGCTTGAGATTTATAAATATCAGGAATTGTCAAAATAGAAGTAAACCAAGAATTCTCTTCAGTTCCCAATAGATTATAGGTGTCATAATCCTTGTCTTCAGTAAAAATATCTAAATAATCTCGCGGTAAGATTGTAAGGCCCAGTCCCTTGGCAGCCAACCTCTTTGCAGTTTCAAAGTTTTTTGTAGACATTACGACCTTGGGTTTAATCTTGTAAGAATCATATACTCTATTTTGAACCTTCCTTATTCCCTTGTTTACATCAAGATTTATAAAAGTTTCATCTTTTAAATCTCTTAGGTCGACAAAGTTCTCTCCATCTTTTTTTACTATTTTAGAAAAATCTTTTAAATAGTCTTTCTCTGTCACTAATACAAAATGATCTTCTCTTAAGATCTCGTAGTCAATTTTTTCATTTAAATCCTTCATATGAACATGTCCAATGGCAAAGTCAACATCTCCACTTAAAACCAAGCTCTCAAGAGTTTTTGTATTCCTCTCCATAACTACAAGCTCAACATTGGGATAATTTTTGTTAAAGTCTGGCAGTACATTTGGAAGAATATTCATACCCATATATCTAGCTACCCCGATTACCAGTCTACCCGATTTTAATTCATTGATATGGGTAATTTCAGATTTAAAATCGCTATAAATATCCAAAATTTCTTTTGCCATAAGGTAATATTTTTCTCCAGCGTAAGTTAACTTCATTCCCCTTGGCTCACGAATAAAGAGATGGGTTCCCAATTCTTTCTCAATTCTTTGCAGGGCTTGACTGAGACTTGGCTGAGCAATAAAAAGTTCTTCTGCAGCCTTGGATATTGATTTTGTGTCGGCAATAGTTTTTATGTAAAGCAGTTCTCTCTCGTTCATCATATCCCTCCTGTACATATTTTAACACTTTTACTAAAGTGAATTTTTTCTATTTTTTAAAAAAGAACTGAGATAAATATCCCAGTTCTTTCGTTTTCTTATAAAATTAAACCTAAAGCAAAGTTATAAAGCATCGCTGATAAAACACTTATTGGAACAGCTATAAATAATAACCTTGAAAACATACTTTCTCTCTCTTCATCTTCTGTGCAAGATCCAAGAATTAGACTTCCTCCTGATGAGAATGGAGATATAGCTGAACTTTGAGCTCCTATTACAATTGCTGTAAATAATATTAGAGGATTTATTCCTGTTCCTTCAGCTATTACAGGTACTATAGGGAATAATGCAGGGCATACTACACCTAAAGTTGAAGAAAAGAAACTCATTATAGCACCAATTAGCGAAAATGCTAAAGGTATTATCCAAACAGGCAGATTTCCACTTGCCCAAGAAGCAAGTAAATCGAT
This sequence comes from uncultured Peptoniphilus sp., assembly GCA_902465645.1. Taxonomy (GTDB): domain Bacteria; phylum Bacillota; class Clostridia; order Tissierellales; family Peptoniphilaceae; genus Peptoniphilus_A. The sequence goes on from CABQNX010000038.1 coordinate 5,724, forward strand.
TGTTCCTGCTTTTATTGCTATGCTAATTAACATTCCAACTCCGCAAATCATAATTATTGTGTTCCAAGGAACTTTGGCTATTGCTTCTTTTTCGTCAGCCATTCCTGTAAACAATGCTATTAATGAAAATATAATAGCCACTAATCCCACATCCATTTTTGAGTTTATATACGCAATTAATTCATTGTTTGGAATTATTATATTTAATATCGGGAAAGTAAGTAATATCACTATCATCAATATCATAAGTATCAAATTAAATTTCTGTTTTTCATCAAACTTTTCTGGCTTTGTAAATTTTTCTGCTTTAATTTCTCCCATTTTTCTCTTTCCCAGAATCATAAATAAAGAAATTAATAGTAAAGAAAATATAACGCTAGAAATAAATATTACTATACTTATACTAAAAGAATCACTCATTAAACCAGCTTCATCAATCAAACCTCTAAAAATAACACCACTACCACTAGTCATAAAGTTTGCTCCAGAAAGAGCCCCGCAATTAACCGCAACAGCACCTATAAGTTCATCCATCTCTGCCTCTTTACATATTAAAAGAGTTATTGGCGCCATAAAAGCCATAACAGTAAAAAAACCAGCCCCTAGCGCTGCAATAATTGCACTTGCAAAATAGAGTGCGAATGGTAATAGTGCCGGAAAATTTCTGCATGAATATAAAAGTGATCTAGCAGTCTTTTCTAAAGTTCCATTTAATAAAGCAAAATTATAAAATAGGGATACAGAAAAAATTACAAACATAGTTGTAACTGGCCATCCACCTATTATTTCTTTTGGTTTCAAACCCATCAAAAACGCTCCAATTATATAGCTAAATGCCATTGCAACTAAACCTGTATTAATTTTTGTTTTGTATCCTATTATCACAGATACCAGTATAGCCAAAACTATCAATAAACTTAGCATAAAATCACCTTCATAAGTTTAACAATCTCAATTGATTGTCTCTAGTCATCTTAAAAATATCTTCTTTTGAAATTCCATTTTCATACATATAAGTTACATACTCATTCAATGCAATTTCCCAATTTGGATTTTCAACTTGACCGCCATCTGTTGAGATAATAATATTATCTGCTCCAACCTCTTTAATACACTCTAGATTAGATGGTAAGTTGCTCTTGTACTTACCTCCACCCATATTTGAAGCATAACACCTTTCTAGAAAAACGTCGTAATCTTCAACTATCTTTACTTGGTCCTCTAAAGTCATGTCAACAACCCACCATTCTGGATGAGTGACTACTATCTTATCTATTCCTTGTTTTTTTGCTTCCTCAACAACAACAAAACACTCTTCAGGTGAAATATGCGCAGTTGCTAAAACAGCATCATGATCTTTAATTAGTTTAAAAACATCTTTAAGCTCATTCGTAACTTTTCCATCTTTTAAGACATCTACAGCATTATCCAAGTTACTATTCATTTTATTTAAATGATTTCTCGCTGATGCTGTAGGTAACCAAATAACTTTTGCACCTAATTTTAATCCACTCTCTACAGCCCATGGATTTATTCCACCTATTTGTCTGTTTAAAGTAACACTTCCACACATAGTAAAATCTGTTTTGTCCCCATAAACGATTTCCTTATACCTATTACATAAGTACGCTCTATCAACTGTAGTTCCTTGGTGTGTCTTAATAACAATAGCTCTAGCACCAACTTTTATAGCTGCATCTGTTAATTCAAAATCATCGTACCTTCTTTTTCTTAAATCAGGGTTTGAATGAACGTGCATATCTATAATACCCTTCATAAAATCCATATAGTTCCCTCCTTTAACCCAATATTATAATGATAACGTTAATGTTTCAAATATATTTTTTCAATACTAGATATACAAATCTCCTATGTCTTTTATTATCCCAATTAATAAAAGTGATAATAAAATATTTAGTTTTCTTTATTTATACAAAATTTTAAAATTAAATATCATTTGTTAAAATAATAATCTATGTTAGATCAAACAACATAGTTTTTAACTATATCTAGTATTAAATTTTTGTATTTTATTAATCTCATTAAATACTATAAAGTATTTTATAAGCAATAGTAGAAATACTATTTATTCGAATTTACCATTAATTAATTAATAAATAAATAATATTTAGTTAATCTGTTGTTAGATAAGGAGGATGGATTTGATTAAATTATATGAAAAAGGTGCCTACCTTTTAAATGGAAAAGAGATAATCGACGAAACTGATTTTGAAAAAATTGCTAGTAAAATAGGAAATCCTGACAAGGAAGAAGCAAAAAAGGGAACTATAGCCTATGGAATTTTAGAAGCCCACAACAAGTCAGATGACTTAGAAGACCTTAGGATAAAGTTTGATGCCCTAACTTCTCACGACATTACTTTTGTTGGAATTATTCAAACTGCAAGAGCATCAGGACTTGACAAGTTCCCAGTTCCTTATGTGCTTACAAACTGTCACAACTCACTTGCAGCTGTTGGGGGAACTATAAACGAAGACGACCACATCTTTGGACTTACTGCTGCTAAAAAATACGGTGGAATCTATGTGCCACCTCATATGGCAGTTATCCACCAATACATGAGAGAAGAAATGGCAGGCTGTGGCAAGATGATTCTTGGATCTGACTCCCACACTCGTTACGGTGCTCTTGGTACTATGGCAATTGGTGAAGGTGGAGGAGAACTTGTCAAGCAAATCCTTGGCGACACTTACGACATCAAGTATCCAGAAGTTGTTGGAATTTATTTAGACAATAAGCCAAGACCAGGCATTGGTCCACAGGATATTGCTTTAGCAATAATTGGAAAAGTTTTTAAAAATGGCTATGTTAAAAACAAGGTAATGGAATTTGTTGGCCCTGGAGTTTCTAATCTAAAGACTGACTACAGGAATGGAATCGATGTAATGACAACTGAAACAACTTGCCTAACTTCTATTTGGAGAACTGACGAAGACACGAAAGAGTTCTTAAGAGTTCACAAGAGAGAAGAGGACTACAAGGAATTAAATCCAGCAGACTTATCATATTACGATGGCATGGTTTATGTTGACCTAAGTGAGATTAAACCAATGATTGCCCTTCCATTCCACCCATCTAACACTTACACAATTGATGAATTAAATGAAAACTTAGAAGACATTTTAAGAGGAGTTGAAGAAGAGGCAAGGAGAATAACAAATAATCCAAACATCGACTACGACCTCCTAAGCAAGATCAAAAACAATAAACTTCACGTTGAACAGGCAATAATCGCAGGTTGTGCTGGTGGAACTTATTCAAACATTATGTCTGCAGCAGATATCTTGAAGGGATCATCAACAGGTAGCGGAGAATTCTCCCTTTCTGTTTATCCGTCGTCTCAACCAATCTTTATGGAGCTAATCAAGAACGGTGCCATGAATGAAATTATGGCTTCAGGTGCAGCTGTTAAGACTGCCTTCTGTGGACCATGTTTCGGTGCAGGTGATACTCCAGCAAACAATGCCCTAAGTATTAGGCACACAACTCGAAACTTCCCTAACAGAGAAGGTTCTAAGCCAATCCAAGGACAAATGTCAGGCGTTGCCCTAATGGATGCTCGTTCTATTGCAGCTACTGCAAGAAACAAGGGAGTCTTGACATCAGCAGAAGAATTTGCAAGAGACTATGAGGTGACAGAATACCACTACGATGATTCGGCCTATAGGTCAAAAGTCTACAAAGGCTTTAAAAATGAGGATAAAGACGAAGAATTAATCCTTGGACCAAACATCAAAGACTGGCCAGAAATGTCTGAGTTAACAGACAATATCCTATTAAAAGTTTGTTCAAAAATAATGGACCCAGTAACAACTACTGACGAACTTATACCATCAGGTGAAACTTCATCCTACCGTTCAAACCCACTGGGACTTGCAGAGTTTACTCTTTCAAGAAGAGACCCTGAGTATGTTGGCAGATCTAAGGAAGTTAGAGAACTTGAACTTGCAAGAAAGGATAATAACCTAAAAGTTGAAGGCAAACTTGCAAAAGTTTTTGAAAAGATTTCTAATAAGTTTGCTGATGTTAAAGCAGAGGAAACAGAAATTGGTTCTATGATTTACGCAATAAAGCCAGGAGACGGATCAGCAAGGGAACAAGCTGCAAGTTGCCAAAGAGTTTTGGGTGGACTTGCAAACATCTGCGAAGAGTATGCCACAAAGAGATACCGTTCTAACGTTATCAACTGGGGAATGATACCTTTCCAAATGAAAGAATCTCCAGACTTTGAAGTTGGCGACTACATCTTTGTTCCGAATATAAGAGAAGCAATCGATGGCGACTTAAATAACATCAAGGCCTATGTAGTTGGTGATGAACTAAAGGAAATCTCACTTTACATCAGTCCACTTACAGACCTTGAAAGAAAAATTATTAAAGAAGGTTGTTTGATTAACTTCAAGAGAAAAAATAAATAAGAAAGGCTTAAAAATAACAGTTGAAG
>CABQNX010000039.1 GCA_902465645.1 uncultured Peptoniphilus sp.
AGCATGGAATGCTGCCGGTAACAGCCCCTTATAGGGGCAAAACAAACCACCGGCTTAACCGGTGGTTATGATTTATAAAATTTTATTCTTCTTCAACTGTTTCAAGTTCAATTTTTACATCATCACTTGTGATAACTTCAGAGTCTTCAAGGATATTGTAATCTTCCTTCAAGCTTTCGTCGATTCCAATTTGAACCTTGGAATTAATACGAGCACCTGTACCTGCTGGTATAAGTTGTCCAATTATAATATTTTCCTTTAGACCTTCAAGTTTATCTTCCTTACCCTTGATTGCTGCATCTGTAAGAACTCTTGTAGTTTCTTGGAAGGATGCTGCTGATAGGAAGGATTCTGTTGCAAGGGAAGCCTTTGTGATACCAAGTAAATTAATTTGACCAATTGCTGGTTCCTTACCTGCATCAATAGCTTCTTTATTTGCTCTTTTGTAGTCAACAACATTTACAAGAGAGCCTGGAAGTAAATCAGTGTCTCCTGCATCTTCTATCTTGCACTTTGATAGCATTTGTCTAACAATGATTTCAATGTGTTTGTCGTTGATGTCTACCCCTTGAAGTCTATATACTCTTTGAACTTCTTTTACAATGTATTCTTGTACACCCTTTTCACCCTTAACACGTAGTAAGTCTTGGGGATATACAGAACCTTGTGTAAGTTCATCTCCTGCTTCAACTTCATCGCCTGCTTTAACCTTTAGTCTTGATCCATAGACGATATTGTAGGAGTCAACTGTTCCATCTTCAGCTGTAATAAGAACTTCTCTCTTCTTGTTAGTTTCCTTAATGTCAACTACACCAGCACGTTCTGCAATTACTGCAAGACCCTTTGGCTTTCTTGCTTCGAAAAGTTCTTCAACTCTTGGAAGACCTTGAGTGATATCGGCAGCTGCCGCTACACCACCAGTGTGGAAAGTTCTCATTGTAAGCTGTGTACCTGGTTCACCAATTGATTGGGCAGCAATTACACCAACTGCTTCTCCAATACCAACGTGGGATCCTGTTGCAAGGTTTCTACCATAGCAGTGGGAACAAACACCGCTTTTACTCTTACAGCCAAGAATTGATCTAACCTTAACTTCTTCTATTCCTAGAGATTCAATTAGAACTGCGTCATCATCAGAGATTGGTTCGTTAGCTCCAACTATTAGTTCTCCAGTTTCTGGATTTACAATATCTTCAAAGGAATATCTTCCTTCGATTCTATCTGCAAGAGATTCTATTAGTTCTTTTCCATCTTTGAAGGCTTTAGCTACAAGATATTCATCTGTACCGCAGTCTTCTTCAGATATAATTACTTGTTGTGAAACGTCTACTAGCCTTCTTGTCAAGTAACCAGAGTCTGCAGTTCTTAGGGCTGTATCGGCAAGACCCTTTCTAGAACCGTGGGCTGACATGTAGAATTCAAGTACTGATAGACCTTCCCTAAAGTTTGAAGTGATTGGAACTTCTATTGTCCTACCTGAAGGTGATGCCATAAGCCCACGCATACCTGCAAGTTGTCTAATTTGGTTCTTAGAACCTCTGGCTCCAGAGTCTGCCATGATGTAGATGTTGTTTAGGGCATCAAAGCCGTCCATTACATCGTCAGTCAAGTCGTCTGTTGCCTTGTTCCAAATTTCAATTACCTTTTCATATCTTTCTTCGTCAGATATAAGACCTCTTCTAAAGGCTTTTTCATACTTAGCTACTTCTTTTTCAGCTGCTGCCAAAATTTCTGGTTTAGATTCAGGAATTTGTACGTCACCCATTGAAATTGATACTGCTCCAATAGTTGAGTAGTGATATCCTGTTGCCTTGATGTTGTCAAGAAGTTCAGCGGTTTTTATATTTCCATGTTTTTTATAAGTTTTTTCAATTATTTTTCCAAGAAGTTTCTTGTCTACAACTTGGTCGATTTCAAGTGAATACTTGTCTTCATCCCTGTTAACAAATCCAAGGTCTTGCGGGATAAATTCGTTCATTAAAAATCTACCAACAGTTGATGATACAATTTTACCCCTCTTGTCATTTTTATCTGCATATCTTCTAATAGATACCTTTGATTGAAGGTGTAAAAATCCTGATTCATAAGCGTGGAACATTTCATCATAGTTTCTGTAAATTGATCCGTCGCCCTTTAGCTTGTCTTCTCTCATAAGAGTTAGATAATATGAACCAAGAACCATATCTTGTGTAGGAGTAGTAATTGGCTTACCATCCTTAAGGGCCAAGATATTGTTAGTTGAAAGCATTAGTAGTCTTGCTTCAGCTTGTGCTTCAGTAGATAGTGGCAAATGGACAGCCATTTGGTCACCATCAAAGTCGGCGTTGTATGCTGTACAAGAAAGTGGGTGAAGCTTAATAGCCTTACCTTCTACTAGGACAGGTTCAAAGGCTTGGATACCAAGTCTGTGAAGTGTCGGTGCACGGTTAAGAAGAACTGGGTGGTCTTGGATAACTTCTTCAAGTACATCCCAAACTTCTTCCTTTCCTCTTTCAACCATTCTCTTTGCAGATTTAATATTATAAGTTAGGCCACGAGAAACAAGTTCTTTCATTACGAAAGGCTTGAATAATTCTAGTGCCATATTTTTTGGAAGCCCACATTGGTAGAATTTAAGCTCTGGTCCAACTACGATTACAGAACGACCAGAGTAGTCAACTCTCTTACCAAGTAAGTTTTGACGAAAACGACCTTGCTTACCCTTTAACATTTCTGATAAGGATTTAAGTGGTCTATTTCCTGGTCCTGTAACAGGTCTTCCACGTCTACCGTTGTCAATAAGAGCATCTACAGATTCTTGTAGCATTCTCTTTTCATTTCTAACGATAATGTCTGGAGCATTGATGTCCATTAATTTCTTAAGTCTGTTGTTTCTATTTACAATTCTTCTGTATAAGTCGTTTAAGTCACTTGTTGCAAATCTTCCACCATCAAGTTGAACCATTGGTCTTAAATCAGGTGGTATAACAGGGATTGCATCAAGGATCATCCATTCAGGCTTGTTGTCTGATTGGATAAAGGCATCAATAACTTCAAGTCTTCTTGTTATTCTAATTTTCTTTTGTCCAGTTGCATCTTGGAGCTCTTCTGTAAGTTCGTCATTTTCCCTTTGAAGGTCAACTTTTTCTAGAAGGTCCCTAATAGCTTCTGCACCCATCTTTGCAGTGAACTTGTCACCATATTCTCTCTTGAATTCCCTATATTCAATTTCTGATAACAGTTGTTTTTCATAAAGAGTTGTTTCGCCTGGTTCAACATAAGTTACTACATAAGATGCAAAATAAAGTACCTTTTCAAGGGCCCTAGGGCTCATGTCTAAGACAAGACCCATTCTTGAAGGGATACCCTTGAAGTACCATATATGTGATACTGGAGCAGCAAGTTCAATATGACCCATTCTTTCACGACGAACCTTAGCCTTTGTGACTTCAACGCCACATTTTTCGCAGACTACTCCCTTGTATCTTACTCTTTTATATTTTCCACAGGAACATTCCCAGTCCTTAGTAGGTCCGAATATTTTTTCACAAAATAGACCTTCTTTTTCAGGCTTTAATGTCCTGTAATTTATAGTTTCCGGTTTTTTAACTTCTCCATAAGACCAAGATCTGATCTTTTGAGGTGAAGCTAGTCCAATTTTTATTGAATGGAATAATTCATGTTCGCTCAAGGAGCACTTCTCCTTTCATATTAATTAAAACAATAATTAATCTTCAGATTCATCGGATTCATCGTCGTCTTCATACTCGCCGTCTTCATCTTCGTAGATGTGACTTTTTTCAAAAGACTCAACTTCATCATTTGAAATTGTTCTGATTCCAATATTTGCAGTTCCAGTTTGTTCGATAAGTTCCTTTAATTCATCTTCATCTGATTTTGTATTTTTATCATCGATGTTATCAATCTTTGTTAGTTCATCTTCGTCAACTTCAAGGTCAACTTCATTGCCCTTGTCATCAAGAACTTGAATTTCAAGAGCTAGCGCTTGAAGTTCTTTTATTAGAACCTTAAAGGATTCAGGAACTCCTGGTTGTGGAATGTTTTCGCCCTTAACAATAGCTTCGTAAGTCTTAACACGACCAACAATATCGTCAGACTTAACTGTAAGCATTTCTTGTAGGGTATGGCTGGCACCATATGCTTCAAGAGCCCAAACTTCCATTTCTCCAAATCTTTGTCCACCGAATTGTGCCTTACCTCCAAGAGGTTGTTGTGTAACAAGTGAGTAAGGTCCAGTAGAACGAGCGTGGATCTTTTCATCAACCAAGTGGTGAAGTTTTAACATATACATGTAACCAACAGTTACAGGGTGGTCAAATTCTTCTCCAGTTCTACCATCTCTTAGTTGAATTTTTCCATCTCTAGAATATCCAGCTTCTTCAAGTGTGTCGAAAATATCATTTTCATTGGCACCGTCAAATACTGGTGTTGCAACGTGCCATCCAAGTTTTTTGGCAGCAAGTCCCAAGTGAACTTCAAGTACTTGTCCAAGGTTCATACGAGATGGAACCCCTAGTGGGTTAAGAACAATTTGGATTGGTGTTCCGTCTGGCATGTAAGGCATGTCTTCCTTAGGCATAACCCTAGAGATAACACCCTTATTACCGTGACGACCACACATTTTGTCCCCTACTTGAATCTTTCTCTTTGTAGCAACAAAGACTCTTACCATTTCGTTGACACCTGGTTGAAGTTCGTCTCCTTCAGACCTATTAAATGTCTTAACGTCAACAACAATACCATGTTCACCATGAGGAAGTCTAAGGGAAGTATCTCTTACTTCTCTTGCCTTTTCACCAAAGATTGAACGAAGAAGTCTTTCTTCTGCAGAAAGTTCAGTTTCTCCCTTTGGAGTTACCTTACCAACTAAGATATCTCCTGGTTTTACTTCTGCACCAATTCTTATAATACCCCTGTCGTCAAGGTCCTTTAACATGTCTTCCCCAACATTAGGTATGTCTCTTGTAATTTCTTCAGGTCCAAGTTTTGTATCTCTTGCTTCTGATTCATATTCTTCAATGTGAAGTGAAGTTAATACATCGTCAATAACAAGCTCTTGACTTACAAGCATGGCATCTTCGTAGTTATATCCTTCCCAGTTCATAAAGGCTATTAGGATATTTTTACCAAGGGCCATTTCACCTTGGTCAGTTGATGGACCATCAGCAATGATTTCTCCTGCTTCTACAAGGTCGCCTTCCTTAACAATAGGTCTTTGGTTAATTGTAGTTCCTTGGTTACCACCCATAAACTTGTGAAGTTTATATGTGTCGATTCCCTTGTCAGATTCTCTTTCCACTTCAATATGAACAGAGTCAACTTTTTTGATTTTACCCTTGTTCTTAGAAACAATTACAACACCTGAGTCCTTTGCTGCCCTGTATTCAATACCAGTTCCAACAACAGGAGCCTCAGTCTTTAATAGAGGTACTGCTTGACGCTGCATGTTGGCACCCATTAGAGCCCTGTTGGCGTCGTCGTTTTCCAAGAAAGGAATCATGGATGTACCTACAGCAACAATTTGTTGTGGAGAAACGTCCATGTAGTTTACGTCTTTTATGTCGAAAATATCGGCATTACCGCCATGACCTCTGGCAGCAATCCTATCTTCAACGAATTTATTATTTTCATCAAGTCTTTCGTCAGCTTGAGCAATGATTTGTTCGTACTCAACATCGGCAGTTAGATAATCTATTTGATCAGTTACAACTCCGTCAACAACCTTCCTATATGGTGTTTCAATAAAACCATAGTCGTTGATTCTTGCGTAAGTTGTAAGGGATGTGATAAGTCCAATGTTTGGACCTTCTGGTGTCTCAATAGGACACATTCTTCCGTAATGTGAGTTATGGACGTCACGCACTTCAAATCCAGCCCTATCTCTACTCAACCCACCAGGTCCTAGTGCAGATAACCTTCTCTTGTGAGTTAATTCTGATAGAGGATTATTTTGGTCCATAAATTGTGAAAGTTGGGAAGAACCGAAAAATTCTTTTATCGCAGCTGTCACAGGTCTAATATTTATCAGTGATTGTGGTGTTGTTGCATCAACATCTTGAACAGTCATCCTTTCACGGATAACTCTTTCCATTCTTGAAATACCAATCCTAAATTGGTTTTGAAGAAGTTCTCCAACAGATCTAATTCTTCTGTTTCCAAGGTGGTCGATGTCGTCAACGGATCCCACATTATTCATAAGCCCAAATTCATAATTTATACCAGCGATAATATCGTCGATTAAAATATTTTTTGGAGATAGTTCTCTATGAGCCTTTACAAGCTCTTCCTTAAACTTTTCTGTGTCTTCAGAATATTCTTCATAAAGTTCATCGAAAAGGGGTCTATATACTTTTTCTTTAAAACCAAGTTCTTCCATGTCGAAGTCTAGTTCATAGGCATCAACAAAGGAGAAGTTGTTTCCAATTACTATTGTATTTTCACTTGCATGTTCATAGTTTTCGTCAGTCTTTAGTAGAACTTGATTTACCCCAGCTGCTTCAATCTTTTCAGCCTTTGCCCTATTTAATAGTTCGCCAGCTTCTGCCAAGATTTCCCCAGTCATTGGGTCAACTATGTCTTCAGCAGGAATATTACCTTCAAGTCTTGCAGAAATGCCAAGCTTCTTGTTGAACTTATATCTACCAACTTTTGCAAGGTCATATCTTCTGTCATCGAAGAACATATTCTCAAAAAGTGATTGAGCTGAATCAATAGTAGGTGGTTCACCTGGTCTCAATTTTTTATAAATTTCAAGTAAAGCTTCATTCTTATTAGTAGTAATATCTTTTTCAAGAGTTTTTAATACAGCTTCACTTTCTCCAATTACGTCCATGATCTCTTGGTTAGATTCAACACCAATAGCTCTTAATAAGACAGTAATAGGAATTTTTCTTGTCCTATCAATTCTTACATTGATTACGCCTTGAGCATCAGTTTCAAATTCAAGCCAAGCTCCTCTATTTGGTATAAGTGTTGCCGAATAGATTTTCTTACCTGTCTTGTCTCTTTCTTCCTTATAATATGCTCCAGGACTTCTTACAAGTTGTGAAACAACTACACGCTCTGCCCCATTTATAACAAATGTGCCAGTTGGTGTCATAAGTGGAAGGTCGCCCATAAAGACTTCCTGTTCCTTTACTTCGCCAGTTTCACTGTTGATAAGTCTTACCTTTGCCTTTAATGGCGCAGAGTAATTTGTGTCTCTCTGTTTAGATTCGTCTATATCATATTTGATTTCATCAGATAAATGATAGTCCACAAATTCTAAAATTAAATTTCCAGAGTAATCCTCAATAGGAGATACGTCATCAAAAACTTCTTTCAACCCTTCTTCAATCAACCATTTGTATGAAGAAGTCTGCACGTCAAGAAGATTTGGAAGTGACATAACTTCATCTACACGAGAAAAACTCATTCTCTCACGTTTCCCATATTTAACAGGATGTACCATTAATTTTCTCACCCTAGCCTTTCAAATGAGTGTATCCAATTAGAGTACAAATCACCACTCTAATTATTATTATGCAAATAGGTATTTTATCATTATCGCTGACACTTTGCAAGGTTTTTAAATAAAAAAATCCTGCCAAAAGGCAGAATTCTTTTTAAAGTCTAATATAAGCGTAACCTTCGTTTTGAAGTTTTACGATTTTTGTTATAACTAGGTCCTCTACTTTAATTTCTGAAGGAATTAGCTCTGGTGAAAGTCTATTTTCTTCTAAGGCTCTCTTACCAATTGTAATGTTAACCTTTGGGTTTCCCATGATACCTTGGAAGTCCACTCCTGAATATCTGTTAAATAATGCAGCGGCTTTTGACATTGCAATTATTTCAACTTGGATGTCTTCGAAGTTATCTAATAAGTCTCTTACGTTTGATATTACAGAAGACCATTTGTCTTGCTCTACTACGTGAAAAATTACCTTCATATGTATCACTCCTTATTAGTTAACATTTTACACTAATAAAGAGAAAAATAAAAGCTTATTAGAGAAATTCCTACTTTTTAAAAACTAACTTTAAAATTTCTCTAATTTCATCAACTCTTAAAAGGATTAGAAGGATAAGATAAATTCCACCTGCTACCATTATAGAAAGTAGAAGGGATAAATTTATGCTTAGACTTCTTGTTAGTACTTCATAAAAGAGTCTTGATCCAAGGGCCATAACTAGAGACGCAATTGTAATTTTTATTAAGTTCATCAAAAGCTTCTTATCAAATACATTTCCAATTAGTTTTATAGAAGAGAAATACATTGCAAGGGCTCCGACGATAAAGGAAATTGATGTAGCAAAAGCAATCCCTTTTATTCCCATGACTTTTGATAATAAAAGTGCAAGGGCAATGTTAATTCCAACAATAATTAGAGAATTATAAACTGGAGTCTTGTTATCGCCAAGGGAGTAGAAGGCTCTTGATATAATTTCTCGAACTCCAATCCCTATAACTCCAAAGGCAAAGAAAGATAAGACTGTAGCAGTAATCCTAGCATCTTCAACAGAAAATTCTCCCCCAACAAATAAGAGATTTACAATTGGAAAAGAGAAAACATATAAGCCAAAGGCTGCTGGCACAACTAGTATTAGCATATTTGAAAGACCTTCTGAGAGGGCATCTTTTAAGTTTCCTAAATCTTTTTTAGATCCAAACTTTGCAAGCTTAGGATAAGTTGCAGTTATAATTGAAGTTACAACAATTCCTGTGACAAAACTTTGCAGCTTGTAGGAATAATTTAAAATTGAAATCCCGCCAGCATAGGCTCCAGATGCAAGGGAACGTGAAATCATAAAGTTTATCTCAATAGCAGAAGTTGAAATCAAAATTGGAAGAATAGAAGTAAATAACTTCTTAATGTCTTCATTGAAATCAATTTTTAAAGAATGCTTGTAGCCAAGCTTCTTAATTGGCCTAATAAAAATCCCATATTGAAGGACAAAGGCCAAGAGAATTCCCACCGCAAGATAATTTATCCCCATCTTGTAGGCAAGCCCCATGGAAATAATTATTATGATATTCATAATAATTGAGTGGAGGACAGAAATTACAAACTTTTCATGAATTTGTAAGTAGGCCTTGTAGATAGAACTCACTGCCGTAACGGCAATTGATAGCATGGCAACTCTTGATACAAAAATTGCAAGCTCAAGCTTTTCTCCAGAGAAGCCTTCAGCCATTAACTTGACAAGAGGTCTTGCAAATATAATAGAAAGAATTGTCACTATTGCAAAGACAATAAAAATTATATTTGAAAGATTAGCAGTAAAGATGTCAGCAAGTTTCTTGTCTTCCCTCTCCTTAATTTTGTCGTACATAGGGATATAGCCGTTGGCAACAGCACCACTAATGACATTCGTAAAGGTCATAGGAAGTTGGAAGGCTACTAAAAAAATATCTGCCACCATGCCAACTCCAAAGAAGTAAGCAAGGGCCTTCTCCCTCAAGAGTCCAAAGACCTTGGAGAGGATTGTAATTATCATAAGTATATAAGAAGTTTTCATTTTTTCTCCTTTTATTAAAAAAAACTTGGTTTAAACCCCAAGTTATTATATAGTTATTTATTTTTATTTACAAGTTCACTTCTATTGATTAATTAAAAATTATTTGCTAGACAACAAAATTTATTAATTAATAATTTTTTGTAAGCTAATCCCTAACGATTTACTATCATCATGTAGATATAGACTGTTTTTTGACAAAACCTTTGTA
>CABQNX010000040.1 GCA_902465645.1 uncultured Peptoniphilus sp.
CTGCGCCCCCTCCAATAAGACATATAAAAGCGTTAGCTTTTAACAAGTTTTCTTAAGTTTGCTAAACCCCCTCAGGAAAGAAAATAGTAAAGCTTGGCTTTACAAAAATAGATTCTTAAAGACTAATTCTTTTCCCCATAGTCATATGGAGAAATTTGTGATATATTTTAAAAAAAGATTTAAAAAAAGAATGGAGGAAACTATGCACAAGAATAGAATTGATAGACTTATAAATAAAATGGAAGAAGAAAAACTTCACCACATGATAATCTCTGACCCCTACGCAATTTTTTATCTCCTTGACAAGATGATTGAGCCAGGCGAAAGAGCCCTTGCCCTCTACATCCACAGGGATGGGGACGTAAAACTCCTTATCAACGAGCTCTTCCCTCAAGAAGAAGAGGCTGGCGTGGACTTTATTTGGTACAACGACATAGAAGACGGAATCGAAAAACTTTCCAAGTTTATAAAAGATGACGAACTTATAGGAATCGACAAATTTTGGTCTGCAAAGTTCCTACTAAGATTACAAGAGATCTTCCCAGACAAAAAATATGTAAATGGATCAACAATAGTTGACCATGTGAGGAGAATTAAGGACGAGGAAGAAAAACAATTGATGCGTGAATCCTCTGCCATCAACGACAAGGTCATGGAAGAACTTATCCCTTGGGTTGTAAAAGACCTAAACGAAAAAGAACTTTCCCAAAAGCTAAAGGGAATCTACAAGGCTCACGGAGTAGAAGAAGTTTCCTTTGAACCAATCACTGCCTACGGAAGATCAGCAGCAGACCCCCACCACTCCACAGACAAGAATAAGGGAAAAGTCGGCGACTGCGTAGTCCTTGACATTGGAGGAATCTATAAAAATTACGCATCAGATATGACACGTACAGTATTTATCGGCGAAGTCAGTGACCGTGCCAGAGAAATTTATGAAATAGTAAAAGAAGCTAACCTAAAAGGAATTGCCGCAGCTAAACCAGGCAACAAGATGTCAGACGTAGACAAAGCCGCAAGATCCTATATAGAAGAAAAAGGTTATGGCAAATACTTTACCCACAGAACTGGCCACTCCATAGGACTAGAATGCCACGAAGAAGGCGACGTCTCATCAGTAAACGACAGCATCATAGAAGTAGGACAAATCTTCTCCATAGAGCCAGGAATTTATCTATTAGAAGAAGGAATTGGAGTTAGGATAGAGGATTTGGTGTTAATAACAGAAGATGGGTGCGAGGTGCTTAATAAGGTTTCAAAGGATTTGAGGGTAGTCCCAATAAATTAATTTTTCAAAATCATAACCACTGGCTTAGAGCTAGTGGTTTTTTACTTGAAGCAAAGCTACTTTTCTACAACTATCATTGCTACTGGACTATTCATACTAAAACATAAAAAAACACCAGAGAGAATATAAATTCTTTCTGGTGTTTGGATCAACTTTATGGCTTAACCACGACTATGCTCTCTTTAAAAATTATTATTTTTCGAAAGCTGGTATAACTGCTCCTTTAAATGTTTCTTCTATAAACTTCCTAGATTCTTCAGAGTTAAGAACCTTTAAGAATTTTTGGAATTTTTCCTTGTTAGCATCTTCTTTTCTAATTGCAACTAGATTTGCATATGGTGAGTCTGTAGATTCAATGAAGATTGAGTCGCTAGTTGGGTCAAGTCCTTGGCCAATGGCAAAGTTTGAGTTAATAACGGCTGCCCCTGAATCCTTATAAACTTGTGCAATTGAAGGTGCATCCATTGCTGTGAACTTTAAGTTCTTAGGATTTTCTGCTATGTCTTTTTCTGTTGAGTTAAGATTTGTCTTGTCCTTTAACTTAATTAGTCCTGCATCTTCAAGTAGGATTAAGGCTCTTGCACCGTTACTTGGATCGTTAGGGATGATGATTTCTGCACCATCTTCGATTTCATCAACTGACTTATACTTTTCTGAGTATAAAGCCATTGGTTCGATGTGAACATAACCTAGGACGTCAAGATTATCAATATTTCTTTCTTCTGTAAAGCTGTCAAGGTAAGGTTTGTGTTGGAAGTAGTTGGCATCAAGGTCGCCTGCCTCTAGTTGAAGGTTTGGTTGGATGTAGTCATCAAAGTTTACAACTTCTACATCAAGTCCTTCTTTTTCAAATTCTGGTTTTAGACCTTCAATGATTTCTCCATGAGGTGTAGGTGATACACCAATTACAATCTTGTTATCTCCATCTGCTGGAGCTTCTGCCTTAGTGTCATCTTTCTTTGCACCGCCACATCCTGTTAGGGCAAGTGATAGGACCACTGATCCTAGTAAAAATAATTTTTTAAAATTTTTCATATATATCCTCCTCTAAAAAAATTATTACTTAATTAATATTAAAATGTTGGAAGCACTGCTCCCTTGAAAGTATCTTCAATATACTTTCTTCTGATTGTAGAATTTCTACAACTTTCTTATAAATTTCCTTGTTTTCTTCGCCAGATCTTGCTGCCACAATGTTTGCATAAGGTGAATCCTTTGCTTCTGTGATTATCGCATCTTTTGGATCAAGCCCATTTGCTATGGCAAAGTTTGGATTTATAAAGGCAAGGTCTCATCTTGGTAAACTCTTGGAATATTTTGTGCATCAACTGCTGTGAATTTTAAATTTTTTGGGTTCTCCACTATATCAACTTCAGTTGAGTTTAAGTTATCCTTATCTTTTAACTTTATAATTCCTTCCTTATCAAGAATTAATAAGGCCCTTGCTCCATTTGTTGGATCGTTGGGAATTATAATTTCTCCACCATCTTCAAGGTCTTTTATGTCCTTTATCTTTGATGAAAATCCAAGAAGGGGTGTGATAAATATTTTTGAATCTTCTAGGGAAACTATATTTGTCTTCCTGTCCTTGTTAAAGCTATCGAGGTAGGGTTGGTGTTGGTAAAAGTTTAGGTCTAAGTCTCCTGATTCAAGTTGTAGGTTTGGTTGCACATAGTCTGAAAAGACTACTAGGTCGAGGTCAATGCCTGCCTTTTCAAATTCTGGCTCAAGAGCCTTTATGAGTTCTCCATGGGGAGTTTCCGATGCCCCTATTGTAACCTTAGTTTTTTCTCCTGTCTCTGGATTTTTTTTCTTCTACTTTGTTGTCTTTTCCACAAGCTGTTAAAACTGCAATAAGTCCAATTAGTGTCAATAAAATTTTTGTCTTCTTCATCTTTTTTCTCCTTGTTGTCAAATATTATGTCTTTTTTCTTCTTTTTTCTTTTTCTTCTCTTATTTTCTCTTGTCTATCTTCTTAGTCAAAAAGTTACCAACAAATTGAACTATTTGAACTAAGATTATAATAACTACTACTGCTGACCATAGGATTAGGGGCTCATTTCTTTGGTAACCATACCTATTTGCCACATCTCCCAGGCCGCCTCCTCCCATGACACCAGCCATAGCAGAGTAACCGATTACGTTAATTATTGTCATTGTAATCCCTGTCACTATCATTGGCATCGCCTCTGGTATAAGGACCTTAAAGATTATTTCCCTCTTAGATGATCCCATGGACTTGGCTGCCTCGATGATGCCTGAGTCAACTTGAATAAAGTAACCTTCCATTAGTCTTGCAACAAAGGGTGCTGCTGAAACTGAAAGGGGAATTATCATTGCTGCAGTTCCGTAGGACTTTCCAACAATTAATCTTGATAGGGGGAATACAACTATCATCAAGATTACAAAGGGAAAGGACCTTAGGATATTTATTATTCCATCTAAGATTGAATAAACTTTTAAGGATTCAGTAAGTCCTCCAGGTCTTGTTGTTGTTAAAATAATTCCCAGTGGAAGACCAATTAAGAGGGCAATTATTGTCGAAGCAATTACCATTATTAAGGTTTGTGGAATTGCCGGTAAAACTATATCAATTATCCTATCCATTTAAAGCACCTCCACAATTACATTATTTTCTTTTAAGAATTCAATGGCCCTTGCTCTTTCATCATCCTTACCTAAGATTTGAACTGTAAGGTAACCAACATTTGCAGCATTTAGCTTGTTTATATTTCCAGATAAAATTGAAAAGTCTATATCAAACTTCTTGACACATTGGGAAAGAATTGGCTTGTCGTAGTTGTTGTCTGCATAGGAAAGTCTCAAGACGTCTCCCTTGTAGTCGCTGGCTCTCACATAGCCTTCTTCCACATCGTCTTCAAGATTTTTAATAAAGGATCTTGTAACTGCAGTTTTTGGATTTGTGAAGAGTTCCTTTGTGGTGTTCTCTTCAATAATTTTTCCTGCTTCCATAACTGCTATCCTGTCACAAATTTCCTTGGCTACCTCCATTTGATGGGTAATCATTATAACTGTCATGTCAAATTCTTCTACGATTCTCTTTAGAAGATTTAGGACTGACTTTGTGTTTGCCGGGTCAAGGGCTGATGTTCCTTCATCTGAAAGTAGGATTGAAGGGTTTGTCGCAATTGACCTTGCTATAGCCACTCTTTGTTTTTGACCACCAGATAGTTCTGCTGGGTAAGAATCCTTCTTATCTTCAAGATCAATGAATTTTAAGAGCTCGTCCACCCTCTTTCTTATATCTTCTCTAGACACTCCAGAAATTTCTAGGGGATAAGCAATATTTTCTGCCACAGTCTTTTGCATGAATAAGTTGAAATACTGGAAGATCATTCCAATATCCTTTCTAGCAGCCCTAAGTTCCTTTTCATTTAGGCCAATAATAGATTTTCCATCAACTAGGATTTCTCCTGAGCTTGGTTCTTCCAACCTGTTTATACATCTAACAAGGGTCGACTTGCCGGCACCAGATAAACCAATTACGCCGTAAATCTCTCCTCGATTGACTTTAAAAGAAACATCGTTTAAGGCTCTAAAACTTCTTTCACCAGTTTTAAATTCTTTAACTAAGTTTTTTACTTCAATCATTTTTCCTCCAAAACAATAAAAAAAGAGCTTCCATCCATAAGGACGAAAGCTCGTGTTACCACCTTAATTTATCACTTTCTCACGAAAGCAACCTCTTCAAGTACTATCATACTCTACTTCTGTAACGGGAAGACCCGTAAATACCTAATATCAGCATTTCCTAGAGAAGGCCATGTTCACAAAAAATCTATCTACTTCTTTCACCAAAACGAAGCTCTCTTTAATCAAAATTTTAAGTTACTCTTCTTCTCAAAAGTTTATTTTTGAATTACTTATGATTATATTAGCTTATATTTTAAAAGTCAAGCATGTTTTTTATTTTATTTTTAAATTTTTCATATCTTCTTCAACTGTTGAGTTTCCAGCGATTCCAAAATTTTCAACTAGAACATTTACAACATTTGGAGATAAAAATGCAGGAAGAGTTGGTCCAAGGTGAATATTTTTTACACCTAATGATAGAAGTGCAAGTAAAACAATTACTGCTTTTTGTTCGTACCATGCAATATTATAGGCAATTGGAAGATCATTTACACTTTCAACTCCAAATGCATCAACTAATGCTAGAGCAATTTGAATTAATGAGTAAGAATCATTACATTGTCCTGCGTCTAATACTCTTGGAATTCCATTAATATCTCCAAGATTTAACTTATTGTATCTGTATTTTGCACAACCAGCAGTTAAAATTACAGCAGATTCTGGCAATTCTTCTGCAAATTCTGTGTAGTAATTTCTGTCATTCATTCTTCCATCGCAGCCAGCCATTACAACAAATTTTGTAATATCACCATTATTTACAGCTTCAATAACTTTATCAGCAAGCTCTAATACTTGAGAGTGTGCAAATCCACCAACTATTTCTCCCTTTTCAATTTCTTCTGGAGACTTGCAAGTCTTTGCCATTTCAATTATTTTAGAGAAGTCCTTGTGACCATTTTCATCTTCTTCTATATAAGTGCATCCTGGATATCCTGCTGCGCCAGTTGTAAATAATTTGTCTTTATAAGAATCCTTAGGTGGAACTATACAGTTTGTTGTCATAAGGATTGGTCCATTAAAGGACTCAAACTCATCTCTTTGCTTCCACCAAGCATTACCATAATTACCAACAAAGTTTTCATATTTTTTAAACTTTGGATAGTAGTTTGCAGGTAACATTTCAGAGTGAGTGTAAATATCTACACCAGAATCTTTTGCTTGTTCTAATAGCATTTCAAAGTCTTTTAAGTCGTGACCAGAAACTAGAATACCTGGATTATTTCTAACACCAATATTTACATTTGAAACTTCTGGGTTTCCATAAGTTCCTGTATTTGCAGAATCAAGAGTTGCCATTGCCTTATATCCCATTTCACCAGTTTTAAGTGTTAATGAAACTAATTCATCAACAGTTTTTTCTGTTAGAAGTTCTGCCATTGTATTTAAGATAAAGTTATTTACTTCTTCACTTTCATATCCTAAAACTTCTGCATGTCTTGCATATGCAGCCATACCCTTTAAACCATAAGTAACAAGTTCTTTTAAACTTCTAATATCTTCATTATCTTCTACTAAGATAGAAACTTCACCTGAATTTATTTTTCTTTCGATTTCAGAAAATTCTTCAGTTGACCACATAGCAGCTTCACTGTATTCTTTATCTTCTCTTAGAGAATTCATAAGCTTAATAGTTTCTTCAATTCTCTCTTTTATTGCAATATCATCAAAGTTTGCATTTGTAATTGTTGTAAATAAATTTAAAACAACTCTATCTACTGCTTCTTTATTTTCTTTTCCACTTTTTACAACTATTTCAGAAAGTCCCTTTGATGTCCAAATTAAAAAATCTTGTAAATTTGCAACAACTGCAGATTTTCCACATACTCCTCTTTTAGTACAACCAGTGTTTTTAAATGTTTCTTGACATTGAAAACAAAACATATCCATGATCTTCATCCTCTCTCTTTAAATTATTCCTATAAATTCATTACTTCTAAATACATTTTAATAAATAAAGATGAATTTTTCTGTTGCAAATGCAACAATATAAAAATAAAAGAGACCCCCTCTCGGAAGTCTCAATTGGTGTATATTAATGAGGAATCACTAAAAGTGATTAATAATCTAAATAAATTAGATTATTTTCCGTCATTAGCAATAATTTGGTCAATTTTTTCATAAAGCTTGTTTAGCTTATCCTTGTCATCAACTGAACCTACACTTGCATCTCCTACTATCTTTCCATCTCTATTAATTAATAGAGTTGTTGGGAAAGCAGTTAAGTTCTTTAGGTAAGCGTCGATTTCTTCAGAAGGTTTAACAGCAAGGTTTGTATATTTTACACCCTTAGCCTCTAATATTTTTTCTGCTTCAGCCTTAATTTCTTTATTTTCATAAGTGTCAAGGCAAATTGACATAACCTTAACATTTTTATCCTTTAAGTCTTCACTAATTTTTTGTAGGGCTGGCATCTCATCAATGCAACCCTTACAACCTGTGAACCAAATACTCAAAATAGTAACAGGATGGTCTTTAAATACATCACTACTCACTGGATTTCCTTCAAAATCTACTGCATCAAACTTTGGAAAAGTATCTCCACCAGAAAGTTCAGTAGCTTCTTGTGACTTACTTGAGCAAGCAGTCATTGACACTAATAGGATCATGAGAACAAATAATTTACTTATCTTTTTAAAAACTTTATTCATAACTTACTCCTTCATGGGTCTTCGGTTTATTTATTGATGTGGATATGGCAGATGTTGGACAAGCCCTTAGGCAGTCACCACATCTTATACACTCAAATGCGTTTTGATTTGTAGACATATCAACATCCATCTTGCAAACTCTCTTACACTTGCCACAGGAAATACATGAATCGTCCACGTGGTATTTATAAAATGAAAATTTATTAGTTATAGCGTAAAAAGCTCCAAGGGGGCAAATATATTTACAGAAGGGCCTGTAGAAAAATATTGACATTAAAACTGTAACAGCAAGTATAGCAAATTTTAAGATAAATAAATTTCCCAAGGCTCCCCTTATAGATTTATTAGCAAGTGAAAGAGGGATTCCACCTTCCAATATTCCCTGTGGACAGATGTACTGGCAGAAATATGGAGAAGCTCCACCAAGTTCATCAGTTAAAAAAACTCCAAAAAGCCAGACTACAAAAATTAAAATAAAATACTTTAAGTATTTCAAAAAAGAAAATCTTCTTGTAGAGAATTTTTTTGTAGGAATCTTGTAAAGGAGATCCTGAAAAAATCCAAAGGGACACATAAATCCACAGATAAGTCTTCCAAATAAGGTCCCAAATAAAAGCATTAGTCCCGTCACATAGTAGGCAAAATTAAATTTTGACGAGCCAACAAGTGCTTGAAAGGAACCTATTGGACAAGAAAAGGCAGCTCCAGGGCATGAATAACAATTTAGTCCCGGAACGCAAAGGCTCTTAGTCTTACCTGTATATATTGTTCCCTTAAAAAAGTTTGGAATATGTAAATTTGTAAGAAGGGCAAAAGTCCCTTGAAATAAGTTTCGTTTTTTACCAATATTTTTTAGAAGATTTATTAAACTAACCAATTCCAACACACTCCAAGCAAATTCTTATGGCTTTGGATAGGACAGTATCCACTTCATGCCTATAAGCCCCATAAATTATGAAGGCTATAGACAAAAGTAGCATAAGATAGGATAATTTCTTTTCTGCAAAATCCCTCATGTTTTCACCTCACAAGTAGTATAGCATTTTAGATGTAAAGATAAAGTTAAGAAACCTTTATTTAATAAAATTTTTCAAAAAAAAGCTGTGAAAATTAATTCACAGCTAATATGGTGACCCATGCGCGATTCGAACGCGCGACACCTTGATTAAAAGTCAAGTGCTCTACCGACTGAGCTAATGGGTCTTATTCAGTTTCAATAAAAAATCTGTGGTTAACACAGATTAAAAAATGGCGGAGAGGAAGGGATTCGAACCCTTGTGGGCTTGCACCCTAACGGTTTTCAAGACCGCCCCGTTATGACCACTTCGGTACCTCTCCACAAATATAAAATTTAAAAATGGTGACCCATGCGCGATTCGAACGCGCGACACCTTGATTAAAAGTCAAGTGCTCTACCGACTGAGCTAATGGGTCTCACTTGGCTGGGGTGGCAGGACTCGAACCTACGCATGCCAGAGTCAAAGTCTGGTGCCTTACCGACTTGGCTACACCCCAATAATTGATTGGCGCACCTAGGAGGATTCGAACCCCCGGCACACGGATTAGAAGTCCGTTGCTCTATCCTACTGAGCTATAGCTGCAAAATTGGAGCGGGTGAAGGGAATCGAACCCTCGCAACCAGCTTGGAAGGCTGGGGCTCTACCACTGAGCTACACCCGCATGAATAATCCTTTATAAAATTTTTGGTGGAGGAGAGTGGATTTGAACCACTGAAAGTTAAACTAACGGATTTACAGTCCGTCCCCTTTGGCCAACTCGGGAACTCCTCCATGTAAGTCCCTAATAATAAGATTTTTTGGAGCTGGTGGGAGGACTTGAACCCCTAACCTACTGATTACAAGTCAGTTGCTC
>CABQNX010000041.1 GCA_902465645.1 uncultured Peptoniphilus sp.
ATATTATTTTCGTTATAAGTTTATAATATTCAACAAGATTAATCTTCTTTCTTGAAGCCTTAATTTATAAATTGAGAACAAAAAATAGCTTATTAAATAATTATGAACTTAGAATAAATTATGACTTTATAAATAATTCTTAATTCATAAATAATTAATAAATCATTGTGACTTTATAAATATTTTTAACTTAAAGACTGATTACAGTTTAGGGAAATTTAATAAGCTTATATCAATTTCTTATTTAACTTAAATCTTATAAGATCTATACATTTAAAATTTCAATAAAAAAACTCGCTCAAGTTTCCTCAAGCGAGTTAAATTTATTTATTTAGAAATTATATTATTTGGCAAAAATTATTCTTCTTCTGAAAGTGCTTGGTAACTTGCGTATCTTTCCTTAGCATTTTCTTCAGCAACTTCGTAAAGTTTTTCTGCTCTTTCAGGGAATAACTTCTTAAGAGATGTATATCTTACTTCTCCGTCTAAGAAGTCTCTGAATGGTTTAGTAGGTTCTTTAGAGTCTAGGATGAATGGATTCTTTCCTTCTTCTTTAAGTTCAGGGTTGAATCTGTATAGGTGCCAGTAACCTGTTTCAACAGCTTTCTTTTCTTCTTCAACTGAGAAGCCCATACCTACTCTAATACCGTGGTTAATACATGGAGCGTAAGCAATGATTAGTGATGGACCATTGTAAGCTTCTGCTTCCTTAATTGCCTTATAAGCTTGGTTCTTGTCAGCGCCAAGAGCAATTTGAGCTACATATACATAACCATAAGTTGTTGCCATTAGACCAAGGTCTTTCTTCTTAGTTAACTTACCAGCTGCTGCGAATTGTGCAATTGCTGCTGTTGGAGTTGCCTTAGAAGCTTGACCACCAGTGTTTGAATAAACTTCAGTATCTAGAACAAGGATGTTAATGTCTTCACCAGATGCAAGAACGTGGTCAACTCCACCGTATCCGATGTCGTAAGCCCATCCGTCTCCACCGATGATCCATTGACTCTTCTTAATTAAGAATTTTTCAAGACCCTTAAGATCTTCAATGATTTCATCAGCCTTGTCGTTGCCGAATTTTTTATCAAGAACTTTTAGTACATTTGCACTTGCTGCCTTAGAAGTCTTGTAGTCATCCATTCCTTCAATCCAAGCATTGAATGCTTCATTAGCTTCTGCGTCAACATTAAGTTCAACAAATTCTTCCATAAGGTTTTTAATTCTATTTCTTGTTTGAGTTTGAGAAACAGCCATACCATATCCGTACTCAGCGTTATCTTCGAATAGGGAGTTAGCCCATGATGGTCCATTTCCACATTCATCTGTACAATATGGCATTGATGGTGCTGATCCACCCCAGATTGATGAACAACCTGTTGCGTTAGCAATACTCATTCTATCTCCAAATAATTGTGTAACAAGTTTTACATATGGAGTTTCTCCACAACCTGCACATGCTCCTGAGAATTCAAGATATGGAGTTTGGAATTGAGTGTTCTTGAAGTTGTTTGGCTCAATGTGTTCTTCTTTAGATTTAATATGTTCAGATGCATATTCCCAGTTAGCTGCTTGTACATCAATTTCGTCTTCGAATGGTGACATAACAAGTGCTTTTTCTTTTGCTGGACAAACTTGAGCACAGTTTCCACAGCCTGTACAGTCTAGTGGAGAAATTTGTATTCTATATTCGTAATTTTCAAGTCCCTTACCTCTAGCCTTAATTGTTTCAAAGCTTTCTGGTGCGTTAGCCTTTTCTTCTTCATCTGCAAGGAAAGGTCTAATTACTGCGTGAGGACAAACTAGTGAACATTGGTTACATTGGATACAGTTTTCGTTCTTCCAGTGAGGAACATTAACTGCAATACCTCTCTTTTCGTAACGGCTTGTGCCTGATGGGAATGTACCATCAACCATGTTTACGAAAGTTGATACAGGAAGATCGTTACCTTCTTGTCTGTTCATTGGAATAAGAATGTTGTTGATAAATTCTGGAGCCCCGTTGATCTTGAAGTCCTTAGTTGTATCAGCATCTTTCCAAGATTCCTTAACTTCTACCTTGTGAAGAGCATCGATACCTTGATCTACTGCAGCGTAGTTCATGTTAACAATGTCGTCACCCTTAGCGCCGTAATCTTTTACGATTGCTTCTTTAAGAAGTTTAACAGCCTTATCTATTGGAAGTACTTGAGAAAGGTTAAAGAATGCAGCTTGCATAACCATGTTTGTTCTTCCGCCAAGTCCAACTTCTGCAGCTATTTTAGTTGCGTTAATTGTGTAGAATTCAATTTCATTATCAGCAATATATTTCTTCATATATCCTGGTAGGTGTTCATCAAGTTCTTCATCATTCCAAATAGTATTTAGAAGGAACTTTCCACCCTTCTTAAGTCCTCTTAATAAGTCATAAGAGTATACATAAGATTGTTTTGAACAAGAAATGAAGTCAGTTTCAGTTAGTAGGTAAGTTGATGTAATTCTGTTGTGACCAAATCTTAAGTGAGACATTGTAACCCCACCAGATTTTTTAGAGTCATAGTCAAAGTAACCTTGTGCATACATGTCAGTGTTGTCACCAATAATCTTGATAGCAGACTTGTTTGCACCTACTGTACCGTCAGATCCGAATCCCCAGAACTTACATCTAATAGTTCCTTCAGGTTCAGTTGTGATGTGTTCTTTAATTTCAAGTGATTTGTGAGTTACATCATCAACAATACCAATCGTGAAGTCGTTCTTAGGTTGGTCAGCTTTAAGGTTTTCGTAAACTGTAAGAATATCTGTTGGGTTAGTGTCTTTTGAACCTAGACCATATATACCACCAACGATAAGAGGTTTCTTATCTGATTCGTAGAATGCATCTCTAACGTCAAGGTAAAGTGGTTGTCCTACTGCTCCCTTTTCTTTAGTTCTATCAAGAACTGCAATTCTTTCTACAGTTTCTGGAATTGCTGCCATTAAGTGTTTAATTGAGAAAGGTCTGTAAAGGTGAACTTTAACAAGTCCTGTCTTTTGTCCCTTTTCATTTAGGTAGTCAACAACTTCTTCAATAGTTTCTGTAACTGATCCCATAGCTACAATTATGTCAGTAGCATCTTTTGCACCGTAATAGTTGAATAGGTTGTATTCTCTACCAGTTAATTCAGAAATATCCTTCATATAACCTTCTGTGATATCAATGATATCAGTGTAGTAGTGGTTTGAAGCTTCAATTTCTTGGAAGTAGATATCAGGGTTTTGTGCAGTACCTCTGATTTCTGGACCATTAGGGTTAAGAGCTCTTTGTTTGAAAGCTTTTACTGCTTCTTTGTCTACTAGTTTTTCAAGGTCTTCGTAATTAAGTACTTCAATTTTTTGAACTTCGTGGGATGTTCTGAATCCATCAAAGAAGTGAATAAATGGTACTCTTCCCTTAATTGATGCTAAGTGAGCAACACCAGCTAAGTCCATTGATTCTTGAACTGAACCAGATGCTAGCATAGCAAGTCCTGCAGCTCTAGCAGCCATAACGTCTTGGTGGTCTCCAAAAATTGAAAGTGCGTGTGATGCTAGTGCTCTTGCAGCAACGTGGAATACACCTGGAAGTAGTTCTCCTGCTATCTTGTACATGTTAGGTAGCATAAGTAATAAACCTTGAGATGCTGTATATGTTGATGTTAATGATCCAGCTTGTAGTGAACCGTGAACAGCTCCAGCAGCTCCTCCTTCTGATTGTAACTCCTTAACCAATACTTCTTGACCGAAGATGTTCTTTCTTCCGTGAGAAGCCCAAGCATCAATGTGCTCAGCCATTGGTGAAGAAGGTGTTATTGGGTAAATACAAGCAACGTCTGAAAAGGCATAAGCCACGTGAGCAGCTGCTTCATTACCGTCCATTGTTTTAAATGTTTTAGACATATTTGCCTCCTAATTATTAATAATATAAATATTAACTAACCATACTGGTTATATTATAGGACTTATTTTAATAAATTTCAATAATATTATTAATAAAAGTCTTAGAAAGATTTGAAAATAGCGAACTGTGAAAGGCGTTTCACTTTGTGGAATTTGATTTTTATCTTTATATAAAGCCTTACTATTTATAAAAATAAATAGCTTATTCTCTACCACTTTGCTTTTACCTCATCTCCTATTGTTCATTAGCCTATTATTTAATGCTTCTGCGGGATTATATCCCAGTTCTTTTTGCTTATAATTCTTTGTTGCAACTTCAATTATAAGTGCAGTGTGCCTGCCAGGCTTAACTGGTATGTCAAATCTTACAACATCAATCCCAAGAATACTTTGATACTTGTTGTCTAGCCCAAGTCTTTCATATTCTTTTGATTCGTCCCAATCTTCTAAGTTAACAACAACTTCGATTTCTTTTTCTTCCATTACGAAGCCAACGCCAAACATTTTTTGAATATCTATTATGCCAACTCCTCTTATTTCCATAAAATATTTTGTAATTTCTGGTGACTTTCCTATAAGCCTCTTGTCAATATTTTTAATAATTACTGAGTCATCTGAAATCAATCTGGCTCCATTGGAAATGAGGTCAAGGGCTGTTTCACTTTTACCAATTCCACTTCTACCTGTTATTAAAACACCAATTCCTGAAATGTCCAAGAGGACGCCGTGCATCCTCTTAGTTGGTGCTAGCTCATCCTCCACAAGTGAAATTATCTTACTAAAAACTTTAGATGTTGAATCAGGACTCCTAAGAATTGTTACATTATATTTTTTTGCAAGTTCTATGGCTTGAGGAAAAATTTCACCATTTCTAGAAAAAATCACTGCAGGAATATCATACATAAATAATTTTTCTAAGCTTTCATATCTTTCTTTATCTTCCATAGAATTTATATAGTGCCACTCTTGAGTTCCTATGAGTTGGATCCTGTCCTTAACAAATTTTGAGTAGTAACCATTAAGTTGCAGTCCTGGCCTATTGATATCGCTACTTTCTATTTCAATATCTTTGTAGTCTGTAGATGCGTGAACAAGTTCAAAATTCAATTCATCTACTATATATTTTATTTTAACGCCCATTTTTTCCTCCCCTAAAGTGCTGGTAAATGGAATTTGCACTGGCTTCATTCATGGATTCGACTTCCATTAGTTCTTCTACGCTTGCATTTTTTATCTTATCAATTGATTTAAAATGTTTTAAGAGATTTTCCTTTCTCTTTGGCCCAATCAACTTTATATTGTCAAGTTCTGACTTAAACATAGTCTTGGACCTTAAGTTTCTGTGATAATTTATGGCAAACCTGTGGGCTTCTTCTTGAATTTTATAAATCATCTTATAGGCACGAGAATTTATATCTATTTTAAATTCTTCATTATTGTAAATAATCCCACGAGTCTTGTGGAAATCGTCCTTAACAAGTCCACAAATTTCTAAATTTAAACCTAACTTATCTAAGATTTCCTTGGCAGCATTGACCTGTCCCTTGCCACCGTCCATCATAATAAGATCTGGAAAATTTGAAAAAGAAGATGACTTAGAAGATTTTTTTTCCTCTACTCCTCTTTTAAATCTCCTTTCAATCACTTCTTTTAAGCTTGAATAGTCATCAGGTCCAAGGACACTTTTAATTCTAAACTTCCTATAGTCACTTTTTTTTGCATCACCATCTTCAAAGACAACCATGGAACCAACTGATTCAACTCCTGAAATGTTTGAAATGTCATAGGCTTCAATCCTTCTTGGAATTTCGTCTAGGTCAAGTAGGTCTTTTATATCTTCAAGGGCCTTCCTATTTGTTTCGGCACGCTTTTTAAACTTGTCTCCATATTTTTCAATCATATCTAGAGCATTTCTCTTTACCATCCTCACAAGTTCCTTTTTGTTGCCCTTTATTGGAACGACAATGCTCACCTTATTTCCTCTTTTTTCAGTGAGCCAATCTTCCAAGACTTTTATATCCATGGGTTTTTCTTCTATTATTATTTCCTTCGGAATGTAAGATGCTCCAATATAAAATTGTTTTACAAAAGAAGAAAATATTTCTTCATAGGAATCGTTGTAATAGTCCCTAATCATGTAGTGTTCGCGTCCAATAATCTTCCCATTTCTAAAAAAGAAGATTTGAATTAAGACTTCGTCAATACCCTTGGCAAGGGCTATGATGTCTTTATCATCATTTGCCTCTGGGTCAGAAATAAGTTGTCTTTCCTTTAGATATTCAAGATTTTTAATCCTGTCGCGAATGTCTGCTGCATTTTCATAATCGAGATTTCTTGAATAATCCATCATCTTCTCATGAAGCTTATCAACTAAGTTACTGTTTGAAGATGATAAAAAGCTCAAGACTTCATCAACCATTACATTGTAATCTTCATCCTTGACTTCTCCAGTGCAAGGACCCAGACACTTGCCAATGTAGTAATTAAGACAAGGCCTAAAGGGTTTTTCTTCCACATTTTCAAGATTTAAATTACAAGTCCTAAGGGGATAAATCCTCTCAAAGGTTTCAATGGATCCATTTACTGCAAAGACATCAGGATAGGGACCAAAATATTTTGCCCCATCTTTGGCCACTCTCCTTGTCTTCATAACCCTTGGGAACCTTTCGTTGACCTTGACTTTGATGTAGGGATACTGCTTGTCATCACGGAGGAGGATGTTGTATTTAGGCAGATTATCCTTAATAAAGTTGGACTCAAGTACCAGGGACTCAACTTCATTTTCTACTATTATATATTCAAAGTCATGAATCTTTGACACCATGCTGGCAACTTTTTTTGAGGACTTTCCATAGGACCCAAAGTATTGTCTAACTCTTTTTCTAAGAGATTTAGCTTTTCCAACATAGATTATCTCGTCTAATTCATTTTTCATTATATAAACTCCTGGTTTGTCAGGAAGTTTATCAAGCCTTTCTCTTAAATCTAACAATTATTTATACCTCTCTCGTTGCTTCTCTCAAGTATTCTAAAATTTCTCCTTCAAGATAGGGACTTAATTTTTCAAAAACTTCCTTGTGGTAGGAATTTAAAACTTCCACTTGTCTCTTTGTCAAAAGACTTACATCAATTGCATCAAGTTCAAAGGGACAGAAGGAAATTGTCTTAAACTTATTAAAGATTGAGTCCACAGTTTGGCAGTCGTAGACAACCCTCATGATGTTTTCAATCCTAATTCCATGCTTGCCTTCCTTATAAACTCCAGGTTCATTGGAAACAATCATGTCTTCTTCCATTCTCACTGCAGGGTCTCTTGGCGAAATTCTGTGTGGTCCCTCGTGAACTGAAAGGACAAAACCAATTCCATGACCAGTGCCACACTTGTAGTCCATTCTCTCTTGCCAAAGGGCATATCTTGCAACCCCATCTAATGCTAAGTCATAGGTTCCCTTTAAGAAAACTGCGTCCATTAGGTTTATATGGCTCTTAAGAGTCAAAGTATAATCTCTTACCTCTTCCTCACTTAAGTCTCCCATGGCAATGGTCCTTGTTATATCAGTTGTTCCTGAATAATATTGGCCTCCTGAGTCTACAAGATAAAGTCCTTTGTCTTCTATTATTGCTTGGCTTTCCTTTGTGGCATGATAGTGCATCATGGCAGCATTGGGTCCATAGGCAGAAATCGTGTCAAAGGAATTGGATATATAAAGAGGGTCCCTCCCACGAAGTCCATCAAGTTTCATAGCAGCCTCATATTCCCCAATTTTATTCTTTGCATTCTTCTTTAACCAGTAGATGAACTTAAAAAGTGCTACTCCGTCCCTAATATAAGTTTCCTCAAGATTTTTTATTTCAACTTCATTTTTTATTGCCTTTAAATCTTCCGAAATGTTTCTTCCAAAGATAATTTCATTCTTGTCGTAGAGTCCCTTATAAATTCTTTCGTTAATAGAGGCTGGGTCAAGATAAATTTTCTCGCCATTATAAGTTTTTAAATATTCATAAAAATCTGAGTAATCTTTTATTTCTAGGACTTTAGACAGTTCTTCTTCTATCTTCTTTGTCTTAGACCTATCTGTAAACAAGATGACCTTGTCTTCTTCAATTATCATGAAAGAAATTAAAACCGGCGTGTCCTTTATGTCCATGCCACGAAGGTTTAGGGTCCATCCAATATCCACAAGAGATGAAACCACAGTCATCTTGGCATTTTTATTTTTTAAAACTTCTCTGATTTCAGAAATTTTTTCTGATGGGGACTTGCCTGAATATTTTATGTCCAACAAGAAGGCATCATCAGATGGAAATTCACACCTATCTTCCCAAAGACCTTTTATCAAATCTATGTCAATAATTTTAATATTTTTATTTTGCAATTTCTTTGAGATAGAAGAAAACTCTTGATGAGAAAAGTATTCTGCATTAAGACCAAGTGTCATTCCCTCTTTAATATTTTCTACAATCCACTCATCATAGTTTAAGACACCAGCTTGGCCTTGCTTCTTAAGTTCAAAACCAAAGTCTTTTATCTCTCTTGCAGCTTGGATGTAATATCTTCCATCAGTCCAAAGATAAGCCTCATCTTTTGTAACAAGGGCTGTTCCCTGTGAACCAGTAAATCCTGTCAAGAATTCTCTTTCCTTGTAATAGTCTGGCAGGTACTCAGACCCATGAGGATCCTTTGATGGCACAAGATAAAAATCTATTTTATTTTCTTCCATTAACTTTCTTATTTTATTTAAAATCACATCATCACTTCCTAAGTCATATATTATCACAAGAGAAAATTTGGGCAAAGAAAAAAGTCCGGTCTCCCGAACTTTCTCCTTCTCTAATTTTGTTAAATTTTATCGTCAATTAAATTAATAAATTTTTCATTACCCTTAATCGGAAAATAAATTTTATCTTTTTGAAATTTTAATTGAGCATATTGTTTACCAAAGATAGTTTTATTTTTAAAATTGACAATATCTTTTCTCCGATAAGTTATATTATTAAAAATTATTGTACCATCCTTAATAACTATTCTATTAAGCATTAAATCAAGGAAAACAAAACTAATTATTAATAAAAAATAGCTTTTTAAAAAAATTTCATATGACATAAGTAGTTGCAATAATTCATGAGGAATATTTTCATAGTTTTTTTCTGCAAATTTTAGAACCATGGCTCTAATTTGCGGAAATAAAAACTTTGAAAAACTTATTTTATAGCCATCTCTTAAAACGTCAAATAGACAGCCCATAAATTCCATAGCAAAGTAAATCCATATTAAAAAGAATGACAATGAAAAAACCAAATAAAGTGGATTTAAATTGTTGTAAATTTTTTCTTGATTAAATTTTTTACTTCTCTTCCTTGCTCTGTAATATAAAAGTAAAATCATAAAGCAAATAAAAATAATAAATTCCATTACTTTTTACCTCTTCATTAAAAAATGTAGATCCACTAAAATATTATAATCTTTTTTATGATTCCCTTACGTCATTAAATATGTAAAATTACATTTGCTTATTACCTAATTTTTAATAATGTCAGCAAAAGCTATCTACATAGAGGATTATG
>CABQNX010000042.1 GCA_902465645.1 uncultured Peptoniphilus sp.
ATATTACGAATGAAGAGGTATTATATTTATAAAAATATCTATATGTGTATATTTAGATTTTTATTTGCTTTATATTAGGAGATGAAGATAAATGGCAGGATTGAATGACTTTAAATTAGTGAATATATATTCAACTGAATTACTGAGAAGAAAACTAAACAACAAACAGTATAGCGAATTAAGTGATTCTAATAAAAAGAGGTATGGTTTTTACTATTTAATTCTTCAATTAACAACAGGCGAAACAGAACTGGAAGAGTTAGAGAAAATGATTATTGACACAGACTACTATAAAAGTATTTATAAAGTTAAAAACAATGATTATGGAATAGATGCAGTATATGTTGATTATGAATCAAATCGTATTCTTTTATATAATTTTAAATTTAGGGAAAAATATGATGCAAAAATTGGCGGCAAACAAGGACCAATCTTAGATTCTACAAAATTTTTAAGTATGACTTTAAATAATAGTTTCAAAGATATAAATGATGTAGATTTAATTTCCAAAGAAAAGATGGAAGAAATCTCTAATAAAGTAAATTCAGATGAAATATGGAATATCGAATGAAAATCAAGGAATAGACATAAATCAACCTGAAATAAAATCTATAAGTAAAGATTTTGATGTTGAGATCAAGCCTATAGTGTTGGACGACATAATAGGATTTTTACACAATAGAAATAGTGAATTTTCTTCTAAAATAATTGTTGATAAAGAATCATTTTTAGTATATGAAGAGGACTCATTATCATCGGCTAAATCTTATCTAATCAAGTTAAGTGTTGCTAATCTCATTAGAATTACTTGTACTGATGAAAAAGAACGAAATAATTATAATTATACTAATTTAGAAATAATTAAGGATGTTAATCTTGAAATGGGTATATTATACGAAAATGTAAGAGGATATTTGAGCAATTCAAAGTATAATAAGAATATTATAAAAACATTGAGAGATTCTCCGCAGAAGTTTTTTATGTTTAATAATGGGATAACTATAACTGCAAAAAATGTAAAATCCGAATCTAAAAATGCAAATAAAAAGTACCTATTTACTCTAGAAAACATGCAAATTGTTAATGGTGGACAAACATTAAGAAGTATTTACAAATTTAAAGAAGAAGATTTTGATGAAGAGAAATTAGAAAATTCTTAAGTGCTAGTTAGAATTTTCAAAACAGAAGATAACGATGATTTAATAAATGAGATAGCAGAGTATACTAATAGCCAGAATGCGATTTCAGATGCGGATCTAAAATCTATCAACAAGATGCAAATAAAGATTGAAAAGTTCTTATATAATCAAGGAATAGATTATATAAGAAAATCTGGCGATATAGGTATAGATAGAGGTTTGGAATCTCAAATCAGCAAGGAAAGACTAGCTCAAATTTTATACTCATATAAAGGATACCCTGATCGTTCAACAAATCAAAAGAAAAAACTTTTTGGAGTTTATTATGATGATATCTTTGGTGATGATGTTATAGATTTTAATGAATTATTAAAATTGATAAAACTATATAATGAAATAGAAGAAAATTATAGAAACTTATATGGTGAAAGTGAAGTATATACACAGAAAATTTTGTATATTATATATCTTCAAAGTTTAAGAGATGATATAATTGAAAACATACATTTACTAGAAAAATGTTTAAGTGATTATAGGAAAAGTGATGATATATCAAAGGCTAGAAAATTAATTCAGAAAGGTTTTAAAGAATTTTTAGATAAATCATTTAATTCCGGTACTGGGACTGGGACGGGACTAAAAATCTGAAAACGTCCTATAATTAGGTGGATTTAGTGATACAAGAAGAAATTAGAATGTAGTATTTTGAATGGTTTGAGATGTATCGTACGTTTGGAAAAGAAGAATGGGAATAAAATTAATATAAACTATTAAGACCTTAGCTAATACTAGGGTCTTATTTATTTGTCATGATACGAAATCATAGCTATAAGAATTTTCTAAAGTGTGTTATTATATCTAGAAAATATAAAACATTTTTAAGATTAAATTTTAAATGTTAAATCTTGAAATAATTAAGCTAGATTAGCCTACTTAAAAATTTTTGAAGAATTAATTTTTTCAAAAACAATTTTAATGTTTTCAACTTAATTTTATATTTTGAAAACTTAATCTATCAAATCAATAATAAGGAGTGAAAAAATGTCAAATGACAACTTTGAAGTATTAAATGAATCAAAAAATCGTGGTAAAGTTATTGTAAGAACTAGTATAATCGGAATTATAACTAATGTCTTATTGGCTGTCTTTAAGGCGATTCTTGGAATTTTAGTAAACTCTATCGCCTTAACTCTTGACGCTGTTAATAACTTATCAGATGCTCTTTCTTCCATAGTTACAATTGTGGGAGAAAAACTTGCAAGTAAGGCCCCAGATAAAAAGCACCCTATGGGTTATGGAAAGATTGAATACATTTCTTCTATGATCATTTCTGCCCTTGTTCTTTATGCTGGAATCACTTCTCTAATTGAATCTGTGAAAAAAATCATCAATCCAAGTCCCGCTGCTTACACTAAGCTTTCAATATTTATAATAGGACTTGCCGTAGTTATAAAATTTTTATTGGGACGTTATGTCAAGGCGCAGGGAAAAAAAGTAAATTCAGGAGCTTTAGTTGCATCTGGATCGGATGCATTGTTTGACTCGATTCTTTCTTTCTCTGTTTTCATCTCTGCAATCATATTTATGGTTTTAGATCTTTCTCTAGAGGCCTATGTTGGTGTGGTTATCTCTGCCTTTATGATTAAGGCTGGCTTGGAGATGATTCTCTCAACTGTTGATGATTTAATTGGTCATAGGTCCAACCCAGAAATGGTGAAAACAATTAAATCTTTGGTAAAGGAAGAGGATCCTGTCATAGGTGTTTATGACTTAGCACTTTTTAATTATGGTCCTAACAAATATTACTGCTCTCTTCATGTTGAGCTGCCCGATACTATGGAAGTTGATGAAGTTGATAAACTTACAAGAAAATTGCAATACAAGGTTTATAAAAAAACTGGTATCATCTTAATTGCTCTAGGTGTTTATTCTTACAACACAAGGGACGAGGAAGCTGGAGAAATTAGAAGGACAATTGAAAGAAAGATAATGTCCCACGATTGGGCTCTCCAGGTTCATGGATTTTATGTTGACACAAAAAATAAAAATATTAGATTTGATGTTGTCTTGAGTTTTGATGTAGAAAGAGATGAGGCTTTAAAAGTTATTGAAGAAGAAATTTCTAAACTTTATCCAGATTACAAAATTCAAATTGTCCCAGATATTGATTTATAATTTTAAGGTCCTATTTTTAGGGCCTATTTATTTTCTCTCTATTACATTTCATCATGTAATAACTTCAGGTAATTTTATAAAATTTTTCAATATCTCTCTCTTCCCTTTCTTATAGGTCTCTTTCAATTGACAACTGGGCTAAATAATTGTATAATCGAAAAAATTACTTTTAACATTTTACTTATATATGTAAAGTTTTTTGATAGTTATTAATTGAATTTCAATTCACAAAATTATTTAGCTTAAGAATTATTTTCTAATTCATAAATTTATTTGACCTAAGAATTAATTTCTAATCAAAAAATATTTTTATTTTGTTAAAAATTTTTACTTATTTATATTTACTACAAAGGAGAAAGAGATGAAAGTCGCAAAATTTGGTGGCAGTTCACTTGCCGATGCTCGCCAGCTGAAAAAAGTTAAGGATATTATTCTGGAAGATGACGCGAGAAAGTACATCGTAGTTTCTGCGCCTGGAAAAGGAGTTAACAATAATCACAAGGTCACTGACCTTCTAGCAATGTGCCATGAGCTAAGTGCGCACGAATTGAATTTTAATGAAGTTTACAAGATCATCGAGAATGTTTTTAAAAATATTGTTGATGATCTTGTTTTGGATATAGACATTGATAAGATTCTTGCCGAGGTAAAGGATGAGATTACAAATGGGGCAAGCTACGATTTTGTTATAAGTCGTGGAGAGTTTATTAGCGCCCAGGTCCTTGCAGCCTATCTTGGCTTTGACTTTGTGGACGCGAGGGACTTAATTGTATTTACAAATGGTATCGTGGACCTTCCTAAGTCTGAAGATAAAATTAAGGACATTCTCACTAAACATGAGAATGCTGTTGTTCCTGGTTTTTATGGTGAGAATGAGGAAGGCAAGGTCAAAACTTTTTCTCGAGGTGGATCTGATGTAACAGGTTCTATAATTGCCTCTGCCCTCGATGCAGAAATGTATGAGAATTTCACTGACGTGTCCGGCTTTTTGGTTGCTGATCCAAAAATCGTCAAGGACTCCTCTCCTATTGGGACAATTACTTACAAGGAGTTAAGGGAGCTTTCCTACATGGGAGCCAAGGTCTTACACGAAGAGGCCATTTTCCCACTCAGGGACAAAAATATTCCTATCAATATAAAAAATACTAATGCCCCTCACGAGGAAGGAACTTTGATTCTTTCTAAGTGTGACATAAAGAACAAAAATATCTTAACTGGTATTTCGGGCAAAAAAGATTTCACTGTTATAAATCTTGAAAAGGTAAATATGAATACTGAGAAGGACTTCTTCAGGAAGCTCACTACAGTTTTTGAGTCCAATGACATTTCCATTGAGCACATGCCTTCAAGCATTGACTCTGTTTCTGTCCTTGTGGCAGATTCCTATATCACACCAAAGCTTGACAAGGTTCTTGAAGAGCTAAAGATTTATTTAAACGTAGACAATATTTCTTGGGAAAGGGACATCTCCCTCATTGCCGTTGTTGGTCGTGGCATGATCAATGAAAAGGGCGTGTCTTCTAGGACTTTTACTGCTCTTGCAAGAGAAGGGGTTAATATAAAGATGATTAGCCAGGGTTCCAGCGAAATAAATATTATTATTGGTGTTGAAACTCAAGATTTTGAAAAAGCAATTCGCGCAATTTATGAAGAATTTTATAAGGAGGACTAAAGATGAAGGTTAATGTAGCAGTTGTTGGTGCAACTGGACTTGTTGGAAGCATGATGTTAAAGGTTTTAAGTGAAGAAAATTTCCCAATAGACAATTTATACTTGTTTAGCTCCAAGAAATCGGCTGGCAAAAAAATTGAATATTGTGGCAAAGAATACACTGTTGAGGAGTTAAGGGAAGATTCCTTTGAAGGAAGGGATATTAAAATTGCCCTCTTCTCTGCTGGTGGCTCTGTAAGTGAAAAGTTTGCTCCTATAGCTGCTAAGGCTGGAGTAACTGTTGTTGACAACTCATCTGCCTTTAGGATGGACCCAGAGGTTCCACTTGTTGTTCCAGAAATTAACCCAGAAGATATTAAGGACAACAAGGGAATTATTGCAAATCCAAATTGTTCAACTATCCAATCTGTACTTCCACTTAAACCAATTCACGACAAGTACAAGATCAAGAGGGTAATTTATTCTACTTACCAATCTGTTTCTGGATCTGGCATAAAGGGAATCTCTGACTTAGAAGAAGGCACTCAGCTTGCCTACAAGTATCCAATTAAGAACAACTGCATACCACAAATTGATGTCTTCTTAGACAATGGATATTCCAAAGAAGAAATGAAAATGATTAACGAAACTAAAAAAATTCTTCACGACGACTCTATCCTTGTCACTGCCACAACAGTTCGTGTCCCAGTTAAGTTCTCCCACTCAATTTCTATTAACGTTGAAGTGGAAAATCCTTTTGAAGTTGATGATGTGAAGAAAATTATCGGCGACTACCCTGGCATGGTACTAGAAGATGATCTTGCCAATGAAGTTTATCCAATGCCTTTAATGTCAGCTGACAAGAATGAAGTTTTTGTTGGCAGGATTAGACGTGACTTTACTGTAGAAAACGGCCTAAACCTATGGTCTTGTGCCGACAACATTAGGAAGGGAGCTGCAACTAACGCAGTGCAAATTGCGAAAAAAGTCTTGGAGGTTTAAGTTGAAAATTGCAATAATGGGCTTTGGCACTGTGGGAACAGGTGTCGAAGAAATTTTATACAAGAAGAGGGAGTCTCTCTTAAAAAATAATTTTGATATAAAAATTGAAAAAGTTTTAATTAGAAATAAAAATAAAAAAAGGTCTCCCCTTGATGATGACCTTGCCTTCACAGATGATTTTGATGAAATTTTAAATTCTGATGTGGATACAGTTATTGATGTGACTTCAAGTCTTGAAGAAACTTATGAGAGAATTGTAAGGCTAATAAAGGCTGGCAAAAATATTGTAACTGCCAACAAGGCCGTAGTTTCAAAATATTTTGAAGGATTAAATGAACTTGCAAGAGAAAAAAATATTTATTTTTCCTATGAAGCTGCAGTTGCTGGTGCTATCCCAGTGATCCACCCTCTAATGGAAGAGGCCTTCTTCAGCGATATGAATAAGATCCAAGGAATTTTAAATGGAACTTCCAACTACATCCTTTCAAAGATGGAAGTGGAAGGCTCATCCTATGACGAAGTCCTAAAGGAAGCCCAAGAGCTTGGTTATGCAGAAGCAGATCCTACTGCTGATGTTGGAGGATTTGATGCCATGAGAAAGATAAGAATTTTGTCTTCTCTTATTTACAATGCAAAAATAAAGGAAGATGAAATTTTTACTTTTGGCATTGAAAACGTGAAAAAATCAGATTTTGATTTTGCAAAAGAAAGAGGCTACTCCATTAGGGTCCTTGCCAAGTCAGAACTAGCAAATGACAAGATAAATATTTCTGTGATTCCTTCTTTCGTAAGAGATAATTTCTTTGCAAAGACTTTTGGAGGAACTAACGGAGTTAAGGTCTGGGGAGAAAATTTCTCAGCCTACGAGTTAAAAGGACCTGGTGCAGGCAAGCTTGAAACTGCCGATGCAGTGATGCGTGACCTCTTGAGAATCCTCGCAAAAAGAGAAATAAAAACTTTTTATGACGCAGGAAATTCCTATGAAGTTGAAAATAATTTAGAGAACAAGTTTTATCTAAGGACTTCTGAAGTCTCTACTGAATTAAAAAACCTTATTGAAGAAGAAAAAATTATAGACGACGAACATTTATTAATTACAAGAAAAGTTTCCCTTGATGACTTGAGAGATGCCCTGGAAAATCTCGACAAAGTTTTCTTGGCAGAAATTGAGGAGGACCTATGAAATTTTTATCAACAAGAAATTCAAATTTAAAAATTTCTGGCAGAGAAGCCATTGTCAAGGGAATCTCTGAAGACGGGGGCCTTTTTGTTCCAGAATCCTTCCCTGCTTTTGACATAATGGAGAACTTGGACCTATCTTACACAGACTTAGCCCACAAAATTCTATCACTTTATCTTACTGACTTTGACAAGGATGACTTGTTAGAACTTATAGAAAAATCCTACGCATCCTTTGAAGATGAAATTGCAAAAGTTTCTTATCAAAAGGATTTTTACCTAGAACTTTACCATGGCAGGACTTCTGCCTTTAAGGACTTTGCCCTTTGCCTTCTTCCAAACCTCTTGGCCTATGCCAAAAAATCTCTTGGTATCAAGGACAAAACTCTTATTTTGACTGCAACATCAGGTGACACTGGTAAGGCTGCCCTAGAAGGTTTTTACAACACAGAGGACATTGACATCTTGGTCTTATACCCAACAGAAGGTGTGAGCTCCATCCAAAAAGCCCAAATGGATACAACAGGATCTTTAAATTCAAAAGTTATTTCCATTGACGGCAACTTTGACGATGCTCAATCTGCTGTGAAAAAAATATTTAACGATGAAAAGATAAAAGAAGAGCTAAAAAAAGAAAATATTTATCTTTCTTCTGCCAACTCCATAAACATTGGCAGGCTCCTTCCCCAAATCGTCTACTATTTTTATTCCTACGCAGACATAGTTAAAAATAAAAAAATAACTGGTGGAGAAAAAATCTCTTACTGCGTGCCTACAGGAAACTTTGGAGACATCTTGGCAGGATATTACGCAAAGGAAATGGGCCTTCCAATAGACAAGCTTGTCATTGCATCAAATGACAACAATGTTTTGACAGACTTCTTCACTAGCGGAACTTACGATGCCAACAGGGATCTTGTTAAGACAATTTCTCCTTCCATGGACATCTTGGTGTCATCAAACCTTGAGAGACTAATCTTCCACAAGTCATCTGATGAAGTCGTGAAAGAAAAGATGGCTGACTTAAAAGACAAAGGTCTCTTTGAATTTAAGGGAGACTTCGATGAATTCTTGTGCGGCTATGCCAAGGAAGATGAGACAAGGGAAACTATTAAGAAGGTCTTTAAAGAAGAAAATTATTTGATGGACCCCCACACAGGTGTTGCAAAAAATATTGTAGACAAGCTTGGCCTTGATAAGACAGTAATCTTATCAACAGCAAGTCCCTACAAGTTTTCATCAACAGTCCTTGAATCCTTAGGGGAAAATCTTTCAGATGACGAGTTTAAAAATATTGATTTGCTTCACGAAAAAACTGGGGTTAAGATTCCATCTGAAATTAAAAAATTAAAAGATAAAAAAATTCTTCACAAGACAAAAATTCTTAAAAATGAAATTGAAGAAGAGGTCTTAAAATTTGCAAGACGTGGCAAGAGGATTTCTGTCCCAGCAAGTTCAGCCAATCTTGGACCTGGATTTGACGTCCTTGGACTTGCTCTTGATCTTGCCAACACTTGCGAGTTTAAGTTGAGTGATAACAAAAATGAATTTGAAAATAATATAAATTCAAATTTAATCTACAAGGCCTACAAGTATGCCTTTGACTTTTATGAAGAGGAAGCCCTTCCTGTGGACTTTAATGTGGACACCAATGTTCCACTTTCTCGTGGACTTGGGTCTTCAGCTTCCTGCATAGTCATGGGGATCATGGCTGCCTTTGATGTCATGAAAAGAGACTTTG
Organism: uncultured Peptoniphilus sp.; assembly: GCA_902465645.1. Lineage (GTDB taxonomy): Bacteria > Bacillota > Clostridia > Tissierellales > Peptoniphilaceae > Peptoniphilus_A. The sequence continues at coordinate 8,887 of CABQNX010000042.1, forward strand.
ACAATAAGGAAATTTTGAAACTTGCAACAAAGATGGAGGGGCATCCAGACAATGTGGCTCCAACGATTTTTGGCA
>CABQNX010000043.1 GCA_902465645.1 uncultured Peptoniphilus sp.
GTTTGCTTGATATGTTAAATAGCTTTTGTCATTAAATTATTATTAATAAAAATGATGAGGGAAGAAGGCTGGATAGGTTTTTGAAAATCTATTTTGAAAAGGCTCCTCTTTCCTTTATTTATAAAAATTTGAGAAAGAAAAATATTAAGGTCAATGGGAAGAAGGCCAAGCCCGAGGACATCTTAAGTGATGGGGACGAGATAAAATTATTTTTGGCAGAGGAAACTATTGAGAAGTTTAAAAAAGATATAAGGAAGTCAAAAAATTCTAAGCTGCCAGATATTTTGTATGAGGATGACGATATTATCCTTGTGAAGAAACCCATCAACATGCTCACTCACAATGATTCTAAGGGATACCAGGACAATGCCCTTGACAGGATGGTGGACTATCTCATTGCCAAGGGAGATTACAATCCAAGGCTTGAGAAGTCCTTTAGGCCTGCTTTTGTAAACAGGCTGGACAGGAACACTTCTGGCATCTTAATTGGGGCAAAAAATTTGAGATCCTTGCAGGACTTGAATAAGGCCATAAAAAATAGGGAGATAAAAAAACTCTATGTTACTCTTGTGGCTGGAGAAGTCACAAAGGATTTTGACGTTGACATCAACCTAAAGAAGACAGGCAATAATGTCATGAAGAAGTCTTCAAGAGACGAGGGTAAGAGGGCCCTTACAAAGTTTAGGGTCCTTAAGTCTAACAAAGACTACTCACTTCTTTCTGTCAACCTAATTACAGGCAGGACCCACCAAATTAGGGCATCCTTGAAGGAAGAGGGCCTCGCCATTGTTGGGGACAGGAAGTATGGGGACCCTAGGACCAATAAGGCCTTTAGGGAGAGTGGACTGGACTCGCAGTTTCTCCACAATTATGCCATAGTTTTTGAGTCAGATGATTTTAAAAATCTAAAGGGAAAGTCCTTTGTCTACCTACCTGATGGGAAGATGAAGACCATAGCCGAGGATATTTTTAAGATAAATTTAGGTGATTTATTAAATGAAGAAAATAATTTTTAGGTCTCCCAAGGAAGACTTAGGATTTGAAAAACTAAAGGGCGAGAGGACTTTATTTATCTTGCCCTCTCAATCTGCCATAAATTTTTACATAAGGGACATGCTGGGAAGGGGCATGGACATAAATAAGACTGAGTTCGAGACCTTTGATGGGATTGGAAGGAGAAATAGGGCAAAAAGGCCTGATTCTATTTTAAAATATCTTGTCCTTTCAAAAATTCTCAAGGAAAACTTAAGTGATCTTAAAATTTTTCCTGAGACCGTGGATATAGTTTTGGGTTTTTTTGATGATTTGGCAGAAAATTATTTGGATTCAAGTGATATAGAGAAAATTCCTGGAGAAATCTTCAAGGACTTGGGGAGAGTATTTGATATTTATAGGGACTACTTTGCAGCCAGGTCCCTTGACATCTACGGCAGGGTCAAGGAGGACTCAATCAAGGGGACTAGGTTCGACACCATAATTATTTCTGGATTTTTGGAGTTTGGCAAGGCTGAAGAAGAGATAATAAAAATTTTGTCGGGACTTGATGGGAAAAATATTTTTATAGACATCCCCTTTAATTTTATGGAGTCAGACCTTCTTGATGGACTTATAAAAAACTTGCAAGGCCTTGGATTTGAACTTGAGAAAAGAGAAGGTCTTGATTACAAAAAGGACATTGATAGAGAAAAGATAAAAATATTGTCTTCAAAAGATAATTTTTATAATTTGTTTTTTTCTAATGTGAAGCTTTTGTTGAAAGAAGAAAAAGTTAGTGACCTGACAATTTTAAGTGGATCTCCTAGTCTTTCAGAGAAAATTCGACAAAGGGAAGTCTTTGAAGGTCTAGAATTTAACCTTCCAAGGAAGGAGAGGTCCCTACTTGAAAGGGAATTTGTCACGCTTTTAGATTATTTTCTCGACAAGTCTAAGGAAAATACCTTGAAAAGGGTTCGTCTATCTTATTTCCCTTTGCCACTTGATGTCATAAATCTCGAAGCAAGTCTTATGGCCTATAATTTTAAAAATTTAGTAGATATAGATTTCTCCAGGGTCAAAGATTTTAGGCTAAATGAGGGAGAACTGGATGATTTTTTAAGTGGAGTCCAACTTCTTCAAGATGAAAAAATTTCTATTAATGAAGATGTGACTTATTATTTGGAATTTTTCAAGAACTATTTGGAGACTGCCAGGGGAAAAATTGAAAATGACTTAAAGAGAAATCCTGAAAGTCCAAGAAGACGTGATGGGAGATTTTTGGAAGAACTTGATGAGGTCCTTATAAAGATGGAGGGCTTGGGAGATTTTTATGAGTCCATAGGCCTCGATGACTTTGTCTTGATATTAAAAAAATATATGGAAAAGATTAGGCTTGATGAGGTCCAAAACCTTGAAGGTCTAGAGATTTCGAGCCAGGCTTCTAACTATTATAGGGACTTTAAAAATTTAATCTTAATAGGCTTTGACCATTCATACCAAGAGGACAAGAAGGCAAACTTCATCTACAAGAAGGAGACCCGAGGGGCCATGGAAAGCCTTGGTCTTGTAAGGGATAACTTTAAGAGAGATTATTTTTATTTGATTTATGATTTGCTTGTAGCAGAAAATACTTTGATTTTAACTGGCGACAGGGAAAGAGGATTTTCAAAAGTTTTAAACTCTTTGATTTTTGACTTGGACCTAGATATTGAGGAAGCTGAGAAAATTTATGAGACTGGAAGGCTCTACAGGACAAGAGAGGTCAAGGACCACAATTATATAATTGATGACAAAGAGCTTGGGGAAATTAACAAGAAGATTTCTGAAAGGCCCTATTCTGTGACGGACTTTGATATCCTAAAGGATTGCCCACGACGCTTTCTCTTTGAGAGGGTCTACAGGATTGGCAAGTTGGAAAAAGATTATGAGGACAGGTTTTATCTTGAACTGGGAGAAAAATACCACAGGGTTTTGGAAAAATATTTCAAAAAAGAAGATGACTTTAATGAAGAAAGCTTGTTAAATCTTATTTTGGAAGTTGAAAATCTTGGAGACTTTGATGATCTTTCCTTCTTGGATAAAGTTTCTGTCCTAAATTCTCAAAGGATCCTTGGAGATTATATAAAGAAGGACTTGGAGGGCCAGGCCAAGTATGGTTACAAGCCAGCTTATTTTGAAGAGGGCTTTGAAACTGAAATTGCTGGTCTAAAGATAAGGGGAAGGATTGACAGGATTGATGCCCTTGGTGACAATGAAATCCTCATGGACTACAAGAGGTCTTCGGTGAAGAAGAAAAAGGATATCGAAGACTTAAAGTCCTTCCAAATGCCTCTTTATGCTATAGGTAGAAAAAAACTGGGTAAGAATATATCGATGGCGGCCTACGGGTCAGTCAAGAGGGGAGAAGTTTCCACTGTGATAAAAAATTCCGACATCCTGCCAAAGGACGATAGGGGACAATATTATTTCACAGAGGAAGACTTAAATGAACTCCTAAATAAATTTGAAGATGAGATAGAGAGCCTAGCTTCTTCTATAAGGTCTGGCAACTATGAGTCTTCAAGTGACTGTAAAAATTGTGATTACCTAGAGATTTGCGAGAACAAGGAGAATTTTAATGGATAAAAAAGAATTGAGAAAAAAATATACAAAAGTAAGAGCAGATGTTGAGGTCAAGGAAGACAAGGATAGGCTAATAAGAGAAAACTTGCGACAACTTGATATCTACAAGAAGGCAAAATCTGTTTTTGTCTTTATCTCTTATAAGTCCGAAGTTGATACAAGAGGAATAATTGAAGATATCTTGGCCGATGGAAAGAAACTTTTAGTTCCCCTTGTTAAGGGCAGTGAGATGATTGCCGTTGAAGTCAAGGGGATTGATGACCTTGAGCCAAACAAGATGGGGATTTTGGAACCAAAATCTGGAGATGAAGTGACAGATGTGGACTTAACTATTACACCGGGACTTGCCTTTGACAAAAGAGGCTACAGACTTGGCTACGGTGGAGGCTACTATGACAAGTTCTTTGCCAAGGTGGACACAATAAGGATGGGGATTGGATATTCTGACCAATATGTGGAAAGCCTTGTTCACGAAGACTATGACAAAGCCTTGGAATATCTCTTGACTGAAGAAGGGCTGATTGAATTTGAATAATTATAAAAGGACTTATCCAAGAATAGAAGCGAAGACTTGGAAGTGGGTCCTGTCCCTCTTCCTTGCCATAGGGTCCTTCTTCTTAGTTAGCTTGGTCTTTGCCCTTTTTGGGATTGAAAATGAAATCCTTATGGCCCTTTTGATAAGTGTCTTGTCCCTAATGTCCCTTTGGGTGGTGGACAGGAGATTTATTTTAAAAATTTTCTTGCCACTAAAGATGAAAGACCTTTTATATATTTTAATAGGACTTGGCTTTTCCTTTGTGGCAGTAATTTTTGCATCAATTGTAATGGCTCAAATGGGAGTCCAAGGTTCAGCCAATCCAATTTTTGATATTTTAACTGATGAAAATATAAAGAGGTTTATTGTTTCCACTATGGTCCAGTTTATTGCCGAGGAAATTATTTTTATCATTCCCTTCTTGTTCGTAATTAACAAGATGAATACAAAGAATGATAAGTTAAATACCTTTGTGGCAATACTTGTGTCATCAGTGATTTTCGGGGCCATGCACCTTTCAACTTACAACTTCAACATTGTCCAGGCAGTCCTTGTGATTTCTATAATTAGAACTGGACTTTCCATGTCCTATGTCTTGTCAAAGAACTTGACAGTGACTTACCTAGTCCACATGATTTACGACTGGGTCTTGATTTGGATTTACTTGGCAGCAGGACAAATGGCCTGAGTTTATAAGTATTTGTGACTTTATAAATTATTATGAAGTTATGAAAAATTATGACTTTATTAATTATTATGAAGTAATGAAAAACTAGAAAATTAAAAAACTAAATAGACTTGTAAAAATAACAAAAACCACGACTTGATAATCGTGGTTTTCTTTTGCGTAAAATTAAATTGAAATTTCCTTGAAGCCATTGCCAAGGATTTCTGATGTGTCAGAAACTGTGACAAAGGCATCCTTGTCAGTGTGTTTTACTATTTGTCTAAGCTTAACAAGTTGTCTTGAAGAGCAGACAACGTAGAGGATGTAGACGTCCTTCTTCTTGTAGGAAGTCACTCCCTTGATATAAGTTGCTCCCCTGTGGACTTCTGCATAAATTTCCTTTGCAATCTCTTCATTATAATCAGAAATAATTAGGACTTGCTTTTGCTTGCCAACTCCCAGTTGAATCCTATCAATAACAGTGTAGTTAATAAACATTAGGATAAGTGTGAAAAGAACCTTGTCAATGGAGTAAAGGTAACCAAGGCAAGAAACTATTATGAGGTTAATGGCCATTAGGACATTACCAATAGTTATGTTAAATTTCTTCTTTAATATAGCGGCTATTATGTCCAGGCCACCAGTTGATGTTCCATTCCTAAAGGCAAAGCCTGCGCCAATTCCATTTAAGAGACCACCAAATATACAGGCAAGGATGGGCTCCTTAGTGAGATAAAACCCAGGGGCAAGCCTTTCGAAAAAGGAAATGAATATAGATAAAAGAAAAATTACAAGTGTTGAAAAAAATGTAAAGTCCTTATCTAAGTATATTAAACTCAAAATCGATGTTGGAAGGTTCATCAAGAAGACTAGTAGGGGAAGGCTAAGGCCTGTTACATTGGAGGTCAAAATTGATAGACCAGTGAGTCCACCTGATATAAGTAAGTTGGGTTTAATAATATATGTAATTGAAAAGGCAGTTATTATGCTGCAAAAGATTACAGAAATCAATTTCCTGCCAAATGTTTTAGAAAAAATCCAGTCCTTAAGACTAACTTTTTGTAAGTTCACACTATCACCTCAGTTGTTATGATACACTATATTAAAGGAAATTATAAGCTATAAATTTATTAAATATAAAGATATTTTTGTAAGAAAAAATTGGTAAAAAGTAATGAGAAAGCTTTTGATCTTTAGCCTTTAAGGAATTAGTGAAAATGATTACAATCCTGTAAAAACTTAAATTCTTTTGGTATAAGAGAAAGTTTTCTAATAATAAAATATAGATTAAAAATAATAAGAAATTCCATCTATTGTTTACGAATTGAATTAATAAGGGCAAAAATAAATAAAATGATAAAAGTAAAATTATAATTTCAAACAATTAGTTAAACTTAGATTGCTTGCTTGAACTTAATATTTCTATTTGCTATAATTAAGACTGTAAGAAATGGTTATCATGATTATACATAAAGGAGAGTGTTAAAAATGACAGATACTTTAAATCCGTTAGTAGCAGCTCAACAAAAAGTTAAGGCTGCATGTGACAAGCTAGGTTGTGACCCAGCTGTTTATGAAATTCTAAAAGAACCTGAAAGAGTAATTGAAATTTCTATCCCAGTAAAGATGGATGATGGTTCAGTTAAAGTTTTCAAAGGTTGGAGATCAGCTCACTCAACAGCAGTTGGTCCTGCTAAAGGTGGATGTAGATTCCATCCAAATGTAAACCTTGACGAAGTTAAGGCTCTTTCACTTTGGATGACTTTCAAAGGTGGCGCACTTGGCCTTCCATATGGTGGAGGAAAAGGTGGAATTTGTGTTGACCCTTCAGAACTTTCTGATAGAGAATTAGAACAACTTGCAAGAGGTTGGGTAAGAGGACTTCACAAATACCTTGGAGAAAGAATTGATATTCCAGCTCCAGACGTTAACACTAACGGACAAATTATGTCTTGGTTCATTGATGAATACATCAAACTAAACGGAGACAGACAAGATATAGGAACTTTCACAGGTAAACCAGTTGGACTTGGTGGATCTGAAGGAAGAAACGAAGCAACAGGATTTGGTGTTGCTGTAGTAACTAGAGAAGCTGCTAAACGTGAAGGAATTGACTTCAAACACGCTAAGATTGCAGTTCAAGGTTTCGGAAACGTTGGATCTTTCACAGTTAAAAACATTGAAAGACAAGGCGGAAAAGTTTACGCTCTAGCTGAATGGGACAAAAAAGAAGGAAACTACGCTCTATACAATGAAAATGGACTAGACTTCAAAAAACTTCTTGAATACAAGAACGAACACCACACACTAATCGGCTACCCAGATGCAAAACAAATCTCAGCTGATGATTTCTGGACAGGCGAATGGGATATCTTAATTCCAGCAGCTCTAGAAAACGTAATTACTGGTGACGTTGCTAAAAAACTTAATGTTAAATTAGTTTGTGAAGCAGCTAACGGTCCTACAACTCCAGAAGGAGACAAGGTTCTTACTGAAAGAGGAATCAAACTTACTCCAGACATCTTAACTAACTCTGGTGGAGTTCTAGTTTCTTACTACGAATGGGTTCAAAACCAATACGGAATGTACTGGACAGAAGCTGAAGTAGAAGAAAAACAAGAAGCTGACATGATGAAAGCTATCGAAGGCGTATTCGGCGTTTGTGACGAATTTGATGTAGTTCCTAGAGAAGGAGTTTACATGTACGCTATCCAATCAATTGACAAAGCTATGAAACTTAGAGGATGGTATTAATCCCTACAGTTAAATAAATGCTAAAAAAGCCGCAAGTTATCTTGCGGTTTTTTTGTGTTTAAACTTATTGGGAAGGGATTTTTTAATTATTAATTATGAGTTATTGTTAATTAAATATTTGTAACTTTATAAATATTTGTGACTTGGGAATTTTTTCTCAGGTCATATTTTTTGTAGAGGCAAAAGATTTTGTGACTTAATAAACTCCTATTAGTTCATAAATTTCCATGACTTAATAATTTTTTGTGACTTTCCAAGTTTCCATCAACTTATATTTTTGAAATTATAAATTTCCATAAGATATTAATTTTTGTGGTAATAATCTCAATAAAACCAGGTCCAATTTTGACTAGGACCTAGCAACTTGTTATCATTAAGGAAGAAGACCTTTAAGGAGGTAATTTAATGATAAAAAATATAGCCCACATTGGACTAACGGTTAGGGACCTTGACAGGTCAATTGAATTTTATAGGGATGTCCTTGGACTTGACTACAAGGGATACATGTATATGGAAGGTGAGTCAACTGACAGACTCTTTGATGAGAAAAATATAAGGGCAAAAGTTGCCTACCTAAGTCCCATGTCAGGAGAAGGCTGTCCTGATGTTGAACTTATTGAGTTTGAAAGAGGAGAAGTTAAAGATGATAAGCCTTCACTTTTTAAGATTTCAATATCAGAACTTTGCTTTGGGGTGGAAGATATAGAAGGATTTTATAAGGACTTACTTGAAAAGGGAGTAGAAGTCATGTCTGAGCCTCAAGCCTTTGACTCTACAGAATATGGTTTTGGGAAGAGCAAGGCCCTTTACTTTTATGATCCCGATGGGAATATCCTCGAAGCTATTGAGTCTCTTGACTAAATTTAAATTTATATGTGAAACTAAGCTTAATAAAATTTATTGGGACTAGAGAATTCATGACTTATAAAAAATAAAAAAATGCAAAAAAAAATCTACTGATAAATTCAGTAAACTTTTTATTATGGAGGCGACAACCGGATTTGAACCGGTGATAAGGGTGTTGCAGACCCGTGCCTTACCACTTGGCTATGTCGCCATAACAACATTAGTATAGCAGACAATGAAAAAAATTACAAGGGAAAATTTGATTTAAAATTTAAATAGGAAGAGAAGATAAAAAATCCTAGGCATAGTGAGACTTCTAGGATATTATATTTTTAAAGATAATTAATTTTAAAATAATTATAAGGAGGAT
>CABQNX010000044.1 GCA_902465645.1 uncultured Peptoniphilus sp.
AAAAAATGACCTCCTTAAGTTGGTTTTTAGGTCCAACTTTTGGGGGTCAGTTCATAATTACACTGAGGTTTTTTATTCTTTATAGATTTTTAAAATTAAAATTCTGTTATGTCATAGATATCCATGTTTTCTTCATGGAATTTTTTATTTTTAACTGCTACTCTTGCTGCCAATGTGTCAAGTGATGTCACTATGTCGATGCCGTATTCTGTAGCCATTCTTCTAATTTTAAAGCCATCTCTTGTTGAGTCGCCACCCTTTGTTGGAGTATTAACAACAAGGTCGATTTCACCGTTTCTTATTACGTCAAGTATATTTGGCCTTGGGTCATTGATCTTGCCAACTTCTTTTGCATCGATGCCAGCTTCTTTTAGGAATTTGCAAGTTCCCTTAGTTGCTACAATCTTGTAACCCATATCTTGCATTGTCTTTGCAATGCCCAAGAATTCTTCCTTGTCATTGTCATTGATTGTTGCAAGCACACGTGACGCATTGTCTTCTATTGCAGATCCTCCTGCTAGGAAGCCTTTGAAAAGTGCTTCGTCAATGTCTTTTCCAACTCCAAGGACTTCTCCAGTAGATTTCATTTCAGGTCCAAGAGAAATTTCTACCCTGTTAAGTTTTGACATGGAGAAAACTGGAACTTTAACAGCCATTAATTTTGGTTCCTTGTAAATTCCTGTGCCATAAGAAAGGTCAGCTAATTTTTCACCAAGCATTGTCTTTGTTGCAAGGTCCACTATAGGAACTCCAGAAACCTTTGAGATGTAAGGAACTGTTCTTGATGCACGAGGGTTTACTTCTATGATATAAAGTTCATTTTTGTATTCAATGAATTGGATGTTGATCATGCCCTTAACGTGTAGTGCCTTGGCAATTTTCTTTGTGTAATCTAAGATCTTATCTTTGATTTCATTTGAGATGTTAATGCTTGGATAAATTGTGATTGAGTCACCAGAGTGGACTCCAGCTCTTTCAAGGTGTTCCATAATTCCTGGTATCAATACATCTTCGCCATCTGATATTGCATCAACTTCAATTTCACGACCCACTAGGTATTTGTCAATTAGGACTGGATTAATTGCATCTCTTTCAAAGGCACCCTTTAGGTAAGTTACAAGACTTTCTTCATCGTAAGTTATTTGCATACCTTGGCCACCTAGTACATAGGATGGTCTAACAAGTAGTGGGTAGCCAAGTTCTTTTGCAACTTCAAGGCCTTCCTTGATATTGAAGACTCCGTGTCCCTTAGGTCTATTGATTTTTAATTCTTCAAGCATTTCGTCAAATTTTTCTCTATCTTCAGCCCTGTCAATGTCTTCAAAGTCAGTTCCAAAGATATTTACCTTTTGGTCGTGAAGGTATTTTGCAAGTTTAATTGCAGTTTGACCACCGAAGGCAAGGATAACTCCCATTGGTTTTTCTGTGTCAATAATTGATTTTACTTCTTCTTCAGTGAGAGGTTCAAAGTAAAGTTTGTCTGATGTATCAAAGTCAGTTGAAACAGTTTCTGGGTTGTTATTTATAGTAATTGTTTCGATTCCCATCTTAATAAGAGCCTTGATTGCATGAACACTGCAGTAGTCGAACTCAATACCTTGCCCAATTCTTATTGGACCAGATCCAATTACAATTATTTTTTTCTTGTCAGAGATAATATTTTCGTCTGTCTTTTCATAAGTTGAGTAGTAGTAAGCACCATTTTTTCTAAATGGAGAAGTATCTACTCTTCTGTAGTTTGGAAGAATATTGTTCTTTTGACGAAGGTCAACAACTTCATCTATATCAACGCTAAGTGCTGCTGCAATAGTCTTGTCAGAAAAACCTAATTTCTTTAACTTAGCTAATTCTTCAGGAGTTATTGTATCAAGACTTAAGTTTTTAAGTTTTTCTTCTTCGTGAACAATTCTTTCGATTTTTTCTAAGAAGTAAAGGTCAATGCCAGTTATGTCGTGAATCATTTCTATAGAAAGTCCACGTCTAATAATTTCTGCAACGTCAAATAGTCTTTCATCGTCAGGGAATTTTATTCTCTTCTTTAATTCTTCAGTAGTTCTTTCTTCAGAGAACTTTGATTCAAGAGAGAATTTGGAAATTTCAAGAGATCTTATACCCTTTAGTAGAGCTTCTTCAAAGGATGAACCAATTGACATAATTTCACCAGTTGCCATCATCTTTGTGCCAAGTTTTCTGTTGGCAAATTTGAACTTGTCAAAAGGCCATTTAGGGATTTTAACAACTACATAGTTACATTTTGGTTCGTAGTTTTCAATAGTTTCGCCAGTAGTTTCGTTCTCGATTTCATTTAGGTTTAGGCCAAGGGCAATCTTTGTTGCAATCCTTGCTATTGGATAGCCTGTTGCCTTTGATGCAAGAGCTGATGAACGAGAAACTCTTGGGTTAATTTCAATAATTGCATAGTCAAGTGTTTCTGGATTTAGGGCAAGTTGTACGTTACAAGCACCAACAACATTTACACTTTCTACTATATTAAGGGCAGATTTTTTTAACTTAGCTAAAACATCCTTATCAAGACTTTGGCAAGGAGCAACAACTATGGAGTCGCCTGTGTGAACTCCAACTGGATCTACATTTTCCATGTCACAAACAATTATCTTTTCGCCAGCAGCATCTCTAATTACTTCAAATTCAATTTCCATCCAACCACGAATAGATTTTTCAAGAAGACATTCGTTTACTGGGCTAAGACTAAGTCCATGAGATAAAACTTCTTCGAGTTCTTCTTCATCATAAGCAAAGCCACCGCCAGTTCCTCCAAGAGTATAGGCAGGTCTAACAACTAGGGGATAGCCAATTTTCTTTGCAAGTTCCTTTCCTTCTTCAAGGTTTGTTGCAATTTCAGAATCAATAATTGGTTCGCCAATTTCCTTCATTGTATTCCTAAAAATATCCCTGTCTTCGCCTTTTTTGATGGCCTCTATGTCAGTACCAATGATTTTTATTCCGTACTTGTCTAAAATTCCACGCTTGTCTAGTTCAAGTGTCATGTTGAGACCAGTTTGTCCACCCATACCGGCAATTAATGAGTCAGGTCTTTCTTTTTCTATAATTTTTTCTATAAAAGAAATTGTAATTGGTTCGATGTAAATTTTATCGGCAACACCCTTGTCTGTCATAATAGTAGCAGGATTTGAATTTACAAGAACAGTTTCAACTCTGTTTTTCTTTAGGGTTTCACAAGCTTGTGTACCTGAGTAGTCAAACTCTGCAGCCTGTCCTATGACAATGGGACCAGAACCTATTACTAGTGTCTTCTTAATTGAATTATCTCTTGGCATTTTTTTCTCCTTTTCCAAATAAAAGATCAAACATTCTTAAAAATGGGCAAAAAAAATTTAAGGTATTAAATTTGCTCAAAAAAAAATCATGCACAAGGACATGATTTTACTCAGTCCTTGGACTGATTTTCTATTTTTTTATCTTTATCATTAAATCACTTTTTGGAAACAATTGCAAGAGAATTTATATATTTTTTTAATAAATTTATAAAAGTTAACAAGTTCACAAGAAAAGTATGAAGTGATAAAAATTTATGAACAAACCAAAAACATAAAATACAAATAAAAATCCTGCTTTGAGTGTGTAATTTAGAGTCTAAACAAAATTGTTAAAATTATTTTCAATTTAAGGTATAATAGGAAAGGTAAGGAGGAGAAGTTATGAGAAAAGTTCTCCATTTAATTAGTGGCGGCGACACAGGTGGTGCAAAGACTCACATCTTCACCCTGATGAAGGGCCTTAGTGGAAAGGTAGATACAAAAATTATCTGCTTTATTAAAGACACCTTTTACGAGGAAGCCAAGGAAAGAGGCATAAACATAGAAGTCTATCCACAGGAAAAGAGGTCAGACCTTTCAGTCGTTTCTAAATTAAGTGACGAAATAAATAAGGGCAAGTATGATTTAGTCCACGCTCATGGTGCGCGAGCTAATTTTATTTGCATGTTTTTAAAAAAGAAAATAAGCATCCCCATGGTCACAACAGTTCACTCAGACTACAAGCTTGACTTTAAGGATTCTTTTTACAAAAATTTGATTTACACGACTTTAAATAAGATGTCTCTCAAGAAATTTGACCATTATATTTGTGTAAGTGACAATTTTAAAAAAATGCTAGTAGATAGGGGCTTTGATAGGGAAAAAATTCACGTCCTTTACAATGGCATAGACACAGAGGAAAAAATTGACCATGATCCCAAGACTGCTTTCTTGGAAAAGCACAAGGTTAATTACAACGGTGAACTCTTAGTTGGTATTGCTGCAAGGCTAGATAAGGTCAAGGACCACGAAACCTTTATCAAGGCTTGTAATGAAACCCTAAAGGTAAATCCAGATATAATTTTCTTAATAGCAGGAGAGGGAGAGGAAAAGAAAAATTTACAAGAGATGGCAAGGTCCTATGGAATAGAAAAAAATATTTATTTCTTAGGCTTTGTTAAGGACAAGTATTCATTCTTTAATGCTATTGATATAAATGTCTTGACTAGTTTATCAGAGTCTTTTCCTTATGTAATACTTGAGGCGGCTCTTTTAAATGTGCCTACAGTTTCCACAAAGACTGGTGGTATACCTGAGATAATAAAAGACGATTACACTGGATACTTATTCCCAGTGGGCAATTATAAGTCTCTTTCAAGATATATCCTAGACCTTTATAACAAGAGGGACAAGCTAAAGGAATTGGGAGACAACATAAGAAAAGAAGTTATAAAAAATTATTCTCATGAATCTATGGGAAATAGACAAACAGAAATTTACGAAGAAATATTAAGGGGAGGAAAAAATGAAGATAATTGACAAAAAGGGAAGACTTTTTGGCTTAATTAATATAATTGACTTATTAGTAATTATTTTACTAATTGCACTTGTGGCTGTAGGAGCAAAGAGATTTGGAAATAAGGGACCTGTTGGTGAAACAACAACTAAAAAAGGAGTTATTACTGCTGAAGTTAAGGATGTTAGAGATGTAACTGCCAATAACATTAAGGTTGGAGACCCAATCTACGATTACGATAAGGGAACTTATCTTGGTAAAATTGCCAGTGCGGAAGTTGAGCCATACAAAGACAAAACTGAGTACCAAGGCAAATTTTACAACTCAGTAGTTCCTGACAAATACAGGGTTCTTATGACTATTGACGCAGATGTAAAGGACACACAAGATTTTTATCAAGTTGGCACTGAACAAGTGAGAATTGGTGCAGAGATGAGAATTAAGAATAAAAGTATTACAACATTTATGACAATACTTGGTGTAGAAGTAAAGAACTAGGTGATTACTATTAACTCATTAACTATAAGGTTTTTAAATAAAATCTATAGGGCATTTAGTGGATTCTATGAAGACTCCTTTACTAAAAGAGCCCATGATTTTATAGCTAAACCAATAGAAAAAAACTTTGCAAATTCAAAGACTAAACTTGTCCTTGGAGGAGAGAAAGTTTTATTTGCAAATTCCTTTATCTATAAGATTTATAGGGGATTATTTAGGCTAATAGAAAGGTTTATGAATTTTCTTGGAAGGATTTTTGTGCCCTTAATAAAAAATTCCTTTTTCTTAGGGGGAGCCTTTTGGTCTCTTAATGACTTTGATGAGATTGCAGGTATTATTTCCAATATAATCTTTTATTCTGGAGTTATAACCCTAATTATTTCTCTAATTGTAGGGGCAAAAATTATTTTTTCTATTTTATTTATAATTTTAGGAATAATTCTCTCATTATTTAAGGGAAGGTATATGGATATAATTATGGGTTCAAAGTTTTTGGAATTTTTCACAAGCTTCTTTAAATTAGATGAAGGCGGTGAAAACTGGTGGTAAAATCAAGAAAAATTAATTTTATTTTATTGTCTGCAGTTTTCCTAAGTATCATATATTATTTTTTGGGACTTAAGTTATTTTTGGCAGCCTTTCTTGGGATAAGTGGACTGCTTTTAGTTATTTACGACATAAAAATCGGTCTATTTGCATCAGCCTTTCTTTACCCCTTTGTGCCCGATGCTTTAGGCCTAATTATGCTCTTGTCCATGGGATTTTTTGTTTTACTTAGGACTTTCTTATACAAAGAAGAATTTAAGGTTGGGGAGAGGACAGTTCCTCTTGCAATTTTTGTATTTATTATAGTTTTCTCGACTATAACATCAATTGATCCATCGGGTTCAGCTCGTGACTTGGCCTTAAATGCAGCAGGTATTTCCTTTTTATTTGCAATGACAAATTCCATAAAGACAAAGGGCCAGCTTAATGCCTTTATATCAACCCTACTCTTATCTGCTCTTGTAGTTGCACTACTTGGAGTTCTTCAATATTTTACTGGAGTAGAGATGAGGCCAGAGTGGCTTGACACAGAAAATAACACAGACATTGCAGTAAGAGTTTACTCAGTATTCTTCAACCCAAATATTTTGGCAGAGTACCTAGTACTCATCACACCAATTGCCGTGGGAATGACTTGGTATACAAAGAGCATGAGAAAAAAATTTCTCTTTGCAGGATCAACTGGAATACTTTTAATCTGTATTGTCATGACCCTATCAAGAGGAGGTTGGGTAGGAATAGCCCTAGCAGCCCTTGCCTTTGTATTATTAGTTGACAAGAAGTTACTTCTTCTTGGAGTGCCAATGGTCTTGGGTGGACTTGCCTTTCTTCCACAAAAAGTTGTGGATAGGATTACTTCCATAGGTTCAACAGTAGATAGTTCAAATATGTATAGGATAAAAATTTGGCAAATAACAAGAGATGTAATTAGGGACAACATGGTTGCAGGAGTTGGTTTTGGCTACGTGCCTTTTAAGGAAACCTTTGAGAGATATATAAGGACAATGCCAATATATCATGCCCACAACACTTATCTTGAAGTTGCAGCAGAAATTGGCCTAATTGGATTTATATTCTTCATGCTTTTATTGTTTTCAAGTTTGAAATACACTTATGTAAATCTAGTAAAATCTCAAGACAAATATTATAAATATCTTGGAGCAGGACTTTTTGCGAGTATAATTGGCATCATGGGTCATGGACTTGTGGAACACTTCCTATACATTCCAAGAATTATATTTACCTTCTGGATTGTACTTGGAATAATTTTCACTGCTATAAAAGTGGAAAAACTTGAGAGAGAAGAAAGTTTAGAAGAAATAGAAAATAAAGATAATTTAAAAGAAGAAAATATAATAGAGGCAGAAACTATTTAGAGAGTGATTAAACAGAGTGATCTTATGAAAAAAATTGTAATATCTGGATACTTTGGTTTTGACAATTCTGGCGACGACGCCATTTTAAAAGCCATGGTAGATGACTTTAAGAAATTAAATATTGATTTAGAGATGACAGCACTCTCAAATAATCCTGAAAAAACAAAAGAGGTTTATGAGATAGGGGCAGTAAATAGGTTTTCATTTAATGAGGTCCGTGGAGCCCTAAAAGAATCAGATCTCCTCTTGTCTGGTGGAGGATCTCTTCTCCAAGATATTACTTCCACAAGGTCTATTATCTACTATCTTTCTGTAATTATCTTGGCAAAGTTTTTGAGAAAAAAAGTTTATGTCTATGCCAATGGAATTGGACCAATAGATAAAAAATTCAACAGGATTTTGACAAGATGGGTCCTAAATAAGGTGGACTATATAAGTTTAAGAGATGATTTGTCCTATAAGTTTGTAAGAGATCTAGGAGTTACCAATAAAAATATAGAAGTAACTGCTGACCCAGTCTTTACCCTTGAAGCTGCAAGTGAAGATAGGGTTGATGAAATCTTAAAGAATGAAAATATTAAGATTACAGATAAGACTATAGGATTTTGCATAAGAGATCAAAAAAATATTGAAGAGATAAAGGATAAATTTGCAGCGACTATCGACAAGTTAATCGAAGATGGTTATGATATCCTACTTGTCCCCTTCCACAATCCAAGGGACAACATCTATTCAAGTGAAGTTGCAGAGAGATGCCGTCACAAGGATAAGATAATGCTAATAGAAAACACCTACTCTGCAGGAGAGTTAATGGGAATCTTTAAAAAATTAAAACTCCTTGCGGCTATGAGGCTTCACTCACTTGTCTATGCAGCAAGTGTCAATCTTCCAATGGTGGGAATAATTTATGACCCAAAGGTTGAAGCCATGGTAAAGGAACTGGGGATAGAAGAAGCTATTGATGTGGAGAACTTCACTCCAGAAGAACTCTTCACTAAAATAAAATTAGCCCTTGAAAACTTGGAAGATAGAAGACAAGTTTTAGCTGACAGGGCAGAAGAAATGAGACGAGAGTCCAAGAGAAATGTAGAAATAACTTTGGACTTATTAGAAGAAAAATTTTAAATAGTTTTAACTTAAATATAAAAGAATTTATTAAAAAATTAATTATCACAAAGGG
>CABQNX010000045.1 GCA_902465645.1 uncultured Peptoniphilus sp.
CAGAAACTTCTTTTGTATCTGCATCTGCTGGTGGAGTAACTTTAACGCTTCCATCTTCTTCAGCTGAAATAGTTGGTGCTGCTGGAGCTGTTGTGTCAGCTGTATCTTTCTTTGTCTTAGCAGTAGCTTCATCTGATTCATTATTAGAATTATCTTTAGCTTTAGCTTTTACATCTGATTCATCAGCAACTTTGTCAGCCGGTATTGTGATAACGCCGGTATTTTCATCAATAGAGATTCCTTCCGGTGCATCTTGAGGGAGCTTCCACTTTCCATTTTCTTTAGTTGCAGTAACTGTAACAGGTTTTGTTGCTCCTGTCGGAGTGTAAGTTACAGAAACTTCTTTTGTATCTGCATCTGCTGGTGGAGTAACTTTAACGCTTCCATCATCATTTGCTTCTACTGTTGGTGCTTTTGGTGCTGTTGTATCGTTTGAGTTTGCTGTAGCTTCTGGTGATTCTTGTTTGCCAGCTTTTTCTTTTGCTTTTACTTCTTCATCCTTAGATAGTATGCTTGCTGGGATTGTTACTGTACCAGTTTCTTTGTCTATCTTTATAGATGGGTCTGTTCCATCTGCTAGTGTCCAGTTTCCGTCTACACCTTTTGTTGCTGTAACAGTTGTTGTTGGATCTCCAAATGATATTTCTAGTTTATCAGATTCTTTATTATTTGGTGATACTTTTACACTACCGTCAGCTACTGCTTCTACTGTTGGTGCTTTAAGTTTTTCAATAACTGTATCATCTTGTGAAAGTTGTCCAACTTTTTGGTCGTCACCAGTTCCTTGTGTTACTGTTACTGCACCATTGTCAGAAACTGTAATTTCGACATCTTCTGGAAGATCTGAATTTGCTTCCTTAACAGCTGCAATAACTTTATCTTTTTCTTCTTTTGTTAATTTTGTCTTATCTGCAACTTCTGTTTTTGCTGGTGGCACTAATTTAATTATATTATCACTAGCTTCTGCTGCCTTAACTGTTTTAGCTGCTTCGATATTTTTGTTGCCATCTGTTCCCATAGGTACTGTTACTGTACCATCGTCTGCAACTTGGATTTCTTCGTCTTTGAAGTCTAAGTCTTTATTAGCTGCCTTAACTGCGTCTTTTACAGCTTGTTTTTCTTGTTCAGTAAGTTTAGCAGGGTTAGCAACTGTTGTTTTTTCTGGGTCATTTAATGTTTTGCCAGCTCTATCAAACGGTTTTACTGTGTCTTTGCCTTCTAATTTACCAGTCTTTTTACCATCTGCACTTGTTACTGTTACATTACCCTTATTATCTACTTCAATCTTATCGTCATTAGCAAGATTATTCTTTGCTTTAACTGCTTCGGCAACTTTATCTCTTTCTGCTTGTGTTAAATCTGTTATATCTTTTACTTCAGTTTTAGCCGGTGCTTGTAAATCAAGTATTGTATCTCTTTGTACAACTGTTTGTTCTGGTTTAAATGAACCTGTCTTACCACCTTGGTTAATCTTTACAGATCCGTCATCGTTTACAGTAATATCATCATCTGTAAAGTTTCTGTCCGGATTGGCTGCCTTGATAGCATCTTTAACAGCTTGTTTTTCTTCTGTTGTTAAAGAATTCTTATTTTCAACAGGAACCGGTTTCTTCGGTGGGTTGAAGTTGTTTTGAACTTCTTTTTGCGTAACTGTCTTGTCTGGAGTTAATGTTCCAGTCTTGCCGTCTTTTGTAACTGTTACTGTACCGTCTTCGGCTACTGTTACATCAGCTTCTTTTATTCCTTTATCTTTATTTGCTTCAACAACTGCTTTCTTAACCTTATCAATTTCGTCTGATGTTAATGATTTTAAATCTTTAACTTCAACTTTTTCTGGATCATTTAAAGTTAACGGCTCTTTATTAGTCTTTTCCCAAACTGCATATACAGTCTTAGGTGCTGTTACATTATCTAAGATTCCATCAGTTGGTGCTGTAGCATCTTTCTTATCTGCCCAGCCTTTGAAAGTATATCCTTCTCTTGTTGGATTAGCTGGTGCTGTAACATTGCCACCTTCAACTTTAACATTTGTTGTGTCCTTACCGTCACCAAACTTGCCTTCGTTTGCATCAAAAGTAACTGTTATTTCGTCTGAATAAATAGCATAAACAACTAGGTGTTTTGTTACTGGTGTTTCATTAGTAAAGATTTGATCTTTTGTTAACTTACCAAAAGCATCAGCTGTAACTACTGCCTTATCTCCTAATGCTGTCTTACCTGCTTCAGTAACCCAGCCTAAGAAGTTCTTGCCATCTAGTTTTGGTGCTTCCGGGAATTTATCTCCAGTGTTTGCTTCAACATTTGCACCTTCGAAGCCGTTAGCTGCATAGCCATCTTCTCCGTAGAACTTAGTATTGTCTGGAACGATTTTAACAACTTTCTTTGTGCCGTCAGACCAAGCACCTTCTGTTGTATCGAATAGAACTCTTGCTCTAACTCTTGTTTCATATAGGTCGGATGGAAGTGATGAACCGTCTGATGCTGTAGAAACAAACTTCATATCCTTTAATAAAGTTAGTGGTGTTTCAGTCTTATCTTCTGAATGATAAGGAAGCATCTTTGTAAGGTCTACCTTGTATTCGTAGGCTCTGTATTCTTTGCTATCTCCTGCAAATTGAGCATCAAAGATATCAGACTTAGGAATAGTAATCATCTTACTTACATCATCTCCGACTAAATTACCATCCTTGTCGTATTCGTTTTCGGCAGCTTCAACTTTTGCGTAAAGTTTGCCAACTCTTCCTTTTTCATAAAGAGTTCTTACCTTACCACCATCATACTTAGTGTAACCAACGAATTTTTTTGTGTCTTTCATAAAGTCTTCATTAGTTCCAGTAAATGCTCTTGGATCCTTATAGAAGTCATCTGTTCCTTCTGCATAATCATTTGTAAATAACAATTGATATGGTGTATAAAGTGATTTATTTACTGAAAGTATTGAAGATGTATCAGAGGAGTCAGTCCAAGTAAGTCCTTTTACTCTTTCAGTAGATTTTTCTATTGGTTTATATTTAAAACTAGATGTTTGATCTTCAAGTTTATTTCCATTTTCATCGTATGATTCTACAATGATATCTGCGCCCGGTTGTAATTTTTTAGTGTTTAAATAGAAAGTTCCACCTGCACCACCATCAGTGGCTGCATTAGATACTCCTGTTAGAATTCTATCTTTGTCTGAATACTTCCAAAGTACTTTAGGTTTAAATTCCATAGAACTTTCTGTTCCGTCAGCTAGAGTATATTTTAATACAAAGTGACCTTTTTTACCCTCTTTGAAAATGTGCATTGTAATATTTCTATCATTATTTAGAGTTAAGGTCGCTGCACCTTTATTACGTTTGGTTGCATTATTAATCTCTAAGAAGTTGACTGGGTCATTGTGATTTGTTGTATAAGGCATGTAAATTTTTAGCTTGTCTCCAGCCTTTACAGTTGCCCCTTCTCTTAAATCAAACTTAAATACGCCTTTAGCATATTCTTCAATTTTTTCGATACCTTTGTCACTTGTTATATAGTATGAGTAGTAGCCCTGTTGTTTACGAATAATGGCATCATCGTTTCCGATTTGAATCATTATTTGTCCACCTGTTGGATCACTAGTAGTGTCGATTATAAAAGATTCGCCTTCATGAGCTACAAAGTCACTGTCATATGTTTTTTCATAGATAACCCATCCATCTTTATTTGGATTAGTCCAACCGGATATCATAGAGTAATCAAGCTTTCTAGTCTTATTTCCTCCACTTAATTCATCTCTACCTGCAAAGGTATCTTCAAATTTAGTCTTATCTACAACATAATCTATACCAGTGATGTAGTATCCTTGTATCATTGTGTATTGGTCGTGATTTGTAACTTCAACTTTATTTATTCCATTTTTTTGGAAATCATGTGTAGCTATAACTAGGTAAGCAAGCTTACCATCAGTCGTTTTATTGAAGTCTGTTAGCTTTACACCGACATTTTTTGACCATTTTGATTTAAGTCTTGTGTTTTCAAAAACATTTACATAGGCAACATTGCCATCTTTATCAGCTTTTAGATATTTAAGAAGATTTGCATCAAAAGCTTGTGTAAAGGCAATTTGTTCTCCGCCTACTGTAGGTATAGCAGCATTTCCAGCTCTTTGACCTGTATATTGTGTTCTGATTATACCTAAATTAGACTTGTCATCGTATTGCTTTGGATTGGCAATAAATTCTGACATAAAAGATTCTTGGGCAGTCGCATTTTTACCATCTGATTGGTAACCGCCCTTGATGAATAGTCTGTTTACCTTATCGTCAAGAGAAACTGATGTTGTCTTAGTATAAGTAGAGTAGTCCATGGCTGTTCCCTTAGGTGCGTATGAGTAAACTCTTACACCCTTATCGTCAGTAAGTCTCATTTGTACAATGTAGTTCTTTTGACCTAAATCTTTAATTGTAACGCCTTCGTTTAAAACTAGGTTGATAGGTAGGTTCTTTCTTTGGTTTGTTAAGTCGCCCCTTGCCTTTCCTAAGTCAACCATTCTTTCCTTACGGTCGTTAAATGGTGTTAGTGGGTAAGTGTCACTTTGTTCATTACCTGTTACAGTTAATCCCACCATATATGACTTGTCATAGTCGATGTATTGGTCTAGCTCTCCAAAGTTAAATAGAGCTCTGTACCAAACAGCAGTAGCTGCTGCACCCTTTTCCTTGTAGACAAGTCTAAGCACTGTTCTGCCATTGGCATCGACAAAGTTACCGTCGTAATCAATGTCAGTCATTTCGACTGGATCGGATGTTGTAACCCTCACTAGTCTTTGATTGTCGCCTACTTTCCAACGACTCTTGTCTTTAATTCTGTTTTCCCAGTTTGCTTTCTTGTAGTAAGTCGCACTTGTTGTTGCTTCTGCTGCAGGTTGGTCTGCAGGTCCAGCTAATGCTGTGAAAGCACCAAGTGGTACTAGCGTTATCATCATGACAAACGCAAGTACTAAACTGAGTGTTCTTTTTAAATGATTTTGATTCATATATAAATCTCCTCCTTCATATTATATTATAGTATATATTGAAAATATTGTCTATCATTTTTTGGCTATTTCAGTGGATTTTTACAAATTTTTTTGTATTTTTTTACCGAATTTACTCAAATCATGTCATTCATTTTAATAAGTTTGGATAATCTATTAAAAATTAAAACCGAAAGCTTAATAAAAATCTTTAGTTAATAAAATTTTATTGCATTTAACAAACAAAAAACTTTACCTCAATTCGTTTTTCTGTTCACGATTTCTTATCGAAATTTTTCAAGCAATTTTTCGGTGGTCCGCTATTGTTTTACACCAAATCCCGTAATAAGTTTAGAATTTTTGAGAGTTGTTATTCTTACAATGTACATTCTTGCAATTTGGGCAAGTTATACGTTTTTATATGTTTTTTATTGTAAGCCGTTTTTCTATGTAAAGATTGTAGCTGTAACGAGTATGTCGGAAGACTCTTGGATGGAACGTGCGAGGGAAATGGGCATAGAAAGTTTTTGGCACAAGGACGTCTCGGAAGAAACGATTTTAGATGTTATTAAAAGAACTTTGGCAGGCGAGTCAATCTATCCGAATTCAACTCACGAGGTTACGCTCGAACTTGCAAAATTAACTGAATTTACGCCTAGGGAGATTCAAGTTTTACGTCTTCTAACGACATGGGCGGGAAATGAAGAAATCGCAGCAAAGTTAAAAATTTCACAAAATACCGTTAAAACACATATAAAGCATCTTTTGGAAAAAACGGGTTTTCCAACAAGAACACAGCTTACAATCAAATCACGCACTACCTGATTTGTAATCTAAGATGACTGATAAAGAAATTGTTGGAGATGAGTAGAGTGAATAATTTTAAAAGATAGTGGGGGAAGATTATCGGAATAAAATCGAAGTTGTATGTAAAGATATGGAGCAAATAGCGAAATAAAAAAACAGCACCGCATGGTGTTGTTTTTTTATGGATTTATGTGTGAATTGTGAGCGGGAATTAATGCTTATTGTGGCAGATTGAAGTGACTTTGCGTGAGAGGGGGGTAGATTAATGGATTTGCATAAAGGAAGGCGTGTTTTTAAGCGGCTCATAAATTTTAGTGTCGTCTAAATCATGAAATGACAATAGGGGAGATGTGAAATAAAAAAATCTCCTGAATATTGTAATGCCCCCTTATTTCCGCGTCCGGATTTAAGGGGGCATTTAAATTTTGTTTTATTTAATTTCCCAAACAACGGTAACAGTGTCGGCGAGATCTATGTCATCAGCCTCTATGTCAATGTCGTATGAGTCTGTCGGTATGGCTATCATTTTGGATTCAAGAGCAAAAGTGTTTATCGGACTTGAACTGAAATAAATCTTCTAAGGCCTCAAAGTATCAATAGGAATTACATAAACTCCGTCGTTTCTTTTGTATGCAAAGGGTGCTTGAGCACACAACACTGCCATAAATGCAGGTTTCGACATATTTTTTGTATCTATTTTTGAGGCTAAATCTTTTAAATTTTGAGCGCCTTCTTCTATCAACTTGTCGCCACCGAGTTTTATCTCGATAAGCCCATAATTTCCGTTTCTTAAGTGAACAACGGCGTCGCACTCCAAGCCGTTTTTATCTCTGTAATGATAAACGGTTCCGTCTAAATAATCGGCATAAATTCTTAAATCGCGAACACATAAATTTTCAAAAAGAAATCCCATAGTATTTAAATCGTCCAATAAATCATTTGGACCTACTCCCAATGCTGCAGTTGCAATTGAGGGATCTGAAAAATACCGTGTATCGGTTGTGCGAATGGAAGTTTTAGACCTTAAGTTTGGATTCCATGCCGGGGAATCTTCCAACACAAATATTTTTCTTAAAGCATCGAGATAAGAATAAAGAGTCACTTGATCAAATGTGTCGTCTTGATTTGACAACATGTCTTGCCTTATAGTTTCAAGAGTGCTTTGTGTCCCGACATGCCTTGCATAGGACCTAAGAAGTCTTTTTGCTTTTTCTTTGTCCCTTTTTATCGAGTCAACTCTCACGATATCTGTGGTGACGACGGCATCATAATAATCGATGGCTTGAAATAAAGCCGGTTTTTCATCAAGACCTATTGACTTCGGCCATCCGCCCCTGCAAATTAGAAATGCAATCTTTTCGAGAGACGTCTCATGAGTGGCTGTAATATTTTTTCCCTCAAACAAATCTTTCATAGAAACTTCTCCGGTCGAATCTTTTGATTCATACAAACTCATTGGTCGCATCAAAAGACGTGAAATTCTTCCCGTTCCCGTATGCATTGAATCGTCAAACTCACCGGGCACCGCCGATCCTGTCAAAATGAATTGACCGAATTCATCTCTATTGTCAACCTCATAGCGCACAGCATTCCATAAATTTGGCGCAAGCTGCCATTCATCAATTAACCTCGGAACATCTCCTTCAAGTAAAGTGCTTGGGGAAAGCTCTGCCATTTGTTGGTACTGCTTTGTCATATCCGGTCTATCCATCGAGATAAAACTTTTTGCTTGCTCTTTTGCAGTAGTAGTTTTTCCGCACCACTTTGGTCCCTCAATCAAAACAGCACCTTTTGCATTCAATCGTTCTTTTAATAACTTATCGGCAATCCTTGGCAAATACTCTTTCATAACTTCCTCCAATATATATTACTATAATATATTTTAACACTTATTCAAGTGATTGGCAAGTTTTCATTCAAGTAATTGTCCGAAATTCATTCAAGTGATTGGCGGGTTTTCATTCAAGCGATTGTCCGAAATTCATTCAAGTGATTGGCGGGT
>CABQNX010000046.1 GCA_902465645.1 uncultured Peptoniphilus sp.
AAAGTGTGATAAGTCCAGTTTTTATGCGGATAACTAGATTTTTATGCTATTTTTATAATAAAAAAGACCCGACCTAAGTCGAGTCTAATTTATATTACATAGTTTTTTTGTCAACTGGTAGGAATGAATCCACAATACCAAGGATAAGAGCACCAACAACAGCACCAAGAACTGATACTGTAAATCCATCAACAATTTGACCTGTGATGAATAAAATTATTGCTGCAACGACAAATCCAACTGCTCCTCTACCAAATGGTGAAGCGTCAACGCCTGTGAACTTATTGATTGCCCAGTCCAAAATTCCTATTACAATAGCTGCCATAATAGCTGTAGAATAACCGTCTGTTTGAATTCCAATGGAAAGTGCAGAAGTTAGTAAAACAGCTAATCCACTTACTAAAATTTTAATAATTAAACTAATCATAAATGATTCCTCCCTATTTAATATATAACCTGGAAATGAAAATCTAAACAATTTATATCTATCCAACACAATTTGTGGTATAAAAATAAGAGGAGGTAGACAATGAAACACGTGAAAATAGAAGTATTTATCCCAAGAGAAGATAGTAGAAGTCTAATTGATAAGATCAACGAAAAAGGCTTTTTAAAAGAAGAAAATTATGACTATTGTTATGCAGAAACATATGTTAAGGGACATTTTAGGCCAATTGAAGGGGCAAACCCCTATATAGGAAGCCTAAATAAAGTTGAAGAAGTAGAGGAATCAAAGTTGGAATTTAGGATAAGAAGAGAAGATTTAGAGGAAGCTATGAAAATTATAAGGGAAAACCACCCCTATGAAGTACCAGTGATAAATATAATTGAATTAATAGACTTGAATTAGGAGATATAAAACTAGTATTAATTAAAATAGAGATAGAAAAATTGAAAAGCAAACAAAAAATATTTTGTGACTAATTCTATTTGGCTAATTTAAAATTTATAAAAAATATAAAGCTAGAGCCAATTTATTATGATCAAAAGATTGAAATTTAAAGAAATTTGAAATAGGAATTAATAAAAATTTCCAAAAAAAATCACCTGCTAATGCAAGTGATTTGTGGCGTCCACGAGAGGAGTCGAACCTCCGGCCCCACGCTTAGGAGGCGTGTGCTCTATCCAACTGAGCTACGTAGACTTATAAAATTATTGTATATAAATAATGAAGAAGTGTCAATATTTAATGACACTTCTTTTTAAATCTTAGACTATTAACTTAAGCAGCCTTCTCAATATTTACAAAAATTTCTTCAAAGACTCTCTTAAATTTATTTATTATCCCCTTTTCATAAACCTTGTTTTTAACAATTAAGTCGCTTTCAAAGACTAGCTTGTCACCCTTATAAAAGGATATCTTACCAACAGATGAGCCTGCTTCGATTGGTGCCTTGAGGTCTTCCTTTATCTCAACCATTTCCCTGTATTTATCGTCTGACTTAGAAAGTATGTAGCCAGCTTCCTTTTGATAAATTGGTATATTTTCATCTTGAGAGTGGAGAACTTCTATGGTCCTTACTTCCTTTTCTGCATCACCAATGGCATTGTAGCCGTAGTCTTCGAATCCCTTTGTCATAAGTCTTTTACAGGCAACGAACCTCTCGAAGTCAGAGTTGGAACCTGTAGTTATTCCAATAAGCCTCATGTCCTTTGACTTGTCGTCAACACCCTTTTCAAGTCCAGTTAAGATTACACACCTGCCCGCTGCGTTTGTGTAACCTGTCTTTAGACCATCAACTTCAGGGACAATGCCAAGGACTGGGTTGGTGTTGTATTCAATAAAATTCCTTTCAGGCTCTTTTAACTTAGTGATAGAAGTGTATTTTAAAATCTCTGGATGAAATTTGATAAGTTCTGATGCAAGCTTAAACATTTCCCTGGTTGTCATCTTATTGTAGTCAAGGATTTCATAATTTGTAAGTCCTGTTGGGTTTACCATTAGGGCATTTTTAAGTCCCAAGTCTTGGCACTTGTCGTTCATCATCTTGACAAAGGCATCTGTAGAACCTGCCACGTGCTTACCTAAAGCTGTGATTGCATCGTTACCTGATACAACCATGGAAGCTTCAATTAGTTTTTCCACTGTGACCTTGTCGCCTTCCTTTAGCTTAAAGGAAGATCCTGTTAGGACTGCGGCCTCCTTATCTATTTCAACTTCGTCATTAAGGGATATGGATCCTTCTTGGATTTTATCTAAGACTACAAATATTGAAACAAGTTTGGAAGTTGATGCCATGGCACGAATCTCATCTAGGTTATGACCTTCTAAGATTTCACCAGACTTATAATCTCCCAATAAGTAAGACTTAGTGAGGCCTTCTAGAGGGACCTCTTCTAATTTTTTTATTTTTTCAGCCTCGTAAAGGTTGGCCTTTTGGACACCTTCTTTTGTAGGGACTAAAATATTTTGGTTTCTAATTGTATTTGGATCAATTTCTTTTTCTTCAGCATTTGTATCTGTGGCATCTGTTGTATTTTCACTAGTTGCCTTTATATTATCAATTGGTGCTTTTGTTTCTTCTGCCAAAACATTTATAGGAGCAGAAAAAATCACAAGTCCAAGAGATAAATATAGAAGTAATTTCTTCATCATGCACCTCGGGAAATATTGTATCAAATTATAAATAAATTGTAAATTAAGTAGACTTTATAGGCCTGGATAAACTTCTAACTTATGGGTAATTATTATCATTGTAAGGGCAATATGATATAATGAAATTTGTAAATTTTAAAATAATCTATGAGGAGACTATATATGGATAAACAAAAAATAGAAAAAGCTGTAGAAATGATAATTGAAGCAATTGGAGAAGACAAAAATAGAGAAGGTCTCTTAGAAACTCCAGCAAGAGTTGCGAGAATGTATGAAGAAGTTTTTGCAGGACTTGGACAAACTGCTGAAAAGCACCTATCCAAAACTTTTGAAATAACTGAAGATAATATAGTTGTTGTAAAGGGCATTGAATTCTACTCAATGTGCGAACACCACTTCCTACCATTTTACGGAAAGGCTCACATTGCCTATATTCCAAATGAAAAGGTGGCAGGTCTTTCAAAACTTGCAAGAACTGTAGAAACTTATGCAAAAAAACCACAACTACAAGAAAGACTTAGCATTGAAGTTGCAGATGCTATGATGAAGTATCTTGAACCAAAGGGAGTTCTTGTAGTTATAGAAGCAGAGCACATGTGCATGAACATGAGAGGGGTTAAAAAACCTGGCTCAAAGACTGTAACATCAGTAGCTAGAGGAATTCTTGAAACAGACGAAAAGCAAAAACAAGAAGCCTTTAGACTAATTGAATTTTAATTAGATTTTAATGAAAAATACAGACCTTATTCTCAAGAGCAAGATCTACAATGACTATTTAAGTGAACTTGAGTATCTTGAAAGAGACAGGTTCTTTTGCAGGCACAACTATGAACACTTTGTGTCAGTTGCAAGGATTTGTTACATCCTTAAGCTAGAAGAAGATGTAGATGTAGACAAGGATATGATTTATTCAACAGCCCTCCTCCACGACTTGGGGAGGGTAATTGAAATAAAAGAAGGGATAAACCACGCCATTGCCTCAGTTGATCTTGCTAGAGAAATTTTAAAGCTAACAGATTTTTCAGAAGAAGAAAAGGAAAGAATCCTAAATTGCATAGGAGCCCACAGAAGCAAGGACCTGGCAGAAGATGAGTTTTTCAATATCTTTTATAGGGCAGACAAGCTTTCAAGACCTTGCTTTAGGTGTCCTGCCTATAAGGAATGCAATTGGAGCTTTAACAAGAAAAATCACACAATAATTTATTGATGGGAGTATTATGGATTTTATCAAGATAAAAGACCTAGAAGTCTATGCCAACCATGGACTTTTTGAAGAAGAAAATAAACTTGGCCAAAAATTTTTAATCAGTGCAGAAATTGGGATGAGTTTTAGGGACTGTGCCATAGAAAAAAACCTAGACAGGTCCATTGACTATGGAAAGTTGTCCCATGAGCTATATGATCTTTTTAAAAATGAAACTGAAGATTTAATTGAGACTCTTGCCTATAAGATGACAAAATTCATTTTTGATAACTATGAAATGGCAGAAACTGTTGACCTCACAATAAAAAAACCCTGGGCCCCAATTAACCTTCCCCTAGATACAGCATCAGTTCGCTGCAAGAAGAAGAGAAGTGACTACTATATTGGGATTGGGACAAACCTTGGAGATAGGGAAGGATATATTAAGTCTGCCCTAGAAAAAATGGAAGAAGCTGGTCTTAAGGTACTAGAAAAGGCTTCTATTATAGAAACCAAGGCTTGGGGCAAGACTGACCAAGGAGACTTTTTAAATACAGTTGTAAAGGTGTCTTCCTATGAAGATCCCCACGACCTTCTTCACATTTTACAAAAAATTGAAATTGACCTAGACAGAGTTAGACATGAAAAATGGGGAGCAAGGACTATTGATTTGGATATCCTCTTTATAGATAGGGAAATCCACTACACAGATGAATTGATAGTGCCTCACCCTTATATTGCAGAGAGGGAGTTTGTCTTAGAATCCTTAAATGAACTTATGCCAAACTATTTTCATCCTATCTTAAATAAGAAAATAAGCAAGCTTTATGAAGAAGTGAAAGATGAAAAATAAGAGGGCAGGTTGCGGCTGCCTTATGATTATCCTGGCATTTTTGGGAATTATCTTTTTTATGGGACTCTTAATAAAGTCAACTTCAGAGA
This sequence comes from uncultured Peptoniphilus sp., assembly GCA_902465645.1. Taxonomy (GTDB): domain Bacteria; phylum Bacillota; class Clostridia; order Tissierellales; family Peptoniphilaceae; genus Peptoniphilus_A. Next base: position 4,722 of record CABQNX010000046.1, read on the forward strand.
GGAGGGCCCAAGAAGAGCTAAATTATAGAGAAGCCTATATTATGGATACAGAGAAACTGGCCACAAGAGTGGCTAAAAAATATGGCCTTTTCCCATCTGTTATGATGGCCCAGTCTATCCTTGAGTCCAACTGGGGAAGGTCTGAGCTTTCTCAGGAATACAACAATTACTTTGGCATAAAGGCAGTAAAAAAGGACCAAGGCGTAGTCTTTGAAACTGAAGAATATGTTGAGGGACAAAGTGGAAGATATATGGAGAACTTCAAGAAGTATTCCTCCAAGAAAGAGTCATTTGAACACTATGCCAAGCTCCTTACAACAGCCAAGAGGTATGAAAAGGTAAAGACTGCCAATGACTACAAGGAAGCTGCCAAGTATATAAAGGAAGGCGGCTACGCAACAGACCCTTCCTACGCAGAAAAAATAATATCAGTCATAGAAAAATATGGGCTGGATAAGTATGACGAGGTGACCAATTGACAAAAGATAAGAAAGAATGGCTAAAAACCAGCATAATAATCATTATTCTTTCCCTAGTTTTTCTTGTATTTAAGTACAACAAGTTAGATACAGGAAGTTTTATCCAGGTTTTTAATTTTAAAACTCTGGCAATCCTACTGGGAATAGTGTCCCTATCAACCCTAGTGGTCTTCTTTTTTGTAGATGAAAAAAGATACAAGGATACAAAATCAGTTTTCATTTATATGGTGATTTTAATGATTATATTTTCTGCTGTATCCTATTTTAGATATAAAAATCTTACAGAACTTAGCCAAAATGAAAAGTTAATTATAGAAACTGACCTAAAGAAAATGTTTATAAACCTTGGAATCTACATGTTTGCCTTCTTTGGAACCATGTTAATGTTAAGTAAGAACGACAAGGTTGCCGAAGAAATTGAGGCAGAAAAAGAAGAAGCCAAGAAAAACATGAAAAAGATAAAAGCCAATAAAAAGAAAAAGAAGAAAAAATAAGAAAGAGGAGAAAAATTGAACAAAAAAACATCTAACATAGTCCTCATAATATCAGCAATAATTCCCTTTGGACTCCAGTTCTCTGGTCTAGAATCAGAACTGGGCAATGGATCTGTTATCTATTCAATAATGTGGGCCATTGTAAACTACCTATTTATGATGACAGCAGTGGACTTTATATCAAAGTACAAGGGAATCCTAAAACTTGAGGACCTAAACATAAGAAAGAAGACTTACAACTTAAATATCTTTGTCTACATAGGATTTTTGATTTTTGTAAATATATACTTCTTCCAACAAATATATGTAAGAGACAACAAGATTATAAACTTCTTGGCAAACCCATTATTCTTAATTGGACTATTTTTACTATTTATATACAACCTACAAAATGGTAAGTTCCCAAATAGAGAAGACAAGGACACAATAATCTACAATATTCCCTCTAAATCATCCTTTAGAGATGGAAAGGACAGGCTTGGAACAGTTGTGGGATCATATGGCAAGGGACTTGTAATTGGCAACCACCACTTCCCTTACGAAGACATGAAATCTATTTCCAAGTCAAAAAATGATGAAATCGTAATAAAGGGCAAGGAAGGCTCAAAGAACTATATAGTTAATATTGGGTCGCTAAACTCTGCAAATCAGGCAATTATTGAAATTAATAAGGCCTTAAATGAAGGAAAAATTGACGAGAAGAAAATAAATCTAAAAAAGATAAAAAACTTTTAGGAAAACATTGACAAATTAACTTTAGTCCTCTATACTATAAGTAAGCTAGCTAGAGAAAACAAATTGGTAACTAAGAAAAGGTGATTCCAATGACAAGTTTTGATTCATCCCGCAAGGGAAAGGTAGCAAAGTACCTCATTTGAAAGTAGCTTAGTGCTAAAGGTTGAATGCTTAATTTACGAGGTATAGAGCTATAGTTACATAACAATTGAAAATTTTAAAATCAAGAGATCCAAGTGGGTCTCTTTTTTGTTTCACTTATTTTTTTAAAATTTTCATATATGAGCTTAATTTTTAAATTATTAAGAAGTTTGGTTTTTTAAACTTTCTATGAAAATTAAAACAAAATTTATTTACTATTAAAATTTAGATTTAATATTTTATAGATTACTAGAAAATTTTTTATTAGTGGAATATCTTTTGGCAAGATAAAATAAAACTAAAATTATTTTTGAATAAAAAATTAACAAAATTAAGAATAAAGCTTGATGCAACCAAAAGTTGCGGCCTATTTGCTTGTTGGACACATACTTTTTTGTTATATTGAAGCTAGATTTTACTTTTATTTAAAGTGCAGTAGATTTTTATAAGCCTTATAAATTTTTAAAAGCTATATAAAAAATGACTTGTTAATAAAAACATCGATAAATATAAGTTGCTATTTATAAAAAGGATAAGCATAAAATAAAATTTAAAAAATAGATTTGTTGATAATAATTAACTTCCCTAGTCAACAAATGTAGATAAGAAAGAAAAATTGTGGATAAAAATTAAAAATTAACTTAAAAATTAGCTAATCTAATAGTAATTTAAAAAAGAAATAAAAAAATAAAGAGAAATAATCTTATAAGAAAGGTCTATAAAAATTTTATAAAAAGCTTGACAAAAAAATTTTATGGGACTATAGTGTAAATATAAGGTATATACACTATAGTTTGAAAAAGATGAAATATTATTAAATAAGTTTTAAATGAGACTTTTAATTACAAAAGCTCTAAAGATATAAATATAGGGATATAATTTTAAAAATTTATAAAAAATTTAAATAATTTATACAAAGATCTTTTTTATAAA
>CABQNX010000047.1 GCA_902465645.1 uncultured Peptoniphilus sp.
CAGATCCGGACAAGCCAAATCCAGATCCAGATAAACCAAATCCAGATCCGGACAAACCAAATCCAGATCCGGACAAGCCAAATCCAGATCCAGATAAACCAAATCCAGATCCGGACAAGGAAGATCATAATAAACCAGGAAACAACACTCCTTCTAAACCAGGAAATAAAGATCCGTTTAGACCAGGAGAAGATAAACCAAACCAACCTTCTGAACCAGGCGACAAGACACCTAACAAACCAGAAGATAAGACTCCTAACAATCCAGTAGAAAACCCTAGTGAAGATCCAAAGGATTCTCCACAAGAATCTCCAGAAAAACAAGATACTGAAGAAGTAGATGATATTGAAAATAATTCTACTCCTGAAGGTCTTAGGGAAGAAGGAAGTCAAGAAGAATTTGAAGACGACAGTATAGTTAAGAACAAGGCAGCTGAAGAAGAAGTTGAAAGTGATGACAGGGCACCTAAGACAGGCGACGCTGGTATCGCACTAGAAACTGCATCAGCTGGTCTTGCATCAGGTCTATTACTTCTACTAAAGAGATTTAAGAGAAGGAAATAAGATAAATAATAAAAAGTAAATTTTTGAGACAGTCCATGGGGCTGTCTTTTTTTTATGTAAATTTATAAGTTATTGTAAAAATGGCGACTTAAATGGTATTATAGAGAAAGGTGATATTATGAAAAAAACTTTAATAGCTCTTGGTCTTAGTGGCCTTTTAATTTTATCTGGCTGCAAGAACCAGGGAGCAAACAATATAAAAAATGAAAACACAAATTCAAATGAAAGTGTGGCATCTCTTGAAGTCAATAAGGATGGGGACAAGCAAGAGATTGAATTTTACGACACTTTTGATACAGTGATTCACATTGCAATTTACACTGACGATGACGACTTTGCCAAGGAGAACCTAGCTTATGCCAAGGAGAGATACCAAGAACTCCACAAGCTTTTTGACAACTACAAGAACTATGATGGTCTTGTGAATGTAAAGACAGTTAACGATGAAGCTGGAGTAAAACCAGTGGTAGTTGATGACACTCTCTTTGACCTAATAAAAACTTCTGTTGATGACTACAAAAACATCTCTCACAATACAAATGTTGCCCTTGGACCTGTTACAAAACTTTGGAACGAGTACAGGGACCTTTATGAGGGTGGAAAGACTAAAGAAGAAGTCATTGCCCTAAAGGGACAAGCTCTTCCAAGTGATGAAGAATTAGAAAAACTTCGTCCTCTTACAAATATTGAAAATGTAAAATTAGATGAAGGGAAAAAATCTGTCTACCTTGAAGAGGGGATGGAACTAGACCTTGGTGCAACTGCCAAGGGTTATGCCACTGAACTTGTGGCCCAAGAACTCCGTGAAAGAGGAGTTACTTCTTGTGTTATTTCTGCTGGTGGAAATGTCAGGATAATTGGCAAGCCAACTGATGGAAGAGAAAACTTTAGGATTGGGATCCAAAACCCAGACCTTGAAAGTCCTGAACAAGTATTGACAACTTTAAATGTTGCCAACACTTCTATTGTCACAAGTGGTGACTACCAAAGGTATTTTGAACTTGACGGTGTTAGGTACTGTCACATCATTGATCCAGATACTTTGAAGCCAGCTCATGAAATGAAGTCTGTGACTGTTATTAAGGATGACTCTGGACTTTGTGACTTCTTGTCAACTGCTGCCTTTAATTCAACTGATGAAGAAATAAGAGACTTGGCAGAAAAGTCCGATGCGGCCATTGTTTGGGTGGACAAGGACATGAAGATGATGGCATCAGAAAATGCGGAAAAATACTTGGATGAATAGGAGTTATTATGAGGAATAATACTCGTGGTTTGATTTTTCACATCTTAATAGTCTTTATAGTCTTCGCCGTGGCTAGCCTTATTAATTTGTCTAGCCAGGTGAGAGATCTTGTCTATGGGAACCTTGCCTTCAAAGTTATTTTGGTGGGACTTATTCTTATCCTATATTTTAACTTTGGCAAGGGACTCTCCAAGAAGAATGCCAGGAGCCTGGACTTCTTTGCAGGCAATTTGATTTGGCTAATTGGCCTAATCTTATTTGCCTTTGCCTTTGTGGGCCTGGGAAGGGAAGTTTTCTCAAGGTCAGTAGGTGGATCCTATTGGAAGTTTCCACTAGAATTCTTTTTGATGCCCCAAGTTTACGCTATTAAGATTTTGGGAATATCTTACAACCCCCTAAGCCTTTTTATTTCCACTCTTATACCTGGCTTTATCTACGGGATTTCAATTAAAATCTCAAGAGCCAAGATGATAAGGAGAAATAGGGCAAAGATGAGGAGAAGATAGGAGGATTTATGGCAGGTAAATTTTATAAATACGACATGGAAGAACTCTATGAACTTACAGTGAAGAGATTAGAGGACTTTGGAATAGAATTAGTAGAAATTGCGAAACTTGTGCAAGAATTGCAGGGAGATTATATTGTGGACTTGAGCATTGAGAGGTGCCTTGAAAGTGTGGAGAGTGTTGTTAGGAAGAGGGAATCTATCCACGCAATCTTAACAGGACTTGCCCTAGACGATCTGGCAAATGAAGGCAATCTGCCTGAACCACTCTTGTCAATTATAAGGGATGACGAAGGTCTTTATGGGATTGACGAGATCCTGACTCTTGGAATTGTAAATATGTATGGGACAATTGGTCTTACAAACTTTGGTTATCTTGATAAGAAAAAAATTGGTATAATCAAAGAATTGGATGAAAAGAAAAAAGTAGAAAGAGTGACTACTTTTGCCGACGACTTGGTGGCAGCTATTGCTGCGGCAGCCTGTGCAAGAGTAGCCCATCAAAATAAAGAGTAAGTTTGTAACTTGCGATTAAAAAAATAAAAAATTATAAAATACGGAAGGTCTTATTGTCATAATCAATGAGGCCTTCTTTTTTTAGTTTTGAAAGCTCGCGTGAAAGTGAAGAACGATTTAAATTTAAAAATTGTGCCAGCTCGCTAATATTAAAATCAATTTCAAAATACTTTGACTTTCTCTTGCGAGCTTCATTGGATAGAAAGTATAAAATTTTTGCACGAGTAGATGGAAGGCTAAGGAGGTTTAACTTGTCACGCATGAATAAATTCTTCCCAGCCAAGATTTTTATGAGATTGTCTTGGACCTTTATAAGAGAAGTCGAGCCAGATGACTTGTAGGCCTTGTAGTCAAATAAGATGACTTCTGAATCCTCTGTTGCTACAACAGATAGGGGAATCTCTTCTATATCTTTTATAAGGACAGACTCGGCAAAGAGGGCAGGACCTGTTAGCTTGGAAAGAAGAGTCTTGTTGCCAAAGACGTCTTCTATGGATAGGTCCACTTGACCCTTTAGTAGAATCCCAAAATAATTTGTGGGGTCTCCTGCCTTAAAAATTATTTCCTTGTTATCATAAGTCTTTACGCTTGATAAAAATTCTTTTATTTCCATTATTTCATTATCATCAAGACCCTTAAAGAGGGCCAGATTTTTTAAAATTTCAATGTCTTTCATTTCCCACCTCTCCTATATTTTAGCACTATTAATATAATTATCATAAATTAATTATAATGATTGAAGAAGTGATTGTTAAATGATAAACTATCTTTATAGAGTGATGAGGAGGATATATGAAAGTTACTATTTGCATGGGTGCGAGATGCACTCTTATGGGAGCTAATGCTATTTATGACGCAGTAGAGTACTTACAAGACCATTTGTGCGGACCAGAGTCCGAACTATGTTCTGCTGAAAATTTAGAAGTTGAATTTGCACATTGTCTAAACTATTGCAAGATTCACAATAACGAAGCATCACCAGTTGTCATCGTAGACGACGAGATAATGCTAAAGGCTACTGCACAGGAAGTTAGTGCTAAAATAATTGATAAACTAAGAATATAAGTAATAAGGGGAAGCGATGAAAGAAATTTATGGAACACTTGCCGACATCAGAAGAAAAGTTTTTGCTGAAGTTGCAAGAATTGCCTATAACGATTTAGATATTTCTGCCCTAGAAGAATCCAGCTACAAGATTGTACCTGGCGAAGTGGCAAAATACAGATCTGATATCTTTAGGGAAAGGGCTGTTGTCGACGAAAGACTTAGACTAGCAATGGGGCTAGATGTTAGAGAGATTGGCGTATTTAAAAATGTAACTGACGGTTTTGATAAGGTAGATATCGATACAAATGCTTACGAAAAACCACTAATAAATGTTATAAAATTTGGTTGCGAAGCTTGTCCAACTAAGGCTTTTTATACAACAGATAACTGCAGGAAGTGTCTTGCACACCCTTGTATAAATGTTTGTCCTGTAAATGCCATTTCTATGGGTAAAGATAGAACTATTATTGATAAAGATAAATGTGTTAGATGTGGAAGATGTAAAGAAGCATGTCCATATTCAGCTATTGTAAAATACGAAAGACCATGTGCTGCTGCTTGTGGGGTAGATGCCATTTCATCAGACCAATATGGCAGAGCAGAAATCGACCATGATAAGTGCGTTGCTTGTGGAAGATGTATAGCAGAGTGTCCTTTTGGAGCAATATCTGACAAGACACAAATATACCAACTCATTAAGGCAATAAAATCAGGTAAGAAAGTTTACGGAGCCATAGCACCATCCTACATAGGACAGTTTGGTGCCAACACAAGTGCAGAACAAATAATAGAAGCAATAAAACAACTTGGCTTTGAAGACGTATTAGAAGTTGCCCTTGGAGCAGACTTAACAACACTTCACGAAGCTAAAGAATACCTAGAGAGAGTGCCAGAAGACATTCCATTTATGGGTACAAGCTGCTGCTTCTCATGGACCCTAATGATAAGAAATGAATTCCCAGAATTCTTTGAACAAGTATCAGACTCAGGTTCACCAATGAGATACACAGCCAACCACATAAAGGCTAAGGATCCAGATGCAGTTGTAGTATTTATTGGACCTTGTACATCAAAGAAGCTTGAAGCCCTAGATACAAAGGTAAAATCAGACGTAGACTTTGTAATAACTTTTGAAGAACTAATGGGAATGTTCGTAGCAAAGAACATTGAACCATCTGAAATAGAAGTAGAAGAAAATGTAGATGATGGATCTGCCCTTGGTAGAGGTTACCCAATAGCTGGTGGAGTTGCCGAATCTGTAAAGGTAGTGGCAGAAAAACTTTCACCAGACAAAGATATTCACATCCAAGGAGCTCATACCCTTGCAGAATGTAAGAAGATGTTAAAAATCGCCAAGGCAGGCAAGCTTGACGGTTACCTGCTAGAAGGTATGGCGTGTCCTGGTGGATGTGTAGCGGGTGTGGGAACAATAGCTTCTGTAAATAGAGTCAAGAAGCAAATTGAAAAGTTCAAGAAGGATTCAGCTTATCCAACTCCACTTGAAAATATCCACATCGAAAAAGAAAGAGAAAGTATTTAATAAAAATCCCCATAAATGTTGACAAGTTAGACTTTTTAGTCTAAAATATGTGTCATGTTTAAAAAGCCCCGGAATAATTTTTAAACAATTTAGGAGGAAAATTCATTGAAAAGCTACATGGCTAAAGCAAATGAAGTTGAAAGAAAATGGTATGTTATCGACGCTGAAGGAAAAGTCCTTGGTAGATTAGCATCAGAAATCGCAAGTGTATTAAGAGGAAAGAGAAAACCTATCTTTACACCACATGTGGACTGTGGAGACTTTGTTATTGTAATTAACGCTGACAAGGTTGTATTGACAGGCAATAAATTACATCAAAAAATTCACGCATATCACACTGGATACCCAGGTGGAAGAAAAGAAGTTTCATATGCTGAAATGATGGAAAAGAGACCAGAAAAAGTTATCGAACTAGCAGTTAAGGGAATGCTTCCTAAAAACAGGTTAGGCAGAAAGATGATCAAAAAACTTAAAGTTTATACTGGTAACGAACATCCACACGCAGCACAAGCACCTGAAGTTTATGAATTTTAATTGGAGGTAAGAATGGAAACTATACAATACAGAGGTACTGGAAGAAGAAAAAAATCCATCGCCCAAGTTAGACTTCTACCTGGCAATGGAAAATTTA
>CABQNX010000048.1 GCA_902465645.1 uncultured Peptoniphilus sp.
TAATACTATTAATAATACTACTTTTTTATCTATATGAGTAATCATAGTCATTCACATAATTATGTCCGAATACTGATCCTATTACCATTCTTGCTAAACTTGAAGAACCCCAATCTTTACCTGTAATGCCATCATAAAAAGTGTTACCTCTATATGAACTTTTTGTATCATAAATATAAGCTTTAAGCCCGCTCTTTATTGTCTTATTTGAAAAACCACTTAGTTTTAAATAAATATCTGATACCTGTGCATTAACGGTTGTTGATAAAGCTTTTGTTATAGCTCCTCCTACAACCGCTATCCCCAATCCATAACATACTTTTGCTAAAAATTGACTAGCAAAATAAGATGCCATTAATCCCGGTATCTCAAATGCCCCAATTATAACAGTTGCTAAAGTTACTAAACTTCCGACATAATTTCTTATTGTATATGTAGTATATTCAGTTTTTCCAAGGCTTTCTGATACTGAAATTCTAAATTTTTGACTTGAGTTTTTTAAATAAATTTCCAATTGTCCTAAATAATTACTACTTCTAGATTCATATATGCTATTTAGTTCTTCTTCATTTATAGTGTTAGTTTTAGACTTTGTTACTATTTCATTTATTGGTAGTATTTTAGTTGTATTGCTTGATTTTCTAAAATAATAATCCTCTTTAGGGCGTTCATTTATATATACATTATGTGGATCATTATCATAAATAAAATTTTCCTCTATTATTGTATTATTTTCATATCCTCTGACTGTTGCCATTCCTTTAATTGAATTGTATTCATAGGTTATTTTAAAACCATTTTTATCATCATAAATTACTGTTTCTGATAAAGAATCAGGATTATATTCTTCATTAGATATTACTCCAACTGCAAACACACTTCCAAAATTAATTATAATACACATTACTAAAATAAAACAAATAATTTTTTTCTTCATTTCATTACCTCCATTAATCTAATTATTTTCACTTTATCTTATTACTATGATATCATCTTTTTTCTATTCAGTCAATTCTATTTAAATAACAAAGCACCTACTCATATTTTATGTAGGTGCTATTATTTATGCTATCTTTTCTACTTTTTTAAGTTCAAGATTATTTTCTTCTTCAATCTTTTCATTGTAAATCCTATTTAGTTCTTCTTCTGTAACTTCACTTGGAAGAATGTCTAAGACAACTTTGCCCTTGTTGAGCATTATAATTCTGTCTGAGTAGTCAATAGCATTTTTAAGATTGTGAGTAATCATAAGTGTTGTGATTTTTTCTTTTTTAATAAGATCATTTGTCTTATCCATTATTATCTTAGAAGTCTTTGGGTCAAGGGCTGCTGTGTGTTCATCAAGTAGAAGGATCTTTGGTCTTTTAACAGTTGCCATGAGAAGTGACAGGGATTGTCTTTGTCCACCTGATAGGAATTTTACTTGAGTCTTTAATTTGTTTTCAAGTCCCAGGTCAATGGACTTTAACTTTTCTATAATCTCATCGTTGTTCTTCTTGTCAATCAATCTCTTGAAGGTGAACTTGTGTCCCTTCTTGAAGGCCATGGACATATTTTCTAAAATATTTAGGCTCTGGCAAACTCCCTTTGATGGGTCTTGGTTTACCTTTCCAATGTCTATTGCCCTCTTGTCTTCAGATAATTTTGCAATGTCCACATCTCCCAGGAGGATCTCTCCTGAGTCAGGATTAAGTGAACCTGAAATCATATTAAATAATGTGGACTTGCCACAACCGTTGGGTCCCAAAATTGCAACACACTTATTTTCTTCTATATCAAGGGAGAAATTATCAAAAATTTGATTTTCTTCTTCCATTCCCTTGTAAAAAGTTTTTGATAAATTTTTAATTCTTAGCATTTTCTTCCCTCTTTCCTTTTAAAATTGATAGTCCCTTTGAAGAAACATCATTGTAAACTATGAAGAATACTACGATTATTGCAGTTATTCCCTTTAAATCACTTGGAGCTAGTCCTAGGTAAAGGGCGATTCCGTAGATAATTCTGTAAATTATTGCACCGATTATAGCCCTTGTCGTCCTATTTAAAAAGCTCGCGTTCTTTAAGAAGGCATCGCCAATTATAACTGATGCAAGTGCTGATACTATTATGGCTTGGCCCATTGTTATGTCTGCGTAACCATTTGACTGTGCCATCAGGGCTCCTGCAAGAGCTGCAAGTCCATTAGATATTACAAGTCCTATTGCGATGTACTTGTCTGGATTTTTTCCAAGGGACTTAACAAGAGTTTCGTTATCTCCTGTTGCCAAAAGAAGGTAGCCCTTTTCAGTCTTTAAAAACCAATCAAGGATTAATTTAATAACAAGTGTTATTATTGCAAGAATAAACATCTTAGGAAGGCTTTCAAAAAGTTGAAATACAGTCTTGTAATCAAAGAAGGTAACATTTGGTGTACCAGTAATTCTTAAATTCACTGAATATAAAAATGTCATTGTTAGGATTCCTGATAAGATTGCTTGGATCTTAAACTTCCTGAATAAAATATATGTGATATAGCCTCCAAGTCCTCCTGCTATAAGTGAAACCACCATAGCGAGTATTGGGTTCATGCCAAGTGTTAGCATCTTTGCAAAGGCAAAGGCCCCAAGTGGGAAAGTACCTTCCACTGACATGTCAGGGAAATCTAAAATTTTAAAGGTTATTACAACTCCTATTGTCAATATGGAAAATATAAGTCCCATGACAATGGATTCCATTATTACTGAATTCAACTTCTTCCTCCTATATGTTTTAATCTTTTTTCATCTATTCAACTACTTTTGCATTATCCATTAAGTTCTTGTCATCTTCTAGGCCAAGGGCTTCGGCAGTTTTCTTGTTTACAACCTTGCTTGTTTCAGTTGAGAATAAAACTGGAACATCTTTTACTTCCTTGCCACCAAGGATTTCACTTGCCATTCCTGCTGCCTTCATACCAAGTTCAACATAGTCAACTCCAGCACTTACAAGAATTCCATTTTCAACTGGACCTTCTTCTGATGCAAAGGAAGGAATCTTTGAAGCCTTTAGTGACTCTGCAATTATTGTGGATGCAGATGAAACTGTGTTGTCTGTGATCGCCATGAAGATGTCTATCTTTCCTTCAATTGTCTTTATTGCTGTTGACACGTCATTGATGTTATTTACTCCAACTTCCACTACATTAAGTCCAAAACCATCTGCTGCTTTCTTTAGTTCTTCAACTTGGAATTTTGAATTGGCTTCATTTGTTGAGAACATAACTCCAATATTTTTAATGTCTGGGAAGATGCTAATCATTTCTTCTAGTTGAGCTTCTATTGAGAAGTAATCAGAAACCCCTGTTATATTTCTTTCAGGTTCTTCCAAATTTTTAACAAGGTCAGCAGATGCTGGATCTGTAACTGCGTTAAATATAATTGGAATTTCCTTTTCGCCATTTTTTGCTCCTTGGGCAGCTGGTGTTGCTATTGCGTAAATTAAATCAACCTTCTTGTCTTGGAAGGACTTGATAATTGATGGTACAACTGTTAAGTCTCCATTGGCATTCTTAGAAATAATTTCTACATCTGGGTTAGTCTTTTTAAGTTCATCTTCAAAACCCTTTCTCGCCCTTTCAAGAGCAATGTGGTCTGCAATTTGAATTACCCCAACTTTTTTACCGCCAGTAGATTCTCCACCAGCAACTTCTTTTTCATTTCCAGTATTTACACTATTTTCACTTTTGCCACAAGCCACAAGAACAAGGGACATCATAAGTAAAATAAACAACTTTCTAAATTTCATAAAAAACCTCCATAAAATAAAAAAAGTCTTTCATCCACATTGGGACGAAAGACTGACTTCGCGGTACCACCCGATTTTATAATCAAAAAGATTACCTCACTTTAAGGTCTAACAACCTCTAGCCTCAGATAACGGTGGCTTCCGTACTTGCCTACTAACTTCAACAAATAAGCTTTAGAGTGTATGTTAAATTTCCGTGTATTGCCTCTCACCAACCGGCAACTCTCTTAAAATCACTAAAAATTCTTTTTTCTCTTTCAACGCTTTATTTAAATTACATTTAGTATATTCTGCTAGCAGACCAAAGTCAAGTCTTTTTTTATAATTTCGTCCAAATTTTTTATTAAATTTTTATTTTACTTATCTCAGTGAGATTTTTATTTTAAAATTTCTGCATCCTTTAAATTTTCATTTGTAAGATCTAGTCCAAGAGCTTCAGCAGTTTTGCTGTTAATCTTTTTCTTTGAAGTCTTGTTGTCTTCTGCCTGAAGATTTTTTATATCTTCACCCTTTAAAAGTTTTATTGCCATTTCTCCTGCTTGTCTTCCATGTTCATAGTAGTCAACGCCTTCACTCATAAGAAGTCCTTTAGACACTTGTCCTTCTTCAGCAGAAAGTGATGGAATTTTATTTTTTAAAAGATTTTCTGCAAGAATTGGACCAGCAGATGCAACTGTGTTGTCAGTAAGAGCATAATAAGCATCAATCTTTTCAGTTATAGTTGAAAGAGCTTGGCCAATGTCGTTGATGTTATTGATTCCCACGCTTTCAAGTTCAAGTCCAAGTTCATTGCAAGCTTTTTCCAAATTTTCAACTTGAATCTTTGAGTTAACTTCATTAGTTGAGAAAATTGTTCCAATAGTTTTTACATCTGGATAAATCTTTAAGAAGGATTCTAATTGGTACTTTGCAGAAACTGCATCGTTAACTCCAGTGATATTTGTGATTTTATCTGGCGATTCAATTAAACCTGCTTCCACTGGGTCAGTCACTGCTGAATAAATAATATTTTTATTTGGAAGGGCAGTCTTTGCTCCTTGGGCAGCTGGTGTTGAGATTGCATAAACTAATTTATAATCATCTGATTGGAACTTTTTGGGAGCAGTTGTAGCTAAGGCTTGGTCGCCTTGTAGGTTTTCCACGTCAACTTCTACATCAAGTCCTTCTTCCTTTAGCCTGTCTTGGAAACCCCTTAGGGCATTGTCAAGGGACACGTGTTCAATATATTGGATTGCTCCAACTTTTATTTTTTCTCCACTTTCTTTTTCTGCTTTCTTATCACCTGCACATCCAACAAGGGAAAGCGCAAGGGCACCAATACTTATAACTTTTACCATTTTCTTTAAATTTTTCATTTTTGTCCTCCAAAAAAATTATTTAAAATAATAAAAAAATCCTCCACCCCATATAGGGCGAAGGATTCGCGGTACCACCTAAATTCGAAATAAAAATATTTCCTCTTTAAAGATCTAACAATCTCTAGTCTATGATAACGGAGACTTCCGTGAAGATCTACTATTATTCAATCTTCATGCTTTAGAGTGAATATATGATACTAACTTGTCTGTGGGCTCTCACCATCCCCACTCTCTTTGAGACTTATTAAATACCTTTTTCTCTTTCATGGCATTTATTATTTTATTAGTGGATATTATATTCTTGTAAAAAATTTTTGTCAAGACTAATTTTAAATTTATTTTTTTTATTCATTTCTCCTTGAAATGAAGTAAATAATAAGAGTAGTTATTAGATAAACTCCAATGAAAAAAATGTTGTTTTTTATTGTTGCAGAACTCAAACTTCCTGTCTTGTAATAAGTAAATCCATCAAAAATTATCATAAAAAGTATGAGTATAAACAAATTTTTAATTCTATCTTTTAACATTTACATCATCCTTAAATAAATTTTAGTAAAAATTATTTTATTAACAGTAAAGATATTATGATTTTTTTGTAAATTTTAAATTTATTTTATTCATTTCTTCTTGATATTACATAAACTACAAAGCAAGTTA
>CABQNX010000049.1 GCA_902465645.1 uncultured Peptoniphilus sp.
AAAAATAGTGCAAGATAGGAATTACTTCCTTTCTTACACTATTTATGGTACTAAAAAGAGCAGGCCTAAGCCTACTCTTTAAGGATCTATTAAATTAAGAAAAGAAAATTTTTTAAAGTAAATTTACAATTACTCTCGCAATTTCTCCTCTTGTTATATTTTCTTTAGGGTCAAAGCTTCCATCATCTCTTCCAGTAAATAGACCTCTACTTACTGCTTTTTTGACTTCATTCTTTGCCCAAGAAGATATCTTTGCTTCATCTTTAAATTTAATATCTTCAGCTTCTTTTCTTTCAATTCCAAGTTTTTCCACATATCTATTTAAGATAGCTGCAACTTCTTCTCTTGAAATTTCTCTATTTCCCTTAAATTCTCCATCTTCATATCCATATACTATGCCCTTCTTGCTTGCCCATACAATATAGCCACTTTCTTCTGAATCTTTATTTAAATCCTTATAAATATTTTCAGTGTACTCTTTAGGATTTACATTTTGCATCTTTGCAAGTGCTTTTACAAGTTCAAATCTTGTTGCCTTTCTATCTGGGAAGAATTTTCCATTTATTAAGTCCATAAGATCCTTATCTAAAACTTTTTCGATAAATTCTTTTGCCCAGTGGCCTTCATAATCTGTTACATCAGCTTTTTTGCCTTCTGTTTTCTTGTCTACTTCTTTTTCAAGATTTTTGTTTTCAGAAAATATTGAAGTGCCAACATAGACTGGATAAGTTTTTTCATGATGTTTTCTGTGAGTGAAGTTATCATTCAAATTTTCTTCCACATCATTATCAATTATTCGGGCATTGTCCTCTATTTCAGTCCAAGAAATTACATTTTTGTCATCTTTTTCAACTTCTCTTGGATATTTTTTTGCAAAATCAAATCTATTGTCGAAGTTTAAGTCAAGTACATCGTCATTTCCCTTTCCAAGCATATAATTTACATCAAAGAAAGTTTTTTCAGAATCAGAAAGACTTGCAGCATAAGGTGAATAAGTCTTTAAGAAAATTTTATTTGCATCTTCGTCAAATTCTGCATATTTGAAAAATCCATTTCCACCATTATAAGAAAATTGATAATCAGCTAGAATTGTTATAACTGGTTTATTCTTGTCGTTCATATAAACTTTATTCCCAGCTCCATGATAGTGACCAGACACTGTCATAAATACTTGATCATATTTTTTAATTATATTCCAGATTTCATCTCCAACGCCTGAAAATTGAACTGAAGATGGTTCTGTATCTGAACAGTCAACTATGTTGTGAGCCACAATTATTGTTGGATTTTCTTTGTTTTCTTTTAAAATATTTTCAAACCAATCCTTATCGCGTCCAAGATCATACCAAGATAGACCCACCATTAAATATTCATAGGAGCCTGCCCTTACCTTCATGTAAGATGATCTGCCAGAAGGAGAATCATTTACTACATATGTGGCCTTTTTAGTAAAATCTGAATCTTTTCCATAATAATCTTTATAAAACATATCAAGAGGATTGTTGTTTGGATTCATGTAAAATTCTTTATCATTATATCCATATCCTTCTTCTGGCCAGTAATCGTGATTACCTGGAATAATCAAGGTTTTTATTTTAGAATCAGCAAGTTTATAAAATGTATTTTTAGAATTTTCAAACTGTGTCTTATCATCAAAGTCTTCAACAATATCTCCAAGATGTGAAACTGCTTTAATGTTGCCTTTGTCTGCATCATTAACTAGACCTCTAATGGCACTGTCCATTACATCTGGTTTGAATTTTACAGTGTTTTGTGTATCTGGTAAAAATACAAAATTGTAATTATTTTTGTTCTCCAAGGCAAATTCCTTATTTGTACCAAAATCTCCTGCTAGACTTTCTGGATTTGGAATTAACCACTCACTTTTAGAAAGTGCTCCCTTAGAAATTCTTATTGTTTCAATATTTCCATTTAAAAACTTATCAAGAGTTTGACTTCCTTCTTTCCACCAAGATGAACCAACTCTAAATCTTCCGTCTGCTGGGTCAGCAAAAATTCCTCTCATAGCTCCACCATCACTTGATTTATAATTCCTAAAAGACTCCGCTCCATTTAAGAAAGACTTTATATTTCCTTGGTTATCACAAGTTATGGCTATGTGATACCATTGACCGCCCTTATCCATGGCAACAGACCATACAGCAGATTTCATAAGATGAGAATCATCTTCGTTCACAGTTAAGTATTGAACTTCTTTACAATTTGAAACTGCAATAGAAGTTGAACCAAGTTCAGGCTCGTCCATTGTCTTTACATTCTTTGTGTCGGCAACTTGTCTTGCAAGCATTCCCATCCATTTGTCATTATTAGTCCAGTCCTTTGGCAAATAATACAAGATTTCAATTGTATAACCATCACTAAATGTTTCTTTGTTTATTGGCGCGTCATTTACTGTTACAAAATCGGCACCCTTATTCTTTGCAAGTCCAGCAAATTCAATTGAGCCCTTTCCATTTACAGATTCACTCGAAAACTTTAGATAATCTTCCCAATTTTCACTAGACTTATCATCAGTTAAGTGCCCACCTGTGTAAGTTTGCATTTCCAAGTCATTATTATTTCCACTTGCATCTTTAACCTTTAAAGTTCCATCACTAATAGAACCAGTGGAATTTTCTTTACTAAAATCCCACTCTGCAACTACTTTTGATTGTGCAAATATTCCACTTGGAATAAGTGATACAAACAATGCAACAAGTAAAAATAATGACAAAAAACTTCTTTTCAAATTATTTTTCACTTTTTTAACCTCCTAAATTTTCCTTTGATAAGTATAAAAAAATTTTGTTTAAATTGAGATTATTAAAAGTAAAGGCTATGTAAAATTTTTATTTCATAAAAAAAAGAGCAGGCCTAAGCCCACTCTAAAAAAGTATTTATTTAAATTTAGAATTTAAATCTTATTTTATTCTTCAACAGAGATTTTTGATGCTCCATCGATTTTTATATTTGTGTTGTAGTATTTTGTAAGGGCCTTAACCATGTAAGCTGGGTCCTTTGCTCCTGCAGTTTCATAGTTGGAGTGCATTGCTAGTTGAGGTAGTCCAATGTCAACTGCGTGAAGGGACACTTGTGTGTTTGATAAGTTTCCAAGAGTTGAGCCACCTTGCATGTTAGATCTGTTGGCAAAGTGTTGAACTGGTACCTCAGCAAGGGCACAAATCTTTTTGAAAACTGCTTGTGAAAAGGCATCTGATGTGTACTTTTGGTTAGCAGCTTCCTTGATTACAATTCCTTCATTCATGAAAGTTCTGTTTTCGTCATCAGTTAACTCCTTGTGGTTTGGATGAACTGCGTGAGCATTGTCAGCACTTACTAGGAAGGATTTTGCAACAGCCTTGTGGTATTCTTCTTCTTCAAAACCAAGACCTGCGTTAAGTCTCTTTAATGTGTCGTGAAGAAGGGTAGACATAGCACCTTGTTTTGTGTTTGATCCAACTTCTTCGTTGTCGAAGCAGCAGTAAACATTTACTGCCTTGTCGTTTTTACCTTCAATAAAGGCCTTAAGTGAAGTGAAGGCACATTCTAGGTCATCAAGTTTTGGTGATGAAACAAATTCATCCTTGTAGCCCCAGATCTTTCCTTCTTGTCTATTTACTAAGAATAGGTCCTTAGAAATAATTTGGTCTTCACTAACTCCAAGTTCTTCAGCTATCATCTTGTTGTAGTCGCCTTTTTTCATAGCTCCATTTGTAAATAGTGGAAGAAGGTCAACTTGTCTATTGTATTCATAACCCTTGTTTACATCCCTGTTCATATGGATGGCAACATTTGGGATAATTAAAATATCCTTGTCAATGTGAAGTAGCTTTGAAACTATGGCGCCATCTTCTTCTACTAGGACTCTTCCTGCAAGAGTAAGTGGCTTGTCGAACCAAACTGAATCAATTGGTCCACCATAAACTTCTACATTTAGTTTTACATAGTCTCCTGGGCCATCTAGCTCTGGCATACTTTTCACCTTGTAAGTTGGTGAGTCAGAGTGAGAAGCCACTAGTTGGTAGTGATAATCTGAAAGGTCACTACCTACCTTAAAGGCAATAATACTTGAGTCATTTCTCGTAGTGTAATAATTTTTGCCCTTTTCAATAGTCCAGCTTTCGCCTTCCTTTAATTCAATAAAATTTTCCTTGTCAAGATATGTCTTCACAGTGTCAATTGTGTGAAACATACTTGCAGATTTTCTAATAAATTCTAACAATTCCTTTGAAGTTTCTAAATAATTCATACTTCCTCCTTTTAGAATTTAGCTAAGTTTTTGATCTTCCTTTGCCCTAATCATTGGTAAGATTACTCCAAGTGCAACAAGTACAAGTGGTGTGATTATATTAAGTGCCATTTGCATTGGGTCATCTGAAATCATTCCTAGGATACAGCTAGCAGCTGTAACTACGAAACACCAGAATCCAAAGAATAGTGCAAGACCTTGCTTACGAGTGAAGTAGAAGTCTCTTTCTACATCGCCCCTGTTCTTTCTCAAGAAGATATATGCCAAGAATACCCATAGGTAACGAAGTGGCATTGTAATTGAGTTAAGTTTTGTTAATTGTCTTAATACAGTTGCAGCACCTGGCACAAGGATTTGTGCAAGGATAATTGAACCTGCAAGAACAACTATAAGTTTAATACCGTTGATGTAAGCTCCATATTTATTTTTCTTAAGAAGCTTTCTTGGTATATATTTATTTGTCTTATCATCATCAAGTAACATTCTAAGTGGTGCGTCAATACTTACAACAAGTGTAGAGAATTGACCGATAGTGTTACATAAAGCGTAAACAATCATAAGTGCATTTCCAAGTCCATAATATTCCCCAACTTTTTGGAAGGCCCAGTAAGCACCATTAGCTGCATAAGAGTCAAAAGTTGCTGGATCTGCATTGATAATAGCAGGATCAAACATCATACCCATGGCAATAGTACCAAAGATAGCAGAAATAATTACCATTACAGCAGCGAAAATCATTGCCTTAGGGAATTCCTTTGAAGAGTTACCTTCCATGTTGTTTACATAAGGACTCATCTTTTCAATACCACCAACAGCAAATACAAGAATTGATAAAGAAGTGAAATACTTCATATCAAATGTTGGGATTAAATTATCAAGAGACCAGTCAATAGCTTGGTAACCACCATTTGGATTGATCTTTGGTGCAGCAAGCATCATTAAAATGTAAAGAATACCCATAACAAACATACTTGAACCTGCAATAGTTGCAAGGTTTTTAAGTGGGTTAAGTCCTCTACTTGCTACCCAGCAGAAAATTAAAAATACTGCTAGAGTTCCGATTTGTACATAAACAGTTGGTAGTGAGTCATAAACTTCTGCGTTTTGGAAGAACATCCAAGACATAGCCTTTAGTCCACCAGAACCCTTAGAAGCAATGTAGGTAATGTGACATGCCCAATAAGTCCAACCTGCGTAATAAGCTAGCTTATCACTAGAAGTTGATCTTATCCATGATGTAACTCCACCACCCTCGTCCTTGAAGGCTGAACCAAGTTCCCCAACCATTAGAGCGTTAGGAATAAAATAAAGTGCGAACATTAGGATCCATGAAAATATTACTTGGATTCCGTTAAAGAATACGAAACCGTTAACAACATTTCCAAAGCCCCATAAAGTGGAAAATGCCATAAATGCCAGCATAGACCACTTAATTTTCTTTTGTTGTGAATCTTGCATATTTTTTCTC
>CABQNX010000050.1 GCA_902465645.1 uncultured Peptoniphilus sp.
TCCTTTCTTACACTATTTATGGTACTAAAAAAGATGGGTCGCCCCATCTTCTTTTTTTATGCTCTTACATCATCATAGTCACTTGATTCAAGTTTCTTTTCTACGTAAGAACAAGTTCCTAAAATCTTTTTATTTTCTTTTCTTGCATCTTCCACAAGTTGTTTTACAAGTTCACCTGCTAGTCCTTGTCCACCAAATTCTGGTTTCACAATAGTGTGTTGGGCATCAATTACATCGCCCTTATCTTCGTAAGTCAAGATTCCCTTGTAATTATTTTCGTCTTCGCCTATATAATAACAGTTTCTACCTTTTTTAACTTCCATAATAACCTCCTATTTTAAATGTTCTTATAAATTACTTACCCATTTAAAATAAAAGTTCACTCTTATTTTATTTTTTCAATGATTCTGTATTTTGTATCAAAGCCTTCATTAGTTCCTGTGAAGGAGTTGTCGCCTTTTGAAAGTTCTAACATGGCGTCTACTGTTTCTTTAAATTCTGGAAGTTCCTCTGTCTTTCTGTCAAGCTCGTCAATTCCCTTTTGTTTAAATTCTTGAAGCTTTTCCGCGAAGATTCTCATGTTGTCGTCAATTAGGTTACTTCCATCTTTTAGTTTAAAGGCACCAGCACTTAAGTCAATAATACCATCGTCAAGTTTTTTAATTCCATCTCTCATTGGCACAATTCCCTCTGTCTTAAGTCTTGGGAACTCTTTGAAGTCCTTAGATTTATCTCTAAACTCTAAAAGACCACTTGTTAAGTCACTTGCACCATCATTTAACTTACCAGAGTTGGAGTCAAGTTCTGTGATTGCATCTGTAAATTTATTTACAGCTTCTTCACTTTCTCCTGTTCCTTCCCTTAGTTTTGCTGAGCCGTCCTTTAATTTTGTAGTTGCATCATCAAGTTTTACAAGTGAGTCAGAAAGTTTCATAAGTTGTGATGTATCAAGTTTTGAAGCTGCTTCAGTCATTGCTTTTCCAAGTTCACCATCAATTTGTCTTGCACCACTAGCAAGTTCTGATGTTCCTGCTTGGAGTTGTTCAAGTCCTCCAGGAAGCTGGCTCGTTCCAGCATTTAATTTTTCTGATGCTGCAGCTAGTTGATTCATGCCACCCTTTAGTTGTTCTAGACCTTGAAGTTGTCCTGACATATCGCCTAGTTTCTTTAGATTTTGAAGGTCTCCACCAACTTTTCGAGCTGATGTTCCAATAGATTTGGCATTAGCTCCAAGATTTCGTGCTTCTTCTCCTAAATTTCCTGCTGCTCCTTGCAATATTCCAATAGCTTGTTGAGCTGCCGGATCTTGACTTTGACTTAAAACCTCTATAGCTTTTCCAATTTCACTAACTGATGCTGCAACTGACCTTGCGCTAGCTCCTACTGATTCTGCACCTGCACCAATATTTTGAAGGTCCCCCTCAACATTTATATTTCCAAGACCAGAGAGATCTGGCGTCTTCATTCCTTGGACTTGTGCATTTAATTGTTGGAAGTTGCTATTGAAATTATCTTGACCTGCTGCAAGCTCCTTTGAACTTTCAAGTGCCTTACTTGCACCAGCATCAACCTTGTCTGCACCAGCAGATAGTTTTCCTATCCCAGCCTTTAATTCAGATAGTTTCTTTAGGGCTTCTTCCTTCATTTCATCAATCTTGCTGAGCTTGCTTGAACCTTCTCTAAGTTGTGTTGTTGCGTCCTTTAATTTTCCAATGCCATTATCAAGTTCTACTGAACCGTCGTGAAGTTTTCTTGCTCCATCTTTCATTTCTCCAGTTTTTTCATTCATCTTGCCAACTGCAGAAGTGTAATCAGTGATACCAGAAGTTAATTTGCTTCCACCTTCATACATTTCTTGTGCTGCGCCTGGAATTGGTTCAACCTTATCAATAACTTCATCAATTTTGTCTTCAAACTCTCCAGACTTTTCGTAAAGTTCCTTGGAGCCATCTTTTAGTTTAACTGATCCATCTCCCATTTCTGAGATACCGTCATTTAATTCGCCTTGGGCATCAGATAATTTTGAAGAAGCATCCACTAATTTTTTTGAATTATCTTCTAGTTCTTTAATTCCATCTCTCAACTTGTCAATAGTATCTAAGTCAGCTTCATTTTGGAAAAGTTCATTGGAAATAACAATGTAAGCTTCAACAGTTTTGTAATCCTTAATGTCCATTTCTATAGTTGCCTGGCTCTTGAAATCTTCCATTTGTCTTTCTTCTAGAATAGTTTCAAAGTTTTCTCTTAGGCCTGGAGTTAAAATTGTTGTCACCATTTCATTTTTTCCATCTTTTGCAACCTTGGCATCATCTGTTTCGATGTTGGAAGCTACTTCTTGTGGAAAGGCCATGGCTGCCATTAGGGTGTAAGGTGCATACACTCTTTGCTTCTTGCCGCCGATTCTCTTTATAGCATAGTTTTTATTTTCTGCTGAAATAACTACTTTTAAATGACCAGACTTGCCTTTAAGATCAGAGTTTTCGATTTTTTCTCCGTCAAGATAGTAATCAATTTTTACGTCTACTGGGAGGTCTTTTTCACTCTTACCTTGATAGTAGATGTCCTTAACATCTTCGTCCCAATAAATATATCCTGAATCATTTTTTATCATTTCATCTGTCTTTAAGTTCTTTACATTTTTTAAGTTTGACTTGTCCTTTCCCTTAATATTATCTTCAGAGTTTAGCCAAACTGAAACAGTCTTATCTGTAATTTTATCATCCTTCTTTAGGACATAAACTGTTTCACTTTTATTTATAATTTCTGATGCTGCAAAGGCAGTATTAGTTAATATCATAGAAGATAGGACAAGGGAAATAACTCCCTTTTGAAAATTTTTATTCATTTTTCTCTCCTTTTAATAATTTAATCTAAGTTTTTTGTAGTCTTCTTAATGAAAGGAAAACTAATTGAAATAATAGCAGGTAGTAAAAGTATGATTACAAGCATACTTATAATGGCACCCCTTGCTAAAAAAGTACAAATTGTTGATACAATTTCCATCTTAGAATATATACCTACACCAATTGTTGCTGCCATAAAGGATAAGGCTGAGGTTACAATTGATTTTGAAGTTTCTTTAACAGCAATTTTTAAAGATTCGTCTACGTCCTTGGACTTTTTGTATTCTGCTAAAAACCTATCTGTCAAAAGTATTGAATAATCTATAGTTGATCCAAGCTGAATAACCCCAATTATTATAGATGTAATAAATGGTATTGTTTGGTTGAAGTAAAAAGGAATGCCCATGTTTATTTGGATGGCAAGTTCAATTGCTCCAATTAAAACCACTGGAAAGCCAATAGACTTTAATACAAGGGCAATAATTAAAAATACTACTGAAATAGAAATTATATTTACTATTTTAAAGTCCCTGTCAGATATAACTGTTAAGTCATCAGTTAAAACCGCCTCACCAGTTAGGTAACCTTCCTCGTCATATTCGTTTATTACCTCTTTCATTTCAGCAACTTGTCTTTTCACTTCAGGCGATGCTGTTTGATATTCAGAGTTTGCCATAATCATTTGGTAACCATTCTTGCTAAAGTTATCTTGAAGTTTGTCTGGCAAGAATTCGCTAGGAACAGTGACCCCTGTCACTGAGCTTATACTTAAAACAGAGTTTATACCGTCAATTCCCTTTAGATCACTGATCAAACCTTCTAGATTAGAATTTGATAAATCATCCTTTACTACTATAAAATGGGTACTTGCCATGTTGTAGTCCTTCTTCATCTTGTTAAGGGCCACTATAGAGTCTAGGTCTTGTGGCAAGGACCTGTCCAAGTTATAGTAGAGTTTTGTGTTTATTGATCCAAAAAACGCTGGAATGAATAATCCTATAGCAACAAGGAAAAGTGTCTTCTTGTGCCTAATGTTAAAATCTGATAATTTATCAAAACTTGGCAGCATAACCTTGTGGTTGTATTTGTTTACTAAATTTTCAACCATGAGAAGCATTGCTGGAAGTACTGTTACAGTTGAGATTACACCTATTAGGACCCCTTTACTCATTACTAAACCAATGTCCTTACCTAGGCCAAGTCTCATTGCTATTAGGACAATAAATCCTGCAAAAGTAGTAAGTGATGATGCTAAAAGAGATGAAATTGTCTCTTGGATTGCAACATCCATGGCGTCATATTTTGTATCATAATATTTTTTTTCTTCAACATACCTATGGTAGAGAAAGATTGAATAGTCCATGGTAACAGCAAGCTGCAATACAGCTGCAATAGCCTTGGTAATGTAAGAAATCTCTCCCAGGAATATATTTGTCCCAAAGTTATAAAGGACCGCATATCCTATAGTGAGCATAAATACAAAGGGAACTATAGTTGATTCATTTGTTAAGGACAAAATAATCAGTCCAAGACCAACTGCAAGTCCAACATAAATTGGTGTTTCCTTGTCAATTAAATCCTTGGTATCCTTAACAAGTGAAGACATCCCACTTAGGTATTTTTGATTTGACTCAATCTTTCTAATTTCATCTATGGCTGACATTGTGGTCAAGGAAGATGATGATTCACTAAACTTTACTATCATAAGAGTGGATCCATCAGCATAAAAAATATCCTTTACCTCATCTGGCAAAAATTCGCTGGGAATCATATCTCCTACAGTGGAAGATTTTGAAATTACATCTTCTACCCCGTCTATCTCAAGTATTTTTTCTCGCAAGACCTCTGCATCATGGTCACTTCCCTCTAAAATTAGCATACCAGTGGCCGCATTTTTAAAGTCTTCATCCAAAATCTTTTGACCTTGGGTTGACTTTAAGTCTTGAGGCAAGTAGGACAAGATGTCATAGTTTACTCCAGTCAGCTTGTAACCTATAAATGAAGGAATCAAAAGTAAGGTCATGACTAAGAGGACAAATTTAGGTCTGTGGGAAATAAATTTTGTAAATTTTTTCATTCTACTCCTTTATCTAAATATTCTATCTACGATTTTGTACAAAGCAGGCTTCATTTCTTCAATACTAAGAACTGAGTCTGGCATTAAGGCTGATTCACAAGTTGAAAGAACTATCTGAATAGTTAATGACAAGATAAATAATCTTTCAGACTCTGATAATTCGTCATTAAATAAGCTTGAATATTTATTTAAAATAAATTGAAGGTTATTGTCCGCTTCTTTATACCTATCATCATTTTCTATCTTCGCATAAAGAGCCCAGTTTAAGTTGTTTGAAAAAAGTTGCAACTCAAGAGGATCCTCCACTAAGTGGTCAATTATATAATTTATAAAAGAAATATATCTCTTCTTTGGATCAGTATCCACACAAGTGGACTCAGCTTCATAAAAGAGCTCCGTCATTATATCTAGGACTATTCTTTGCTCCAGATCTTTTTTATCTCTAAAGTAAAGATAAAAAGTTCCCAAACCTAAATCAGTCCTGCTCATAATATCTCTAATAGAAGTAACTTCTATCCCCTTTTCTCTAAAGGAAGACATAGCAGCTTCTGAGATTTTATTTTCTTTCTCTTTTCTTTTATCTTGAGACGTCATTATTACCTCCTTTTAAACTTTTATTAATAACTGAACGTTGTTCATCTTTGCAAAAAATAT
>CABQNX010000051.1 GCA_902465645.1 uncultured Peptoniphilus sp.
ATCAAATAACCTGAAATTAATTTCAGGTTATGCTTGACTTTTGTTAGCAGGTTTTTATGGAAAAATATTATAAGAGCAATAAAAAAGGAACCCCTACGAGTTCCTAATTTTATTTATTGTCTTCTTCATTTAAGAGCATTTCGCCAATTTTATAGACGTCGCCTGCTCCCATGGTAACGAAGATGTCATCCTTAGAAATATTTTCTTTAACAAACTTCACTATGTCTTCAAAGCCAGAAATATAAAAAGCATTGTCTCTGTGGTCGGCAATTGCATTTCTCAAGGTCTTTGAGTGGATGTCACCATAGTCCTTCTCACGTGCTGCATAAATATCTGTGATTATAATTACATCAGATTCATCAAAAGAATTTGCAAAAGCATCAAGCAGGAGTCTAGTCCTTGTAAAGGTATGAGGTTGGAAAACTGTGTAAAGTTTGCCCTTACAAGCATTTTTAATTGCATGAATAGACGATTTTATTTCAGTTGGGTGGTGGGCATAGTCGTCCATGACCTTTGCACCTTTATAAAATCCCTTTTCCTCAAGCCTCCTCTCAACGCCTCTATAAGATTTTAAACCAGCAAGAGAGTCTTCAATGGATATTCCATTTATATGGGCAGCACTAATAGCAGCAAGGGAATTTAAAATATTGTGTCTACCAAGAACTGAGAGTTCAACGTGGGCAATCTTTTCGCCTTTCAGGTAAAGGTCATAAGTTGGGAAGCCTTCCTCATTGAATTCAATATTTTTTGCCATAAGGTCTGCATGATTTTGTATTCCAAAGGTAAAGACATTGCAATTTTCAATTGGCAAGAGGGTCTTCACATTTTCATCATCAATATTTAAGATTACATAATCACTTTCTGTTAGGTTATCAACATATCCCTTGAAAGTCCTTATAATGTGGTCGATATTATCGAAGTAATCTAAGTGGTCTTCATCTATATTTAAAATAATTTCTGTTGTAGGGAAATATTTTAGGATATTTGCCTTGTACTCACAGGCCTCTGTTAAAAATAAATTCTCATCCCCGATTTTTATATTCCCATCAATATCCTTTAGTTGGCCACCAAGCATAATTGTTGGATTAACTTCTAGGTCCTTAATAATTTCTGTAAGCATTGATGTAGTAGAAGTTTTGCCATGAGTTCCTGAAACAGCAATAGATTTCTTGTAGTTCTTCATAACTGCTCCTAGGAAGCTTGCTCGGTCAACAAGATCAATTTTTTGCTTAACTGCTTCTGTGTATTCTTCGTTGTCAAAGGAAATTGCATCAGTAAAAACCACAAGGTCCATGCCATGGATGTGTTCCTTTTTGTGTTCGTAGTAAACCTTGGCACCATTTTTTTCTAACTTTTCAGTATTAATAGAGGGGCTCCTGTCGCTTCCATAAATATTGTAGCCCTTGGATAACATCAATTCTGCAAGAGCAGACATGGAGATGCCACCAATTCCAATAAAAAATATATTTTTATAATTACTTTTATCTATATTAATTTCAAACAATTTACTTCCTCCAATTCTTTATAATTATAACATATTTTCTAAAGTGAGAAAATTTTTTAAGCCTTCTTTTAAGCAAATTTAGGGAAAATATTTAACTAATATATTCAATATATAACTTGATTATGTTATAATGTGATAAAGAAAGAGAGGATGATACTTCTATGAACATAACTGATGTAAGACTACGTAAACTGCCAACTGAGGGAAAACTTAAAGCAATAGTATCTGTAACCTTTGATAACGAATTTGTGCTTCATGACATAAAAATAATAGAAGGAAAAGAATCATTATTTTTAGCAATGCCAAGCAGAAGACTTCCTAATGGAGAATACAGAGACATTGCCCATCCTATTAGCGCTGAAGCGAGAAAAGAACTTGAAGATGTAGTATTTAAAGAATACTATTCTGTGAAGGAACAACTTGACCAAGAAAAAAATGAAGCTGAAGTTATTGAAGTTGAAGCAGAAGAAGTAATCGAAGAATAAAATTTAAGAATTTAAAGATTTAGAGAGCCAAGAGCTCTCTTTTTTTATGTTAACTTACAAATAAAAAAGGCTATGTAACCATAGCCTTTTTAGTCCATCTTACTCACGTGGACAAGTTCTTTATTTTTGTAATAATATTTTGGAAGCCTCCTGTTGAAGTGGGTTATGAAGGATGTTTCACAATCTGAGGAATGGATGCAGATATCACGAACCTTTATCTCTTCGTCTCCCTGTCTTCCAATTAAGACAACTTCGTCTCCAATTTTACATTCAACATCTGTGGCATCGACCATCATTTGGTCCATGCAGATGAGGCCGATTTGTTTACACCTTTTCCCATTGATCAAAACTTCAATTTTTTCAGAAAGAATTCTTGGGAAGGCATCGGCGTAACCCAGGGGAAGAGTCACAACTTTTGTGTCTCTTGGGCATTTATAAAACCTTTCGTAGCCTACAGTTTCACCCTTCTTCACTTCTCTTATAGAAGAAATTTGAGCCTTCAAAGATATAATTTCTTCTAAACCAAACTCCTCTGGAAGGTGGTCACTGTCAGTGTAGCCGAATTGAATAATGCCTGGTCTTACCATGTCTAGGTCGTATTCATCGTGAAATAGAACTGAAAGAGAATTTGCAATATGCCTATACTTAAAAGTACATCCTAGATTATTTAATTCATCAATAAATGAAGTGAAGATTCTAAATTGTCTTTCAGTAAATTCTGGGTCACTTTCACAGGCTGCAAAATGGGAAAAAATTCCCTCAACATTTATATTTTCAAGTTTGAAAATTTCTTTTATTTCTTCTTTTGCTTCATCGCAGGGAGTAAAACCAATTCTTGACATGCCTGAGTCAAAGGCAATATGTATCTTAGCTTCTTCTTTTAAATCTTCTGCAAGATCATTTAAGATTTTTGCGTCAGCTAAGGAGTAAATATTTAAGGTAATTTGATTTTTAATTGCTTCTTCGTAAAGGTGGCGAGGAGTGTAGCCTAAAATGAAAATATTAACTCCATCAAATCTCCTTCTTAAACTAAGTGCTTCAGAAAGAGTTGCCACTGCGTAATAATTTATCCCAAGGTTAAGGGAAACTTGTGAAAGTGGGAGAGCACCCAACCTATAAGCGTCGCTTTTTACCACGCTCATAATTTCAGTTTTTTCTCCAACCTTGTCTTTTATTATTTTCATATTATTTTCAAATTTATCAAGATCTATCTCTATCCAAGCAGGTCTTGTCAAAAAATCTTTCATCTCATTGTCCTTTCGATTAAAAGTTACTTTTTATTATATCACAGTAAATATATAAAATACTTTTTGAAAATAAAAAAAACTGCCAAGAGGCAGTTTAATTAATATTCCTTGTCTATTAATAAAATGTTTAAGATAACAGCTACAATAGTTCCTCCAGAAATTCCAGAAGAGAAAAGAGCAGCAATAACAGTTGGAAGTTTTGCAACAATGTCAGGCCTCATTGTGATTCCAATACCAACACCAATGCCACCAGCAATAATCATTAGGTTCTTTGATGAGAACTTAGCTCTTGATAGGGCCTGCATACCTGAACCTAAAATTGTTCCAAACATAAGAATTCCAGCTCCACCAAGGATTGGTGTTGGCATAATAGAAACAAGAGTTGCAAACTTTGGACAAAGACTCATTATTATTAAAATAAATGAGGAGAAGATTGCAACTTTTTTTGACGCACACTTTGTAAGTGGAATAAGTCCTACGTTTTGACTAAAGGTTTGGGCTGCACCTGAACCAAAGACAGGAGAGAGCATTGAACCAATAGCATCTGCTCTTACACCAGAAGCTATGTCGTTGTCATCAAGGTCAACTTCGCAAACTTCACCAAGAGTTTTCATAACTCCAACAGTTTCTATAATTGTAACAAGATAACCTGCTATAAAGGGGATAACAAATTTCACATCAAATTTAAGTCCAAAGGGAAATAAACTTGGAAGTCTTATCCAAGGAGCAGCAGCAACTTGTGAAAAGTCAACAAGGTCTAGTGGAATACAAATGATGTAGGAGATAGTCATGGCAATGACAACTGATGCTGTTGTTGCAAAGCCTCTACCGTAATGATTTATAAAAATTATAAGTAGGAAGGTAAAGACGGCTATCCCAATAAAGAGTGGGTCCCCATAATTTTCTGCTCCATAACCTCCACCAACCCAGTCAAAGGCAACAGGCATCATAGTAATACCAATAAGAGTGATTACAGTTCCAGTTACAACTTCTGGAAAGAATCTAAGTAGTGGCTTTATAAAAAAGCTCAAGATTAACTCTAGGAAGGCCCCCATAATTGTTGCACCGAAGTAACCAGCGAGACCGCCGCCCATAGTGTTTATAACAGCATTGGCAGGTGGAACAAATCCAAAGTCTGTCCCCATTATAGTTGGAAGTCCTATACCAACCTTGGCCTTGCCCTTAAAAATCCCCCTTGTTTGGATAAAAGAACATATACCCGAAGCAAGGAGGGCAGCAGAGATAAGTATTGAAGTCTCAGCTACATTTGTGCCAGCTATGGCAGCGATACTAAGTGGGACTGCAATAATTCCACTAAAGGCTGTCAAAATATTTTGAAAACCAAGTAGAGATGATTTCAAAAAATCTGGCTTGTCGTCAACTTCATATTCAAGTTTCATACCATAATATTTCTTCACAATAAACCCCATTTCTCATATAATAATGTTGAGTAAATTTTAACACATTCATTTTTAACTAACAATATGAGTAGGATAGAAAGGATGAAAAAATGTACATATTTGTTGGACTTGGTGGAGCCTTGGGGTCTATGCTTAGGTATTTTTTATCTAGCTCAATAAAAACACAAAATAATTTTCCTCTTGGCACTTTTATTATAAATGTAATGGGATCATTTTTGATTGGTCTCATTGCCTTTTACGCAGAGAAAAATAATTTGGATTCGAGACTTGTTTTATTTTTAAAGGTTGGATTTTGTGGAGGCTTTACTACCTTCTCAACTTTCGCCTTTGAGATTTTTAACTTAGGAGACAATCACAAGTTTGATATAGGGATTTTTTATGCCTTTCTTAGCATCATTTTGTCTCTCTTTGCCATCTATATGGCAAGAGAAATTGTAATAAAAGTATTTTGAAATAAGATTTAAGATTTTTGTAAGAATTTGTAAGAAGTTTTGTAATTATTATTTGCTATTATAATGTCAGAAGGAGGGATGTAATGGATAAGTACAATATTTTAATTGCCGAGGACGACAAGGAAATCGCAAGGTCCATTGGAATTTATCTAAAAAATGAAAATTTTGAAATTTTTTACGCTGAAGATGGACTTGAAGCTCTAGAAATTTTTAAAAATGAAAAAATTGACCTAATTATAATGGACCTCATGATGCCAAAACTTTCTGGCGAAGAAGCAATAATTAAACTAAGAGAAGTTTCCTTTGTCCCAATAATTATCCTATCTGCAAAATCAGAGGACACAGACAAAATTTTTGGACTCAACATTGGTGCTGATGATTATGTTCAAAA
>CABQNX010000052.1 GCA_902465645.1 uncultured Peptoniphilus sp.
AAAAATAGTGCAAGATAGGAATTACTTCCTTTCTTACACTATTTATGGTACTAAAAATCACGGTAGAAATTACCGTGATCTTTTTTATTTATCAACTATATACTTTATTTCTGAAATCAAGTCGTCATCTGATAAGAGTGTAGGACTTTCTTGGCCGCCAAGCTTTCCATAAAAAGAATAGTGAAATTTATTTGTGTTCCTATCTCTTTCTGAGTTGTACATATATATTGTATCTTCTTCACCTTTATTGTGTAGCTTAATTAATAAAGAATTGTAATCTGGGATTGAAGCATAGGAATATCCCTGGTCCACAACTTTACAGTTTCCCAAGAGACTTATTATCTCTCCTAACTTTTCTTCATTGCCTTCAGAAGAAAAAATCTCTCTTGTAGTCATATCTTCTTCATCAGCTATTACTTCCACAGATAAATCTTGAAACTTATAAACTTCTCCAGTGGAAAATTTTATCTCGTGACTTTCATCCTTCTTACAAGCTGTGAGAAAAATTAAGACCAGAAACAAATAAAATATTTTTTTAAATTTCATATCAAGCCTACTTTGACAACTTATTTATTATAGTGTTGATTTCTTCGATTTTTTCGTCAATTTCTTCCTGGCTCTTGGAGTAGGAATCCTTGACACAACCCCTTAGGTGGGCTGTCAGGACATCCTTATTTATATTTTTGAGGATGGAGATTGAGGCCATGAGCTGGTTGGAGACGTCTAGGCAGTACCTGTCTTCCCCTACCATTTTTATAAGGCCATCAATTTGTCCCCTGACAGTTTTTAATTTCCTAAGTTGGACTTCCTTGTCTGCTCTCATTTTGCTATTTTTGCAGTATATCCTGCATCTTCAACAGCCTTAACAAGGGCTTCATCTGCCACTTCCTTGTCAAGTTCTACTTTTGCATTTTTGTCTTCTAGACTAACATCAGCTTCCTTAACTCCATCAATTTCTTCTAGTGCCTTTTTTACTGTAGCTGTACAGTGCTTACAAGACATTCCTTCAACATTTAAAATTTTTTCCATATTATCTTCTCCTTTATTTTTAATAATTTTATAACCTGCTTCTTCAATGGCATTTTCTATTTCTTCTGGGCTTAGACCTTGGTCTATAAATTCTACAGAAGAATTTTCGTGGTTTGCCACAACATCTTTTGCCTTGCCAGTTTTTTCTAGGGCATCAGCAACTCTTTTCTCGCAGTGGCCACACATCATGCCTTCTACTTTTATTTTAGTTCTTTTTTCATTTTTTTCTATAAGATTTTCTTCTTTTAAAATTTCTTTTTCACTTGAAGACTTTGATTCTTCCAAAGATTTTTTCACTCCCCTTGGTTTAAACCTTCTTAGCCTTAGAGCATTGTTTACAACAAAGACTGAGGACAAACTCATGGCTAAGGCTGCAAACATTGGGGAAAGTTTTATCCCAAAGGCTGGGAATAAAAGACCTGCAGCAAGAGGAATTCCAATTGTGTTGTAGAAAAAGGCCCAGAATAAATTTTGCTTGATATTTTTTATTGTCGCCTTGGAAAGTTCAAGGGCTGATACAACATCTAAGAGGTCTGACCTCATTAGGACTACGTCTGATGACTCAATTGCCACGTCTGTCCCGTGACCTATTGCCATGCCTATGTCGGCCTTGGCAAGGGATGGGGCATCGTTGATTCCATCACCAATCATTAGGACCTTCTTGCCAGATTTTTGGATCTTGTCAATTTCCTTGTTCTTATCTTGTGGAAGAAGTCCTGCAAGAGTCTCGTCAACTCCAATTTCATCAGCAATTGCTTCTGCAGTTTTTTCATTGTCTCCAGTTAGCATAATAATTTTTTTGCCCATGTCTCTTAGGAGTTTAATTGCATCTTTTGATGACTTCTTTGGTAGGTCCTTTACAGAAATTATACCAAGGACTTCACTTTCATTGGCAAAGTACATGGAAGTCTTTCCCTCTCCTGCAAGTTCTTCTGCCTTGGCTTGGAAATCCTTTAGGTCAATTTTTTCTTCAAGCATATATTCAATATTTCCTGCAAGATACTTATTTCCTGCAATCTCTCCATTTAGTCCCCTGCCACTAACTGAATTGAAGTTAGTGATTTCTTCTAAGTCTATATCATTTTCTTGAGCGTAATTTATAATTGCTGAAGCCAGTGGATGCTGAGAATTTTTCTCTATAGACCCAGCAATTTTTAAGAAGTTCTCTTCATCTAAGTCTGTCACAATATCTGTTAGGATTGGCTTTCCTTCAGTGATTGTCCCAGTCTTATCCATTACAATTACATCAATCTTGTGAAGATTTTCTAGAACTTCTGCATTTTTAAAGAGAAGTCCAAAATCGGCTGACTTACCTGTTGCCACCATTATTGAAACTGGTGTTGCAAGGCCCAAGGCACAAGGACAAGAAATAACCAAAACAGAAATTGCAAAGTTAAGGGCATTTTCAAATCCGTAGCCCAGAGCCATCCAAACTCCAAAGGTTAGGGCAGCTATAATTAAGACTGCTGGCACAAAGACCCCGGCAATTTCATCTGCAAGCTTGGCTATAGGAGCCTTGGACTGGTTGGCCTCGTCAACTAATTTTATAATTTGAGAAATAGTTGTGTCTTCTCCAACCTTCTCTGCCTTGAACTTAAAGGACCCAGTTGTGTTAATGGAAGCAGAGATTACCTTGTCTCCCACAGACTTTTGTACTGGAATTGACTCCCCAGTCACCGCTGATTCATCAAGAGAAGATGCACCTTCAATGACCTTGCCATCAACTGCCACAGATTCGCCAGGCCTTACAAGTAAGATATCTCCCACTCTTACATCTTCAATATTTTTCACGACTTCTTCGCCATCTTCTATTACTGTTGCCATCTTTGGGGCAAGGTCCATTAAATTTGCAAGAGATGACCTTGTCTTGTTTTTGGACTTTTCTTCCAAGTATTTTCCCACAGTTATAAGGGTCAAAATCATGGCTGAAGACTCAAAGTATAAGTTGTGCCTGTAGGCATCTACAAGTTTCATGTCTCCTTGGCCAAAGCCATAGGCCATCATGTAGATGGCAAAGATTCCATATACAAGGGCTGCAAGAGAACCAATGGCAACAAGGCTATCCATGTTTGGAGCCCTGTTCTTCAGTCCCTTAAATCCAGAGATGTAAAAATCCCTGTTGATGTAGACTACAGGAAGGGCCAAGAGAAATTGTGAAAAGGCAAAGATAATAGCCCCTTCTCTCCCATGAAAGATCCCTGGAGTTGGCAAGTTAACCATAGGACCCATGGCTATATACATGAGAATCAGCATAAAGATAATTGAAGAGATAAGCCTGTGCTTTAGGGCCTTCTCCCTGTCATCAAGTGGTTTATCTTCACTTTTTGTTTTTTCACCAGCTGGGCTTGCTCCATAGCCAATCTTTTCCACAGCACCTATAATTTTTTCATCATCTACTATATTTTCATCGAAATTTACCTTCATTGAGTTGGTCATGAGATTGACGTTGGCGTCTGTCACACCATCAAGCTTTTCAACAGCTTTTGTGACATTGGCGACACAAGACGAACAAGTCATGCCACTGACATCAAATTTCTTTTCCATATTACCTCCCATACCCCCCTAGGGGTGTTCCTTTATTTTTATACTAACACTAAAAGAAAAATTTTACAAGTTTTTGATAAGACTTCTTAATATTTTTAAAATACTCATAATTTTCGTGGTTTTTATGCGATAAAAATTTTTTTATGGGATAATTTTTCTAAAAATAAAAAAGACTGGAAAATAAAACTCACAGTCTTCTTTACTTAAATTCTAAAATTTTAATATATTCATCAAGTCTTTCTACTCTTTCTTCTGAACACAATACCCTTACTCTTCTTTCAGATATATTCCAAAGTCTTGCAATTTCTTTTACGCCTAGATACATATTATCTTATCCTTATTAAGTAAATTATAAAACTTCCTGGGAACAATAAAAAATGGCCTAGCCTAGGCTAAACCATTTTACTTTTAATTATTAAATTTTAAATTTCAAAAAATATCATACACTCCCCAGTGCTACTCTTATTTATTTTTTAAAATCTTATATTTCCCAAGACTTACATCTTAAATAGAATTTCATTTTCTATATAGATGTGTCTTCTCATGTCCTCGTCAAGTTCTCCCATAAGCTTGTTAAGTTCCTTGATTTCTGGCTCTTCGGCATTCATCTTGTAGTCACGAGTTAGGTATTTGATCCTGTCAAATAGACCAATAGTCTTTTCGTGTTCCGCAAGTAGGTTTTCGAAGTCAACATCCTTGCCTGCAAGAGCGTCCTTAAATTCAAACTCTTCTTCGCTGGAAAAGTGAGAAACAAGTTCGGCCTTTATAAGAAGAAGAACTTCATAGATTACAAAGAGTTGTTCTCCTCTTTCCCTGTAATATTTTTTAATTGCTCCCCTAAAGATTTCGTCAATTTTTTCCGTTGTAGCAAGTTCTTGTGGGTGAATTTCTTCTACAATATAGTGAATTAATTCTTCCTTATTCATCTTCCTAACCCTGTCCATATCCTTGAAGTCATCTTGTCCTTCAACTTTTTTGATAAATAGGTCATAGTTTTCTCCAAGGGATTCTAGGGCATCTTCAAGCCTTTCCATAGCTATAAAGTCGTATTCTCCTCCAAGCTTTTGAATTTCCTTTAAAACTTTTGGGTTTTCCATTACTGCAGCTTCAACTGTCATATTTCTTTCTAAC
>CABQNX010000053.1 GCA_902465645.1 uncultured Peptoniphilus sp.
ATGGCGATGTTGCTGTTTACCAAGTTGTAAAAGATATGCAAGAAGGTAAGTTCGAAGGTGGAAGAACTATTGAATTTGGTCTTTCAGACGGTGGAGCAGTAGGTATCGCACCAACTTCTGACAAGAATGTTAAGCCTGAAATTTTAAAATCAGTTGATGAAATCTCTGAAAAAATTATTTCTGGTGAAATCAAAGTTCCTTACAACGAAGAAACTTATAACGAATACAAATAAGCTTATAAAGTCATCTCTTAGGAGTCATCTTAGGGATGGCTTTTTTTATTGCAATTTATTTTAAAAATAGCCAATTCTTTGGTATAATTTATTTAACATAACAAAGGAGCGTTTGTATTGGAAACTAATAATAGAGACTTAGTCGTAAGGATGGAGAATATCACCAAAAAATTTGGTGATTTCATTGCAAACGACGGAATTGATCTTGATATTAGGAGGGGAGAAATCCATTCTCTGCTTGGAGAAAATGGTGCTGGCAAGACTACTCTTATGAATATGCTCTATGGCATGAGTTCTCCTACATCAGGTGAGATTTATATAAATAATGAAAAAAAAGAATTTAAGGATCCCAACGATGCCATAAAGGCAGGACTTGGTATGGTTCACCAACACTTTATGCTTATTGAACCCTTCACTGTTGTTGAAAATATTGTTCTTGGCATGGAACCTATGAACGGAATCAAGGTAGACATAAAAAAAGCCAGGGAAGACGTGATTACCCTTTCTGAAAAGTATGGCTTCAAAATTGATCCCGATGCCAAGATCCAAGACATAAGTGTGGGTACTCAACAAAAGGTTGAAATACTTAAGGTTTTATACAGGGGTGCTGACATCTTAATTTTTGATGAGCCAACAGCAGTTTTAACCCCTCAAGAAATCACAGAATTAATTGACATAATAAAAAACCTTGCAAGAGAAGGCAAATCTATAATTATAATCACCCACAAGCTAAAGGAAATTAAGCAAATGGCCAACAGGTGTACTATCATTAGGCGTGGAAAAAAGATTGACACAGTAAATGTCTCTGATGTCAATGAATCTGAACTTGCAGACATGATGGTGGGAAGAGCTGTTCACCTAGATGTTAATAAGGCTGATTGTAAAGCTGGAGACACTATACTAGATATCAAGGGCCTAACTGCCAGAGACATAAGGAATGTCAAAAAATTAGATGACTTAAACCTTGATATTAAGGCTGGAGAAATCCACGGTATTGCTGGTGTAGATGGGAATGGTCAATCTGAACTTATTGAAACTTTAACTGGTCTTAAAAAGGCAGAAGATGGCTCTGTGATCTTCAAAGGAGAAGAAATTTTAAATCACAATCCAAGGGATATTATTGAAAGAGGTTTAAACTCTATTCCAGAAGACAGACAGTTACGAGGTCTCGTCCTAGATTTTTCTGTTGCAGAAAATATTATCTTAAAGGAATACTACAAGGACAAGTTTTCTAAAAAGGGAATTTTGGATTTCCCTAATATAGAAAAGAATGCTGAGGACCTTTCAGAGGACTATGACATTAGACCGAGAAATATAAACCAATTTGCAGTCGCTCTATCTGGTGGTAACCAACAAAAGGTTATTATTGCAAGAGAAATATCTGGTGATCCAGACCTTCTCATTGCAGCCCAACCAACAAGGGGGCTAGATGTTGGTGCCATTGAGTATATTAGGAATTTCTTGATAAAACAAAGGGACAAGGGGAAGGCAGTTCTTCTTATTTCCTTTGAACTAGATGAAATTATGGCTCTTTCAGATAGGATTTCTGTTATTTATAATGGAAAGATCCTAAAGACTTTTGATGCAAAAGAAACTAATGAGAGAGAGTTAGGACTTTATATGGCAGGAGGTAAAAATGAAGAGAAATAGGTTTTTATACACAATTCTTGCCATTGTACTTGGTATCTTAATTGGGTCAATTATACTTTTACTAAGTGGAACAAACCCTGTTGAGGCCTATAAGGTAATTTTCTTAGGAGCCTTTGGCAAACCTAAGTATATTTCTTGGACAATTGTAAAGGCAGTTCCATTAATTTTAACAGGACTTTCAGTTGCCTTTGCCTTTAATACAGGCCTATTTAACATTGGGGCTGAAGGCCAATACATTGTTGGATCCATTGGAGCCTTAGTTGTTGGACTATTACTAGACCTTCCTCCAGTAATCCACGGACTTGTTGCTCTTTTAGTGGGAGCTCTTTGTGGTTACATTTGGGGAGCCTTAGTTGGACTATTAAAGGCAAAGTTCCAAGTTAATGAAGTTATTTCTTCTATAATGATGAACTGGATTGCCTTTTATCTAAGCAACTATCTATTGAGTTTTCCAATTTTAAGGTCTATTGAATCAGATAACTCATATCCCATTAAAGAAACTGCTAGTATAAAAATTGCAGGAGCTTGGAAGATGAGTGAATCTGGTAGGGCTTATCTTGCAGAGCATAAATTTTTAAAGGATATTTTAAATCCACCTCTAAACTTTGGTATTATTATTGCTATTTTAGCAGCCATAGTAGTTTGGTACATCCTAAAGAAAACTACTCTTGGATACGAACTTCGCGCTGTTGGATTCAATGAAAAGGCTGCAGAATACGGTGGAATTGACATTAATAAATCTATTGTAAAATCCATGGGTATTGCAGGAATCTTGGCAGGACTTGCTGGTGCAATAACTGTTCTTGGTGTTTCTGGTGATATTGGAATCATGGCAGCCCAAGAAGGCTACGGATTTGATGGAATGGCAGTTGCCCTTATAGCTGGCAACAATCCATTGGGCACAATCCCAGCCGCTCTTCTCTATGCAGGTTTAACTTATGGAGGA
This sequence comes from uncultured Peptoniphilus sp., assembly GCA_902465645.1. Classification (GTDB taxonomy): domain Bacteria; phylum Bacillota; class Clostridia; order Tissierellales; family Peptoniphilaceae; genus Peptoniphilus_A. The sequence continues at coordinate 2,830 of CABQNX010000053.1, forward strand.
GGAAAGCTTACTACAATAGGAACTTATTCAGAAGTTGTAAATATTATTATTGGTATTATGATCCTATTTATTGCAATGCCAAAACTTTTGGATATGATTAAGTTCTTCTTCACTAAGTGGTCAAAGAAGGATGGAAAAAATTTAGAAAAAGGAGGAGCAAATGAATAGTTCACTTTTAAGCTTAGCAAGTATTTTATCAATTACACTTTTATATTCAGCTCCCCTTATTTATACAGCTCTTGGTGGAGTTTTATCTGAAAATGCCGGAGTTGTAAACATTGGACTAGAAGGAATGATGGCTATAGGAGCAGTTGTTGGTTCCATTGTTGGCTATTATGTAGGTAACCCATGGTTGGCCTTCTTGTGTGGAGGACTAGGCGGGATGTTAATTGCCCTTCTTCACGCTATAGCTACAGTTAATTTTGCAGCGGACCACGTTGTAAGTGGTATTGCCATTAACTTAATTGGACCGGGACTTGCACTTTTCCTTTGCAGGCTCTTCTTTGATGGAGCAGCCATGTCAAAGTCAATTGATTATGAAAACAAACTTCCAGTTTTATTTGGAAAAGTTTTTAAATCTGGTGGTGGAAAGGGAATAATGAGATTCTTTGACATTGTCTTCTCACAATATGCATCAGTTTATCTTGCCTTTGTCCTTGTTTTTATAGTTTATTTTGTGCTCTACAAGACAAGACTAGGCCTAAGAATTAGGGCTGTTGGTGAATATCCTAAGGCAGCAGAAACACTTGGAGTTGACGCCTACAAGATCAAATACATTTGTGTACTAGCATCTGGATTCTTGGCAGGACTTGGTGGAGCATCAATGTCACTTGCAGTTGTATCCAACTACAGGGAAACTCTTATCTCTGGTCAAGGTTTCATTGCCCTTGCTTCAGTAATCTTTGGTGGATGGAAACCACAAGGAGCTATGCTTGCTTGCCTACTCTTTGGTTTTGCACAAGGACTTTCAGTCTTCCTAGGCTCCATTGGAATAAAAATCGATACAAACCTACTTTCAATGATTCCTTATGCAATAACTCTTATTGTCTTAATAGTTTTTGTTAAGGGATCAAGGGCACCGTCAGCAGATGGCCTTCCTTATGAAAGAAACAATTAATAAAATTCGTCTCAGCTTCGGCTGGGACTTTTTTTATGCCTTGGTTTATTTTAATAAATTGTAAAATTTATCTGATATAATTTTATTAAAAGGGGGATGTTTATGACTTTTGAAATTTTTAAAGATAGCAGGAAGGGACGACTTAATAAAATATCTGACGTCAAGGGAGTGAAAGTTGGTCACTCAACTATTAGAAATGGAAAAATAAAAACTGGAGTGACATGTATCATGCCCCATGATGGAGATATTTTTAATGAAAAACTTGTGGCAAGCTCTTACATAATTAACGGTTACGGAAAAAGCCTTGGTCTAGTTCAACTAGAAGAGTTGGGAACTTTTGAGTCACCAATTTTTATGACTAACACTATGAGTCTTGGTAGAGTCTTGGACTCATCAATGAAGTGGATGATTGATAAGTACCCCAAGCTGGGCGACAAGTCAGGAGCACCAAATATAATTGTCACTGAATGCAACGACGGAGTTATAAATGACATGAGGGGCCTTCATGTAAAAGAAGAAAATGTCTTGGAGTCTCTTAAAAATATAAAAGAAAACTTTGAAGAGGGGTCAGTGGGAGCAGGAACAGGTATGATTTCCTTTAACCTCAAAAGTGGCATTGGATCTTCATCAAGAATTATTG
>CABQNX010000054.1 GCA_902465645.1 uncultured Peptoniphilus sp.
AATTCTTCTGTTATATGTGGTGCAACTGGATTTAATAAAATTAAGAAAGTTCTAAGGTCTTCTTTAGTGATTTTTCCAGCATCATTAAATTCATTTGATAGGGTCATAAGTTGAGCAATTGCAGTATTTGCCTTTAAGTGAGCATAATCTTCAGTAACCTTTTTAATAGTCTTGTGTATTTCTGAGACTAATTCTTTACTGTAGTCATCTCCCTCAACTACAATTTCTTGTAGATTCCAAACTCTTTCCAAGAATCTTCTACAGCCCTTAACTCCATTTTCTGACCAAGGTACAGGTTTTTCAAAATCACCAATAAACATTTCATAACATCTTAAAGTGTCTGCACCATAATCTCTTACAATATCGTCAGGATTTACTACGTTACCCCTTGATTTTGACATTTTTTCATTGTTTCCACCAAGAATCATACCGTGTGAAGTTCTCTTTTGATAAGGTTCCTTAGTTGGAACTACTCCAATATCATATAGGAACTTGTGCCAGAATCTTGAATATAGAAGGTGAAGTGTAGTGTGTTCCATACCACCGTTGTACCAATCAACTGGCATCCAATAATCAAGAGCTTCCTTGCTTGCAAGTGCTTCATCATTGTGTGGGTCAGTATATCTCAAGAAGTACCAAGATGATCCTGCCCATTGTGGCATTGTGTCTGTTTCTCTCTTTGCTGGTCCACCACATTTTGGACAAGTAGTGTTTACCCAATCAGTCATCTTTGCAAGTGGTGATTCTCCAGAATCAGTTGGTTCGTAATTTTCTACTTCTGGAAGTAGAAGTGGAAGTTCTTCTTCTGGAAGAGCTACATAACCACATTTTTCGCAGTGAACTATTGGAATTGGTTCTCCCCAATATCTTTGTCTTGAGAATACCCAGTCTCTCAATTTATAATTAATTTTTCTATCTCCAAGTTTATGCTCTTCAAGATAGTCTATCATCTTAGCGATGGCATCCTTAACTTCAAGTCCATTTAGGATTTCTGAATTAATCATTTTTCCAGTAGAAGTTTCTGTGTTTGCGTGTTCTGATATATCAGATCCTTCTATTACTGGAATGATTTCAAGTCCAAATTTCTTTGCAAAGTCATAGTCACGATCATCGTGAGCTGGCACTGCCATGATAGCACCTGTTCCATATGTCATAAGGACATAATCAGAAATCCAAATTGGGATTTCCTTATTAGTAAGGGGATTAATTGCCTTAATACCTTTTATTTCTACACCAGACTTGTCTTTTTCAAGTTCAGTTCTTTCGAAATCACTTTTCTTTGAACATTCTTCTTTGTAGGCATTTATTTCATCTAAGTTTTCAATCTTATCAGCATGTTTTTCAATTAATGGATGTTCCGGCGCAATTACCATATAAGTTGCACCATAAATTGTATCTGGTCTAGTTGTGAAAACTTCAAGTTGTTCATCAAAGTCTTTAAGTGAGAAGTTAATACTTGCTCCCTCACTTCTACCAATCCAGTTTTTTTGTTGTGTTACAACCCTATCGATAAAGTCAAGGTCATCTAAGTCTTCAATAAGTCTATCTGCATACTCAGTTATTTTAAGCATCCATTGGCTCTTAACACGTCTTACAACTTCTTCTCCACATCTTTCGCATTTTCCACCAACAACTTCTTCATTAGAAAGTCCAACCTTACATGAAGGACACCAGTTTATTGGCATTTCTTTCTTGTAAGCAAGTCCGTGTTTATAAAGTTGTAGGAAAATCCATTGTGTCCACTTATAATATTCTGGATCAGTTGTGTTAATTTCCCTAGACCAGTCAAAGGAAAATCCAATTGACTTTAATTGTTTTTTAAAGTGAGCAATATTATTTTTAGTAACAATAGCTGGATGGATTTTATTTTTTATTGCATAGTTTTCTGTTGGAAGACCAAAGGCATCCCATCCCATTGGATAAAGTACATTATAACCTTGCATTCTCTTCATCCTGGAAACAATATCTAGGGCAGTGTAAGGTCTTGGGTGACCTACGTGAAGTCCTTGTCCTGATGGATAAGGGAATTCTACAAGGGCATAAAACTTTTCCTTGTCTGAATTATTTTCACATACAAAGGATTCGTGTTCATCCCAAAAGTCTTGCCACTTTTTTTCTATATCACTTGGTGTATATTTATTCATATTAACTCCTAAAATTATAAAAATTAAAATTCAGCATTTCCAACAGTTCTTGGGAATGGAATTACGTCTCTTATGTTTTTCATTCCAGTTATATACATTACTGCTCTTTCAAATCCAAGACCAAATCCTGAGTGAACTACAGATCCATATCTTCTTAAATCAAGATACCAATCATAAGTGTCCATATCCATTCCAATGTTTTGCATCTTTTCTTCTAGAACATCAAATCTGTGCTCCCTTTGGCTTCCTCCAATGATTTCGCCAACACCTGGTACTAGAAGGTCCATAGCAGCAACAGTTTTCTTGTCGTCATTTTCATACATATAGAAAGCCTTGATTTCCTTTGGATAATCAGTTACGAAAACTGGTTTCTTGTAAACTTCTTCAGTAATATATCTTTCGTGTTCTGTTTGTAGGTCAATTCCCCAGCTTACAGGATAATTAAATTCCTTATCAGCTTTTTCAAGAATTTCAATAGCTTCTGTATAAGTTATTCTTGCAAACTCGTTATCAACTACATTTTGTAATCTTTCTAACAGACCATTGTCAATGAAGTTGTTAAAGAATTCCATTTCTTGTGGTGCATTTTCAAGGACATAAGAAATAATATATTTTAACATTTCTTCTGATACGTCCATATTTACATTAAGATCAGCAAAGGCCATTTCTGGTTCAATCATCCAGAATTCTGCAGCGTGTCTTTGTGTATTTGAGTTTTCTGCCCTAAATGTAGGTCCAAAAGTATAAATATCTCTAAAGGCTTCTGCAAAAGCTTCAGCTTCTAGCTGACCAGACACTGTAAGGTGAGTCTTTTTATTGAAGAAGTCCTTTGAGTAGTCAACTTCAGTAGGCTCTGATTTTGCAATTTTATCAATATCAAGAGTTGTTACTTGGAACATTTCTCCTGCTCCTTCAGCATCTGATGTTGTAATTATTGGAGCATGGACGTAAACAAATCCCTTTTCTTGGAAGAACTTGTGAATTGCATAAGCAATTAGTGATCTTACTCTAAAGACAGCATTAAATGTATTTGCTCTTGGACGTAAGTGAGCTATTGTTCTTAGGTATTCCATTGTGTGTCTTTTCTTTTGAAGTGGATATGATGGATCAGATGAACAAATTGCTTCTATCTTACTTGCTTGTAATTCATAAGATTGGTTTTTACCAGGTGACTTAACAATTTTTCCACTGATTTCTAAAGAAGAGCTTATTGGAAATTTTTCAACTTCATCAAAGTTTTCTAATTCTTTACCATAAACTACTTGAATTGGTTTAAAAACTGTTCCATCAGTGAGTTCAATAAAACCGAAGTTTTTTGAAGCTCTAGATGTTTTTACCCAACCACTTAATACTATTTCTTTATCTAAAAAATCCTCTGGATTTTTAAAAATTTCTCTAATGCTAATTGACATAATTCCTCCTAATTTTCAATTTCTTACTTAATTGTTTAGTATATAATTAAATGCTCTATTTGTCAATTTAACTCACTTTAAACTGTCTAAGTAATCTTTTATTTTTCTTTCATAGCCAATATTTTTTGGCTCATAATATTTTCTGCCCTTAAAATTATCTGGCATATATTTTTGGTCTACATAAGCATTCTCATAATCGTGAGGATATAAGTATTTTTCATCAGTTTCATTGTTTGGGTTTCTTTTATCCCTTATATACCTGGGTATATCAATGTTAGTTGAATTTCTCACATCCTCCATGGCCTTATTTATTCCTGCATAAGCTGCATTGGATTTTTCTGATGATGCTAAATAAGTTGCAGTTTGGGCTAAGATAATTCTGGCTTCAGGCATTCCAACAGC
>CABQNX010000055.1 GCA_902465645.1 uncultured Peptoniphilus sp.
AAAAATAGTGCAAGATAGGAATTACTTCCTTTCTTACACTATTTATGGTACTAAAAATGCACCCAAGGAGGTGGGTGCAAGGGGATTCCGGTAATTGTGATATTAAGGAAAAAAAGCTGGTAAACTATAAGGGATTCTTAATATTTATTTCACAATTAACTTATACTTAGTATATAATAAAAGTACTACAAAATAAATTAATAAATATTTGTATAAATCACAAAATATATTTGATAGGAGGAAATATGAATTTCGAAAGTATTTACTACTTCACAGAACTTGCCAAGACCTTAAATATGAATGAAACTGGAGAAAAACTTTACATTTCACAACAAACTCTTTCAAATCATATAAAAAGACTGGAAGAATATTATGGGACAAAATTCTTTTTTAGAAAACCAAGACTGATGCTGACACCTATTGGAGAAGAGTACCTGGCCTATGCAGAGAAACTCCTCACAAGTGAATCTGATATGATAAACAAGATCAGGGACCTAGAAAGCGAAGAGATGGGTAAACTCATGCTAGGTGCCTCTTCCCCTCGTGCTGATATGTTCATACCATCTATTATAGAAAAATTTACTGAGGAATTCCCCCAAGTTGGTCTTGTCCTCCACGAAAAGCAATCTCATGAACTTGAAGAAATGTGTCTTGAGAACAAATTAGACCTTGCCATTTCCATTGACGAAAACAACCAAAATGAAAATTTAAAATCTAGTCTTCTCCTAGATGAGAAACTTTATCTTTGTGTCAGTGACAGGCTCCTAAAAAAATATTTTAAAAATCTTGAAGACTTAAAGGAAAAATCAATTGATAACTTGAACTTAAGGGACTTTGCTGAGGTTCCCTTCCTACTTTACACCCAGGACAATAGGATTAGGAGCCTAATAAATCAAAGTTTTAAGGAAGCTGGTGTAAGACCCAATGATTACATCGAGACTGGCTATTCCAGGATTGCCCTTTCAATTTGCAACAAGGCAATAGCTGCAGTTTTCATCTCTCAAATGAATATCAAGAGGTGGGTAGACGAGTTTGACGACGACATCAACATCTTCCCACTCTATTCTGGGGGCAAGCCTGTGACCCTTGGCATCTATGCCATAAAAAATAAAAACCGCTACATCACCAAGTATGCAAAGAGGTTTGTAGACCTCTTGGAAGAATACTTTAATTCCTTCCACGCCGAAAAATTAGAAAGAATTGCAAAAAAATAAAGCAAGAGTGGCACCAGATGGTGTCACTTTTACTTTATAAAAATTTTTTATTTAAAATTTTATAAGCTATCTTTATAGCTTAAAAATTATTTCCAAATTCTTGTCTAAACCTATTGAATAATTCTTCTTGTCTTCTTGCTCTCGCTTCTTCTTGGGCAGTTCTTTCCTTTACTTGTTCCCTTATATCCTTTTGGGCCTCTTTGTCATTTTCTATAGAGTAATCAGTGAAAGTTGCTTCAGCTGTCATCTTTTTGCCATTTCTAATATACTCAACCTCTACCTTGTCGCCAACTTGGTACTTGTAAAGGATTGACTTCAAAGCGTTGTTATCAGACACTTGGTCCTTGCCAATTCTTGTTACAATATCTCCTGCTTCAAGTCCAGCAGTTGCTGCAGGTGATCCTTCATAAACCTTATAGACAAATATTCCCTTGTCAACAGGTGACTTTTGATTTAAAACTTGAGAAGCAACATCCACATTCATTGTAAGCATACCCATGGACATTTCCTTATAAGATCCTGTTTCAATAACTTGTTTAATTATTGGCTTAATAAAGTTAATAGGAATTGAAAAACCAAGTCCCTCTGCTGATTGAACCTTGACTGTGTTAATTCCAATTACTTCTCCTTCAGCATTTAAAAGGGCTCCACCAGAGTTACCACCATTTATTGATGCATCAGTTTGGATAAGACCAGTCATGTAGCCTCCACCACTTACTGCCCCAACATACCTGTCAAGTCCAGAGATTATACCTTGGGTTACAGTTTGAGAAAATTGAAGTGATATAGGGTTACCAATGGCTATGGCAGTATCCCCTATTGAAAGGGCATCAGAGTCACCAAGACTTGCCACATTTAATTTTTTGTCTGTGTTAATTTTTACAATAGCAAGGTCAATCATCTCGTCTGCCCAAATTGTCTTCCCTTGAATATCCTCTTCATTATTTAGCCTAACTGTCACGTCCTTAACAACTTGGTTGTTTAGTTTTACAACGTGAGCATTAGTAAGGATGTAACCCTTTGAATCAACAATTACACCAGAACCAACACCTTGGACCTCAACTTGTCCAAAAAAAGATTGTTGAAGTCCCTTAGTTGTTATCCCAACTACAGAAGACATGGACTTCTTGGCAACTGCCGAAGCCACTGTCATATTGTCCTTGGCAGAAATAGTTATATTTGAGTCGCTATTTGTTGTCTTACTTTCCCCTTGAGGTAAAAGCTTATAAGTTGTAATTGCCGAACCAATGATTCCTCCAATTAGAGAAAAAACTAGGGCAATTATAATTACAATCTTACCCATACCAGGGTTTTTATTTAAATTCTTCTTCATACTTTCCTCCTATTTTATTATTTATGACTTAATCTTAGTATGAATTTGTGAAAGATAAATGAATTTATAATAAAAGCTTTATGATTTTGTTTTATTTTTAAAAAATAATTTAAAACTTTTTTAAAGCTGGTGCTTTTATATGCCTTTTTAAAGATTAATCTTTAAAAATTTTTTGTAAAGCAGAGCTTTACTATTATTTATCTGGAGGGGGTTAGGAAATCAATAGAAAAGTTTTTAAAAGCTGATGCTTTTATATTCTCTCTAAGGAGGGGGAGAAAGGGACGGGCGAGGCCCCTTTCCCTCTCCTTAAACCTCTCCCCTATCCCCTCGCCCTGGCAGGGGCCCGGCCCGTTACTACGCAAAAAGCCCTCCGACTAAAAATTTCAAACTCGCTTCGCTCAAACAGTGAAATTTTTTTAACGTCTCCGAACTTTTTTTTTGCTTACGACCTTATTAGCTTGCGGGATATTAGCAAACTCTACGACCTTATAAGGTTTCAACGAGCTGGGACAATCCACCAGCTCACTGTTTAAGTATGAAGTTGTAATTTGTTGAGAAGTCAGAAAAAATTACAAGATCACATTTAATTTTTAAGTCATAGTTTGTTGTGAAGTAATAGTTTTTTGTTAAGTCAGATAAAAATATAACTTCGCTAATGTATATAAAATTATAAAAAAATAAAGCTTAATCATTACTGACTAAGCTTCATTTGATTAAAAAGTTTATTAAGATTGTTGAGTTTTGTTATGTAACTAAACATAAGTTTGAAATCGTGTAATGGTAAAACCGTAAACTTAAGGAGAAAAACCCCGTAAGGCAAGACAGCCGTAAAAAATTCAATGTGCTTGAGCAATTTATTGCTCAGCCGATGAACCTTACAAGGAAAAGGAGCGTAGCGAACTTTGAGTTGATTAGGTTCACGCGAAGCTCGCAAATA
>CABQNX010000056.1 GCA_902465645.1 uncultured Peptoniphilus sp.
ATCAAATAACCTGAAATTAATTTCAGGTTATGCTTGACTTTTGTTAGCAGGTTTTGATGCCTAAAATTAAGGAGGTGAGATATTGGCAAATAGAATAAAAGGGATAACAGTTGAGATTGGTTGAGATACTACCAAATTACAGACAGCTTTAAAACAGGTTAATACGGAGATAAAATATACCCAATCTGAACTTCGTGATGTCAACAAACTTCTTAAACTTGATCCTGGCATCACTGAACTTATCTCACAAAAGCATAAGCTATTAGGACAGTTTAGAAAACTCAATCAAACAAAAAAATCGTAGGAAAGGTACAGAGAGGTAAATATCAGTATTCTTCGGACTGTCTTTATTATAGAACCTAGTTTTTTAGATTATAACCTTTTATTTTTTGTATTAAAGTTTGTGCATTCCTAAGGAATAGACTTTTACTTAATTTTACACAACTTTAATAAACTGTCAATTTTTCATGAAAATTTACAGATGATTGTATATGATTTGTTTTTGTAATTGCTATGCTAATTACAAAAACTATCTTTTGATTTATTTAGAATTAGGGAATGTAAATCCCACATCTCTTTTTATAATTTTTATTTTTTTTCTCTCATATAATCAATATCCTTCTTAATAAATGACTCCCGTTGTATTAGTTACTTTTGCAATTTGATTTATATTGTTTGTTACATTTGAAAGTAGCTACTGGAGATGTCAAAATAAATTAATCCTCGTAATATGTAGGCAAAAAGACCGCAGCTTGAAACTACGGTCTTATTTTTTGTCATCATGTAAACCACATGGAACTATTATTCAATTTATTCTTTTTTACAAATGTTCCCATTTTAATCCCAGTTACAGTTTTTAATCTTCTGTAACCATTGATTTTACAAAGTTTTTTGTTTTTTTGCTACTACTCCCATTCTATTGTTGCTGGGGGTTTGGATGTTATATCATATACTATCCTATTTATGTGGTCTACTTCGTTTACTATTCTATTTGACACCTTATCCAAGATTTCCCAAGGGATCCTTGTGAAGTCGGCTGTCATAAAGTCTGTTGTTGACACTGCACGAAGGGCAAGTGTATAGTCGTAAGTTCTAAAGTCGCCCATTACTCCTACTGTTCTGTTATTTGTTAGGACTGCGAAGTATTGGTTTATGTCTTCTAGTTTTGCTTTTTCTAATTCGTCTCTAAAGATTTTGTCTGCGTCACGAAGTATGTCTAGTTTTTCCTTTGTGATTTCGCCCATTACTCTTATGGCAAGTCCTGGTCCTGGGAAGGGTTGTCTGTCTACTAGGTAGTCTGCAAGTCCTAGTTCTCTTCCAAGGTCACGTACTTCGTCTTTAAATAGCATGCGGAGTGGCTCAATGATTTCTTTGAAGTCTACGAAGTCTGGAAGTCCGCCAACGTTGTGGTGAGACTTTATTACTGCTGAGTCGCCTAGTCCTGATTCGATTACGTCTGGGTAAATTGTTCCTTGTGCAAGGAAGTCTACTGCCTTTATTTTTTGTCCTTCTTCTTCAAAGACTCTTATGAATTCTTCGCCAATGATTTTTCTCTTTCTTTCTGGGTCTGTCACGCCAGATAGTTTATCTAAAAATCTTTTTTCTGCGTCTACTCTTATGAAGTGCATGCCTGAGTCTTTAAAGGCTTCTTCTACTTCGTCGCCTTCGTCTTTTCTCATTAGTCCGTGGTCTACAAAGATGCATGTTAGATTTTCGCCAACTGCTTTTGATAGTAGGGCTGCTGTTACTGATGAGTCAACTCCACCTGATAGGGCAAGGAGGACTTTTCCGTCGCCAACTTTTTCTTTTATTTCTTGGATGGATTTTTTTGCATAGTTTTCCATTGTCCAATCTTTTTTTGCTCCACAGATTTCTACTGCAAAGTTTTCTAGCATTTTTTTGCCGTGGACTGAATGGTTTACTTCTGGATGGAATTGTAGGGCATAAAGTCTTCTATCTACATTTGCCATGCCTGCTACTGGACAGTTTTTGCTCTTTGCTATTATTTCAAAGCCTTCTGGCACTTCTTTTACTCTATCAACATGACTCATCCAAACCGTTTCTTCTTTTGCTAAGTCTTTAAAGATTGGTGATTCTTTTGTTTCGATTTCTGTCTTTCCAAATTCTCTTTCTTTTGGAGCTTTTATTACTTCTCCACCAAGTGTGTGGGCCATGATTTGCATTCCGTAGCAAAGTCCAAGTACTGGTATGCCTTTGTCGAAGATTTCTTTTTCTATTTGTGGTGCGCCTTCTTCATAAACTGAGTTAGGTCCACCTGTAAATATTATTCCTTCAACGTTGTCTCTATTTTCTAATTCTTTTAAGGCCTTGTTGTAGGGTACAACTTCGCAGTAAATGTTAAGATCTCTTATTCGTCTTGCTATTAACTGATTGTATTGGCCACCAAAGTCAACTACTAGTATCATATTAACCTCCTCATCATTTAGTACATTTTATAATAAAATTTTAATTTTGTATAGTTTCACATGAGAGTAACTTATTTAAATTAAGTAATTAGCCTATTTATATTGACATTAAATATTAGTAACAATATAATTTATAGAGATGTGTTGAACAGGATTTTTATTGTAAAATATGCCATTTAATGATAGAATAATACGTCAGGTAAAAGGAGTGGTAAAATGGGTTTAATGGAAAAGATTTTTGGTACCTACAGTGATAGGGAACTTAAAAAAATCGAGCCCCTTGTAAATAAAGTTATGAGTCTCGAAGGCGAGATGGAAAAGCTTTCAGACAACGAGCTTAAAAGTAAAACTGAAGAATTTAAAAATAGAATTAAGAATGGTGAAACAACTGATGACCTACTTCCAGAAGCTTTTGCTGTTGTAAGAGAAGCTGCTTGGAGAGTTCTTGGCATGAAGCACTTTAGGGTCCAAGTTATTGGTGGTATTGTTCTTCACCAAGGTAGAATTGCAGAAATGAGAACTGGTGAAGGTAAGACACTTGTTGCTACACTTCCAGCTTACTTAAATGCCCTTGAAGGCAAGGGAACTCACGTTGTTACTGTCAACGACTACTTGGCTAGCCGTGATAGGGACTGGATGGGTAAGGTTTATGAATTCCTAGGTCTTAGCGTTGGATGTATTATCCACGACATGGACCAAGAGGACAGGAAGGCTGCCTACAATTCTGATATCACTTATGGTACTAATAACGAATTTGGTTTCGACTACCTAAGAGATAACATGGTTATATATAAGGAAGAAATGGTTCAAAGAGGACTTCACTATTGTATCGTCGACGAAGTTGACTCAATTTTAATTGATGAAGCGAGAACACCTCTTATTATTTCTGGTCAAGG
>CABQNX010000057.1 GCA_902465645.1 uncultured Peptoniphilus sp.
AAAAAAATCTCACGCCGCCGTGAGATGTGAAAATCAAATAAATCCGAATTTCAAACCTCGGTAGGATTTATGGCAAGGCCACCTACTGTCTGCGGCTTAGTAACATAAGTATTATATATAGTCTTTAGTTTTTTGTCAATGCTTATTTGCATTTATTTTGAATTTCTTTTTAAATCTTATGCTTTAGTTATTATATAGGATTGTATGAGATTTTTAAAGTTTTTCATCTATCTTCATAGCCTATAAAGTTTTATTCAAGATCATTGTATAAAATTTTCTCTTATTTATAATTCACTTTTCTCTTTAAAAAATATTCCTAAGGCATAATTTTTCACTAGCCTATAAAAATTTATGAACTCATGAAATATTGCAAGCTGATATTTTTTTATTAAGTCATAATTAATTGTGAAGTCACAATTATTTCTTAAGTCATAGTTTTTTATTAAGTCACCATTAAGTTTTTAGTCTCAATTAATTCTTAAGTAATAATTACTTGTGAAGTCATATTTAATTCTTAGGTCTTAAAAATTTTACAAGTCATTTATATTTTATACTTCACTTACTTTAAATTTTCACTCTTATCCAAAACTTGTATTAAAAAGAAAACAAAACTTTATTAATCTTCTCTCTTTTCCTTTACAAGATATTTTCCTTATCTTATAATGTAATTTGCACTAGGGGTGCCAGATGGCTGAGATTATACCCTTTAACCAATCAAGGTAATGCTTGCGGAGGGAAGTGTCTAAACCTCTTTAAGTATTTGTGCAAAGGAGGTATTTTTTTATGCAAAAAACAAATAAAAATTGGACAACAAAAATGTTAGTTGAGGGGGCTGTGTGTATAGCTCTTGCTCTTATTCTTCGTACTGTTAAACTTTACCAACTGCCTAATGGTGGATCTATTACTCCTGGCAAGATGATTCCACTAATTATCTTTGCCCTAAGGTATGGACCAGTAAAGGGCTTTGTTGTAGGTGCAGTTTACGGTGTCATGTCTATTATTCTTGGCGGCAGTGTTTATCACCCAGTCCAAGCTATCTTAGACTATCCTTTGGCCTATGGTCTTCTTGGACTTGCAGGGCTCTATAAGGATGAGTTTGAGAAAACTAACTCTATTAAGACAATCCTACTTGGATCTCTTGTGGGAATCCTAGGCAGGTTTATTTGTCACGTCTTATCAGGTGTCCTCTTCTTTAAGCAATACACACCTGCTGGCATGAACTCCTGGGTTTATTCAATAACTTATAACGCATCATTCTTATCAGTTGATTTTGCAGTTACAGTTTTTGTAATATTCCTACTAAGAAAGTTCTTAACTCGTGACCTACAAAAACTTTAAAAATTATATTAAAAAAGGACCTAAGTTTATAAACTTAAGTCCTTAAAAAAACCCTTGCTTCATAAGAAGTTGAGGGTTTTTATTTATCTTAGGTGTTTTTATTTTTCCATTAATTTTGAACCATTTACTTTGATTCCAGGACCCATTGTTGATGAAACTGTTACTGATTTTAAATAACGACCCTTAGCAGCTGCTGGTTTTGCTTTAATAATAGCATCTGCAATTGTCTTGAAGTTTTCAGCAAGTTTGTCAGCTCCGAAAGAAACTTTTCCGATTGGAACGTTGATGATAGCAGCCTTGTCAACTCTATATTCAACCTTACCAGCCTTGATTTCTTTTACAGCTTGTTCTACATCAAATGTAACTGTACCTGATTTAGGGTTTGGCATAAGTCCCTTTGGTCCAAGAACTCTACCGATTTTACCAACTACGCCCATCATGTCTGGAGTTGCAATAATTACGTCAAATCCAAACCAGTTTTCGTTTTGGATTTTTTCAACTAATTCTTCTCCGCCAGCGAAGTCAGCACCAGCTGCTTCAGCTTCCTTAATCTTGTCTCCCTTAGCAAGAACAAGTACCTTAACTTCTTTACCTGTTCCGTTAGGAAGCACTACAGTACCTCTAACTTGTTGGTCAGCGTGTCTTGGATCAACACCAAGTCTTACTGCAAGTTCTACCGTTTCGTCAAAGTTTGCCTTAGCAGTTTTTGTAACTAAGTCAAGAGCTTCATTAACATCATATAAATTCGATCTATCTACAAGCTTAGCGCTTTCTTGATATTTTTTACCTCTTTTTGGCATATTTACCTCCTTCGTGGTACCTACGGCTCAGCCTCCCACTTATCTTTCTACTTCTATACCCATACTTCTAGCTGTACCAGCAATCAATTCAACAGCTGCTTCTAAGCTTGCTGCGTTAAGATCTGGCATCTTAGTTTTAGCTATCTCTTCAGCTTGTGCCTTTGTTAGCTTTCCAACTTTTTTCTTGTTAGGTTCACCACTAGCTTTTGGCAAATTAAGAGCTTTCTTAATAAGCACTGCTGCTGGTGGAGTCTTAGTGATAAAAGTGAAAGAACGATCTTGATAAACTGTAAGAACAACAGGGATAATCATACCTGCTTGATCTTGAGTCTTTGCGTTAAATTCCTTT
>CABQNX010000058.1 GCA_902465645.1 uncultured Peptoniphilus sp.
TAAATGCAGAAAGAAATGCAAAAACGCCTTTTAGAAGCGACGCCGACAAGATAGAATACATCCCTAATTTTCCTTGGAGCAAAAAATTATTTAATGGGACGAATGCCTACAATTATGCAAGCTACACTCGCAACAAGTACAAGTTAAAACTAAACAACGACCCGAAAAAGATTAAAAACAACAACGAATATACAGTGGGCGAAGACCTTTTTGATGTGTATTATGAAATGCCCTTAAATGATTTGCAAGTAGACACAAAGAAAGTACCTCAAAAACCGGATTGGGTGCCTAAAAATTGGGAATTCAAGGGCTGGGCTACAGACCCTGCCGGTGAAAATTTGGTAAAAGATGGCAAGGAAACAAAACTTCATTATGACCAATTCCTTTTTGCTAAGTGGGGAGAACCTGATTATAAATGGAAAGTAACCATTGACCCAGATGGCGGAACAATGAAAAATCTTACTGTGGAAGATTTAATCTTTAGAAGAAATGAGGACCACAATGTAAATAAGTCTGCAGTAAAAGAAACAAATGATGGTAGCAAGCAAATCTTTACAGTAAACCATAAAGAAAAGCTTAATAAGATACAAAAGCCTAGACGAAAGGGTTATGACTTTTTAGGCTGGCAAGTTATCAGATACAATGACGATGGCAGTGTAGATACAAGTTATAGGAAAGAATATGGCGTGCCTGAACTTTATGCTTTTGGAAATGAAGTTGTTGGCAACGTATATATAAAAGCTATTTGGCTTGCAAACAATAAAATAGATGTTCCTGTATATCATCACTTTATTGATAAAGATGGAAATGAAATAGGGCATCCAAGGAAGTTTATAATCGAAGACGCTCGTGCAAAATTTTACACTGCAGCCACTGCGACAGAACAAAATCAAGATTGGATATTGATGCCTCATGAAGAACTTATGGCTTTGCCGGATGAAAATAAAGTAAAGGATGAGTACAAGAATTATAACGAGCATCATAAGTTTGACAATACTGACCTCCACTCATTAAAAGTTGAACCACAATTTATTTTGGGTGAGGATGGAAGTTCTGTAGAAAATCCTAAGGCAAAGTACAATGAATTCCATTTCTATTACAGACGCTTTAAAACTCGTGACTACAAGGTAAATTATCTTGACAAAAAGGCTCAAGCTGAAATAGAAAAGATAATTAAAAGTACAGATACTGTCGATACAAAGAAAGCAGCTATTAAAGCTATTGTTGATACTAACAGCATCATACCTCAAGAAGAAGTTGTAAGTAGAAACCGTCACTATGATGCAAGAAATTATCGTACTATTCCAGGTTGGAAGCTTGCAAGTGATCCACAACAACAACTTTTCTACGATGTAGATGAAGCTACAGGAGAGTTTAAAGGCATCAACGGAACAGATCTTGATGAAATATTCTTCTACTATGAAGATGTGAGAGTTATAGATGTTCCAAAGGATGATCCAGTTCCAGATGGATATGTAAGAATAACCTTTAAGGCAGATAAGGGCGGAGCCTTTACTGACAAAAATGGAAATCCAAAGACAGAATTATACTACGATGTAATAAAAGGACTTA
The DNA here is from genome assembly GCA_902465645.1 of uncultured Peptoniphilus sp. GTDB lineage: Bacteria > Bacillota > Clostridia > Tissierellales > Peptoniphilaceae > Peptoniphilus_A. The sequence continues at coordinate 1,573 of CABQNX010000058.1, forward strand.
AATCAGACTTATTAGTAGTTCCTCAAGAATTACAAGAAGGTGCTGATAAAGAAGAAGGCAAGTATTACATCACACCAGATGCAGGAAAGAAATTCACAAAGTGGGATGAAAAACCTCTATTAAATGACAACACTATTATAGATAAAAATTACGAATTCACTGCATACTTTGACTGGTCTGATGTCAAGATTGAAACTTTAGTTGTTACTGAATCATTTAAAGATCAAGATGGAAATTGGATAAACAATTTTATTCCTACTGAAGATAAACTTAAAGCACAAGTTAAAAAATTGGATAAAAATGGAAAAGAAGTGGCTTTCCCAACAGGAACAGAAATCACAATCAAGGACAGTGCAGATGACATCTATGAAAAACTAAGAGAACTTGGCAAAGACGATTCAACAGAACTTGTTAGAGAAGTAAAAATCAAGGCAGAGATAAAGTTTTCTGATAACTCTAAACAAGAGATTGAAATACCAGTAAAGGTTTATAAAAATGTTTATGAGGCTCTTACAAGTGGAGCAATGCCAAAAGTTTTAAAGGATGCAACAGAAGCTGATGGAGATCTTATTAATGTCACTGGAGAATATGTAAAAGTTACAGTAAATCCAACAGGAAAACCTGGAGAAAAAGATTCTAAGATCTACTATGTAAATAAAAATGCTTTGGTAAACATTCCTGAAATTAAATTGACGGAAGCTGAAAAGAAAGAATTAGGCTTTACTCATTGGTCAGCAGATAAAGACGCACAAAATGAAAATGGTGTTTATGACTTTAACAAGCGCCATAAATTTACAGAAGATACAGTTATTTCTCCGGGATTTGAAAAGGATGTAGTTGAACAAACTGATCCAGATAAGAAACCACCTGTACCAGAATCTTATGTGAAGGTAATAGTTAAGACAACAGATAAGG
>CABQNX010000059.1 GCA_902465645.1 uncultured Peptoniphilus sp.
AAAAAAATGACCTCCTTAAGTTGGTTTTTAGGTCCAACTTTTGGGGGTCAGTTCAATCGGCTTAGGTGGTTTTTATATTAATTAACCCTAAGGCGACCGCTTTTAACGGTGTCCTCATTTACATATATAATACCATAAAGTTTATTTAAAATCAATTTTTTACTACTTTACGAATTTCTGTTACTTCATATTTTTTTCTTAACTCACAAATTTTCAGAACTTTATAATTATTTAAAACTTTATAAATTTTATAAAACACAATATTTTATGTAAATTGTAATCTTTAGGAGCTTTTTAAATTTTTTTGTGTTATAATGTCAAAAGAAAGAACTTGAAGGACCGAGGGAATCTCGGTCTTTTTTTATTTTTATAATAGATTAGGAGAATATATTGAGATTTAGTGATTTAAATTTATCTAGTGAACTTTTGCGTGCCATTGATGATTTGGGTTTTGAAAGTCCATCTGAGGTTCAAGAGGCAAGCATACCAATAATTTTAGAAGGTTGTGACGTCCTTGCTCAGGCTCAGACTGGTACTGGCAAGACTGCATCTTTTGGGATTCCAATAATTGAGGGAATGGAAGAAGATGCTGATGACTTGCAGGCTCTTGTCCTTGTTCCTACAAGAGAGCTTGCTAGACAAGTATCTGAAGAATTAAAGAAACTTGCAAAATATAAAAAATTCATTAATATAGTTCCAATTTATGGTGGGGCTGACATGGGCAAGCAACTGCGTGACTTAAAGAAGGGAGCCAGCATTGTTGTTGGGACTCCTGGCAGGGTCATGGACCACATGAAGAGAAAGACTATTAGGCTAGATGGCCTAAAGTTTTTGACCTTTGATGAGGCTGACGAAATGTTTGATATGGGTTTTAGGGATGATATGAAGGCTATTATAGAGAAGACTAATCCTGACAGACAAACTTTATTTTTCTCAGCTACTTTTGACAATGACATAAGGGAGTTTTCTAGACTTTATCAAAGGGATCCTGCCAAAGTTATTATTGAGAAGAAGGAACTTACTGCTGAAAAGATCGAGCAATTTTACCTTGAGCTTAATAGGAATATGAAGACAGATATTTTGAATAGGCTTATCCTCATCCACAAGCCAAAGAAGTCCATCATCTTCTGCAATACCAAGAGGATGGTTGAGGCTCTTGAGGTTGAGATTGCCCAAAGGGGTTACAAGGTTGACTCCCTTCACGGTGATATGCGTCAGTCATCAAGGGACAATGTAATGAAGAAATTCAGGAATGGGACTATTGATGTCTTGATTGCAACTGATGTTGCGGCTCGTGGTCTTGATGTGTCTGATATTGATCTTGTCTTTAACTACGACTTGCCACAACAAGCTGAGTATTATGTTCACAGGATTGGCCGTACGGCAAGGGCTGGCAAGAAGGGGGCATCTTTTACTTTTGTAACTAGCAGGGATTATCCTAAGTTTAAGGAGATTGAAAAGTATGCGAATATTAAGATGGAAAAGATGAAGCTTCCTACTAAGGCTGACGTTGAGAGGGAAAGTCTTGATAATCTATTTGACAAGGTCAACAAGAATATCTTAAAGGCAGAAGACCAAGCTAACTACACAGAAGTCTTAAATAAGCTCTTGGCAGAGGGCCACAGCCTCTATGATATCTCTGCTTCTCTTTTAAAATTGGTAAATGAGTCCACTAACAAGATTAAGATCAAGGAACTTGATAGGGTTGATTATGGAAAGAAGTTTGAAATGTCAAAAAAGTCTAAGTCATCTGATAGGTCCAGGGACAAGAAGTCTAAGGAGATGAAGAAGATCAAGGGTCCAAAGATTTTTATAAACAAGGGCAAGAGAGACGGTCTTGACTCTAGTGAAGTCATTAGGCTACTTGGCAGGCACACGGATATTAATCCAAAAGACATTGGAAGGATTAACATCATGCTAAACTTCTCCTTTGTTGAAGTTCCAAAGAATATGATTAAGGATGCCATAAGAGACCTTGATGGCAAAAAGGTCAAGGGCAAGTCCTTAAAGGCAGAGTATTCTGAAAAATAATTTTATATTTTAAATTTTCCCCAGCTGATGCTTTCGCTGGGGATTTTTTGTACGCTTTAGCATGAATAAACCACCAGCTATGCTGGTGGTAGGAAAATAAGC
>CABQNX010000060.1 GCA_902465645.1 uncultured Peptoniphilus sp.
GAAGAACTAAAAAAGCCTACTTTTTCAAAGACTGGAGATATTTGGACTTTAGGTAGTCATAAAGTTATTTGCGGTGATTCTACTCAATGGGAGACTTTTGAAAAGTTATTAAATGATACAAAGGTCAATCTGGTCTGTACCGATGCACCCTATTTTGTAGATTTGAAAAACAAATCGGGAACAATCAAAAATGACAATCTTAATGATGAGGAAGCCTATGAATTTTTAATGAAGGTCTTCACAAATTTTAAAGAGGCAATGGACAAAGATGCATCTATTTATGAATTCTATGCAACTATGAAAGCAAGAGTATTCTATGATGCCTTTGAAGATGCAGGTTTTAAAGTTGGTGCAGGACTTATTTGGAAAAAGCCTAGAGCTCCTTTTATGAGGACTGATTGGAAATTTAATATGGAGCCTATTATTTTTGGTTGGAGAAAAGATGGAAAGCATAACTGGTATGGAGATCAAAAACAAACAGCAGTCTTTGAATTCGATGGAATTAAAGATTCAGAAAAAGAAGGATGTGGTCATCCATCATCAAAACCAGTACCACTTATTGCTTATTTAATAAAGCAATCAACTCAAACAAATGGCTTAGTGCTTGATGGATTTTTAGGAAGTGCATCTACATTAATTGCCTGTGAGGAGCTTAATCGAATCTGCTATGGAATAGAAATAGAACCTAAATTTGTTGATGTAGCAGTAAAAAGATATTTAAATCTAGTTGGTAGTGATGATGAAATAAACTTATTAAGGGATGGAAAAGAGTATAAGTATGAAGATGTTATTAATCTGACTTGATATAAATCAGTATTTGAGTGATATATGTATGTGAGGTGATTAGACGATTTCAAGGGAAATTATACAAAAATTGAAAGAGACATTTCCAGTAGGTACAAGAGTAAAACTAATCCAAATGGAAGATGACCAAGCACCTCCAGTTGGAACTTTAGGCACAGTTTATGGGGTGGATGCCATTGGATCAATCCTAGTAAAATGGGATAATGGTTCGATGTTAAATGTAATTTTCAGAGTGGATAGAATAGAAAGAATATAGAGCAAAGGTTGAAATATAGCCATTATATCCTACAATTAACTTGACTTATTTTTGACAGTACGGTTATATGTACATACAAAAAAAGATAAGGAGAAAAATATGGCATACAAATACATGAAAACACAGGAAGATTTAAATGAGTTAATCGACTCTTCAGCAATTACAATGCTTGGACTTTATGAAGGAGAAAATGGAGACTTAGCTTTCCAAGATTATTTAAAAGACTACCTTGAAGATGACACAATTTACATCACAATGGGAAAAACAATTAACGATTTTTATGAAACTAGCCTTCCTGAAGATTTAAGGATAGTAAGTTTAAAGTACAACAAGTTAGGAAGACTTCCAATGATAAGGCTTGAGATTGGAGCAAAGTGGTTTGACGACTTTATAGATAATCTTTAAAAAGATTGAAAAATAGCCGATTTATAGGCATAAAAGACTTGACTAATACTCTCTTATACGGGAATATGTGTACAACAAAAGAAAAGGAGAGCATTACCATGAAAAAAGACATTTTAGAAAGATTAGAGACAGAAGTTAAAGCTTGCAAAAGATACACAGAAAACTCAATAAAAAAATCAAAAGAAGGCAAGATTGGAGCAGCCATTAACCTTTTAGACATAGCAGGAACAGCAAAGAAATGTGCAGACCAAGTTCATGAAGAACTTTGGGAGGTATCAAAAGGAAATTTAACAGATGAAGAATTTCAACTTTTTGCAGAATCAGAAACACTAGATAGAGAACTTAAGAAAGCTTACAAAGAATTAAACATAGCAAGACAAAGATAAAAATAAAATTCCAAATAGAGTTTAGGCTCTATTTGTCGTAGTAGAAGTCACAATCATGTGGCTATTTTTTATGCCTATTTTTCAAGGAAGGAGGTCAAATGAAATATAAACCAACAAAATTTATG
>CABQNX010000061.1 GCA_902465645.1 uncultured Peptoniphilus sp.
CGTAAAAGGTAAAAGCTGTTGTTTCTAGGAAAGAACTCTAATTTAAAAAATATTGTATTTTTACTTGGAAAAACGTGAAAATTAATTCATATTTCCATTGTATTTTGCCATTTAATGTGATAAAATCTCTTTAATTTATAAACCAATATTAAATAAATTAGAAGAGGTGTTAAAAATGAAAAAATTTAAAGGGTTTATGGGTATCATGCTTTTAATGCTTGTGGCATTAGCATTCACTGGTTGTCAAAAAGTTGACAACGGAGCTGCAAAGGAAGATGGAGAAGCTTCCACAACTGCTGACGCTGGTCAAAAGGCAAAGTTTGAAACTCTAAAAGAAGGCGAAGAATATCACATAGGAATCGTAACTGGTACAGTTTCTCAAGCTGAAGATGAGTTCCGTGCTGCTGAAAAGGCAATTGAACTTTATGGTTCTGCTGATGAAGGTGGAGTTATTAAACACGATACTTATCCAGACAGATTTGAAGCTGAACAAGAAACTACAATTTCAAAAATTGTTGCTATGGCAGATGACCCTCTAATGAAGGCTGTTATTGTAAACCAATCAGTTCCAGGAACTGTTGCAGCTTTTAATCAAATTAGAGAAAAAAGACCTGATATCATTCTTGTAAACTTAGTTGCTCAAGAAGATACTGTAATGGTAGAAAATGCATCTGACCTTGTAATGGATGCTGACAACGTATCTAGAGGATACAGAATTATAGCTGCTGCTAAGGAAATGGGAGCTACTAAATTTGCTCACATCACATTCCCAAGACACATGTCTATTGAACTTCTAGCTCTTAGACGTGCAATCATGGAGGAAGCTTGTAAGGACCTAGGACTTGAATTTATTTCATTAAATGCACCAGATCCTACAACTGATATTGGTGTTCCAGGGGCACAACAATATATAGCAGAAAATATCCAACCATGGATTGACAAATATGGTAAAGACACTGCTTTCTTCTGTACAAATGACGCCCACACTGAACCACTTCTTAGAGGTGTTGCAGCTGGTGGAGCAATCTTTGTAGAACAAGACTTACCATCTCCAATCATGGGTTATCCTAAGGCATTCTCAGTAGACATCCAAGATATGGCTGGAGACTGGAAGGCAATTAACGAAGCTGTTGAAAAAGCAGTTATCGAAAAAGGTGGAGACAAGAGAATGGGTACTTGGGCATACTCTCTAGGTTATTCACTAACTCTTGGTGCTGTTGACCACGTAATGGAAGTTCTTAAGGGTGAAGGCGAACTTCTTAACCAAGAACAAATTCTTGCTGCTATTCAAAACTATACTGAAGGTGCAAACTGGATGGCTGAAAACTATATAGACAGAGCTAGTGGAGAAACTAAGGAAAACCACTTCTTATTAGCTCAAGACACTTATGTATATGGTAGAGGTTACCTAGGTATGGATAAGATTGACGTTCCTGAAAAATATCTAAACTTAAATGTTGACTTAGACGCTATTAAGGAAGCACAAGAATCAGCAGAAGGAAAAGCTGAATAAAATAATATTTAATATATTATTGATTAATAAGTAAATATCTTATTGAATAAATTAAAGTCAACGGGCTACCGTTGATTTTAATTTTATATTATGAAAGATGGAGGGATTTTGTTGACAAACAGTTTACTTGAAGTCAAGAATGTCAGCAAGAGTTTTGGCGAAAATACCGTCTTAAAGGATGTTAACTTCTCTCTAAATAAGGGAGAAATCTTGGGACTTGTTGGAGAAAATGGTGCCGGCAAGTCAACTCTAATGAATATAATTTTCGGTATGGAAGTTATAAAAGAGACAGGCGGTTATAACGGTGAAATTTATTTTGACGGAAAATTAATTGACTTTAAAAACCCAATTGACGCCTTAAATGCAGGCATAGGAATGGTACATCAAGAATTTAGTTT